>NZ_JBCLVH010000010.1:0-135180 GCF_039548255.1 Lentibacillus songyuanensis
ATGAGGTGAAAGTCTCACGTACAGTGTGAACGAGGGGAAAAGGGAGCGATAACGTCAAACCCTTACCTATTCGTATGAAAATAATAATGCCACATTAAAATGGATCGGACAAAGACCAGTAAGTAAAAAATAAGCGTGGCCACCATGATGAATTGTGAAGGGACCATGCTTATTTTTAAGTAGTTCACTAACTGTTGAAAAGTCTAACGCACTTATTCTAATTGTTATTTAAGGTATCATATCTATACCTTCTTATCTAAGTTCAGTGATAAAAAAAAGACGCCAGAAATTTAGTTATGGATAAGTGGTTTATACAACATAAATTAATAATAGACATAAAAGTGATTGGCCGGGGATATGAATTAAGCTATCGCAATATCAATCGTTTTATCGTCCATAAATAGGCTAGAAAACTATTACTATACAATGCCTCATGCAATTTCGGTATCGGCTTGTGCAAGAAAAATTGCTCAAGGAGTCATATTACTTTTAAAATTATTTTACACCAATTTTACACATTGCATATACAGAACCTTATTAAATCAATACTTTGACTGTGTTTTCGACCCCGGCCACCGGTATCCAACATTATCGAAAAAAGTAAGGACATAAATTTGTTCTTACTTTTTTACTATTTAATGATCGTCAAGGGAGATAGAATAGGAGAAATACTTTTCGAATATGCCTGGCGCCGAGGTATTACCAGAAGCCTTTGATGTCAACATGGTCACACATCCGTGTATGAGCAAGCCCCCGCAAAATGCTGTCATTATACATTTTGCGGGGGCTTGTTTAGCTATGAACGAAATTGAGTAATGGTTCTTATCATAAATGGTGGAGCTTTACGTCACTCATCCACCGCAGCCTTCGAATTCAATTTATTCTCCGAAGCCTGGACAATCACGGCTCCAGAAGCGTCACCGGTAACGTTAACTGCTGTACGGAACATATCCATGAATCGGTCGACACCTGCGATAATGGCAATTGCCTCCAGTGGTAAATTTATTGTTGTTAAAACAAGTGTTAGCATGACCAACCCGGCACCTGGTACGCCTGCTGTGCCAATGGAGCCGAGTGTGGCGATGAGAATGATGGTCAGAATTTGGACAAAGGATAAATCAATACCATAGGCTTGGGCGGTAAATAGGGCAGCGATCCCTAAATATAATGACGTTCCATCCATGTTGATGGTTGCCCCTAATGGCAAGACAAAGCTCGATATTTTTTTCGAAACGCCTAATTTATCTTCGGAGCATTTAATCGTGACTGGCAGGGTACCACTGCTACTCTGGGTACTGAAAGCAACTAGGCTGGCAGGCAGAATTCCTTTGAAGAAGCGGACTGGGCTTATCTTCCCTAGTGTCTTTACCCCGATAGAATAACAGATAAGTGCATGGACAATACAACCGACTGCAACGACGGAAACAAGCTTGATTAATGGAAGCAAAACGGACAGACCGTATTCGCCAATGATTGGTGCTAATAGGCCAAAGACCCCCAGTGGAATAAGTTTCATGATGATCCAGGTAATTTTGTACATAATTTCGGCAAAACCATCGAAAAACCGGTAAACAGGTGCGGCTTTTTCCCCAACCATGGTGATTCCAAGACCGATGAATAAGGCAAAGAAAATAATCTGTAGAATGTCGCCACTTGATAAGCTTTCCAGTGGATTGGTGGGAATAATGTTTAGTAAGACTTGAACGACACCACCTGTATCTGTTGTTTCTGGCATTTCTCCAGTGGCAGAAATATCAACACCAGCGCCAGGTCGAAATATTGTAGCGAGCAACAGTCCGATGGCTACAGCAATAAATGTCGTGACTAAATAATAGATAATCGTTTTACCACCGATCCGTCCGAGTGTTTGCATGTCACCGGTACTGGCGACACCAACAATCAATGACGATACAATCAAAGGGATAATAATAAACTGAATAAGACGTAAGAAAAGAGTGCCCAGCGGTTCCACAATATCAATGCTTGGTCCAAAGATAATCCCAGCAATGACAGCGATTACAAAAGCGATCAGGATTTGTGTTAGCAATCCGATTTTGGCAAGTTGCTTCATGAATCATTTCTCCTTTCGTATATTTTTAAGAATATTGCAGAGGCTCACCACCTTTCTGGGAAAGGCTTGACAATACAAAAGGGACATGAAGATTTAATTATATATATGTAGATACAATCAAAATAAGAACGCTTGATATTACTAAAATTTACATGCATGAAAAGAAGTTACTCGTGATATAATAGAACAAACGTTTCCTTTTAAGAGGTGTTTCTGATGAATCATTTTTTGTCCGATTCAATGGAGTCGAAACGGAAAATCATGATCTTTTATATGGATGATCAATATCATGTTACACAGCGGATTATTCGGGTGCTTCGGGTTGAGAGGGATACGGTCACCGCTTTTTGTTATTGGCGTAAACGGGTACGGACCTTTAGGCTGGACCGTATTTTGGCGGTCGGACCCATCGGTAAAAGGTCTGGGGTGTCTTGATTGGGAAAAACATAATTTTCATCGATTAAGGAATAATGATGGTAATGGAGGGTTGACGATGAATGTGCGGCTTGAAGTAACGTATCAAACGCCAAAAGGAATGACAACAAGGTTCATTTCTGATGAGTTGCAGGCCAGGAATGCGATCATGCTTGCGGAGGATTTGGAGAAGACAGGACGGACAAAAAATTTAATGTTTATTGACCGTTCGGATTATACATGGTCATTGAAGGAATTAAAAAAATATATGGAAGAAATTCAAACGGAAGCTCACAATGTGACCGTTTATTTTGATGGTGGTTTCGAACTGGAAACGAAGAAGTCAGGCCTGGGATGTGTTATTTATTATGATAAAAATGGCAGGTCGTATCGGCTGCGAAAAAATGCAGCTGCTATGGAGTTTAATTCCAATAATGAGGCCGAATATGCAGCGCTAGCACTTGGGGTACAAGAACTAACATTATTGGATGTGCATCATTTACCGGTGACATTTATTGGGGATTCAAACGTTGTGATCAACCAGATGACGGATGAATGGCCATGCTATGAACCGGAATTAGTGAAGTGGATCGATCGGATTGAATCCCAGCTAGAAATAATGGGGATAACACCTGAATATGAATTGGTTTCGCGGAAAAGAAATCGAGAAGCAGATCAATTGGCATCGCAGGCGTTGAAGGGTGTTGAGATAACGAGTACGATTGAATTGAAATCGAGTGAGTAGTAGCGGTAAACTGCCGGTGTTATTTTTTTGTTGCCTTAGATAGTTTCTCTTTATCAATTTATATTTCTGCATTTTTTCTCCTGTTTAATCTATTATTCTTTATAATATATCTAAATTGGGATGCATGTATGTGTAAAAACACAATGTGCAGTTTATCAATTTAGGTTGATGAAAAAAGACCATGGTTAGGGGACGATTTAATAACCCAGATTTCAGTTATCCTGTTCTTCTTGCCAAATAGAGAAGCGTAAACGTCCCTTATTTTTGTTACTTTTCTTTCTTTCAAAAAGTTGTGCTATGGTTATGAATCGATCATTTCCTCATTGTTTTTAATCATACGCTGCGCTACCAACTTAGAATTAAAATCAATATTGCCACGTAGTAATTCCAAGCAAAAATGATGGGTCTCTAAGGTCCGTTTAATATTACTATGATGTTTGAAATGAATCATATTTGGCTTGATAATTTCATAAATTGTTTTGCCGATTTCCATGACAAATGGATTTTCCGTTGTTTCTAGGACAGCATAATGGAATTCAAGGTCAATATCAGCAAGTTCTTCAGGACTTAGGTTGGAATTCATTCTTTCTACTTGGGAGCGGTAAGTATCTTCAATTTTGGTGATATCCTTTTTTTCTATAATAATCATATTCATTAATAGAACCTCAAAATGCTGACGAAACTCAATAAGTTGTTTCATATTATTACTGTGCATTATCAAACTGAATATTAAAGGATTTAATGTAAACTGGGAGAGGCTGTTTGTTATAAACATGCCTTCCCCTCGTTTGATTTGTATGACACCAATAGCTTCCAAAATTTTAATTGCTTCTCTGACTGGGGTCCTACTTACGCCTAATTGTTCCATTAACTCCTTTTCGGTGGGTAATTTATCGCCCGGTTTTAAGGAACCGTTTAGAAGATTATCTTTTATTATTAATACAATTTCTGAAGATATGGTACGACTTAAGTTGATCTTTTCAACGGAAAATGTCATTTACGTTCACCTCCTATGAAGCCCATTAACCATGAGCATCTTAATAATTGTATATCCAATTATTTGTCTAATCAAATCTTTCTGTTAATTTTATTTACAAATAACTTTTAATTTGTTAGGCTTTATATATAATGTACTACATCATACATAGTATGTAAATGCTTTAAATACATGTATATCTTTGGGTTCTGTACGGAGAAATACAGACTTTGAGAAAATATTAGAAAGTAAGAAGAAAAAATACGAGATTATTCCTAACAGCAGTTTGAAAACGTTACCAGTTCAGGGAATATTGGACTGTGTTTAAAACAGGAGTGATGTGGCTAGATCTTAGAAAGTATTGAACAAGTACGGAAGGGTGGTAAAATAAGAACACCGGATTTAGGAGGTGATGCTACAACTACCAAGATGTGAAACACAGTTGATGATAGTTTAAAAAGATTGAAATATGTTTGATAAATGAAAAATACCAAGACAAATTTAAATCTGTGAAAGGAGATTACGAGAATGAAAGATAACGTTAAACAAGAACAGTTGTCAGATGATCCGCGGTATAAAATTGCTAACCGTGAAGCCTTGATTGGGATTGGCATCGCTATAGCAAATTTCCTATGGTGGTTTGGTTTCGCATACGGTTTTGGTTCAAAAGATGTTGACAAGTATCATTATGTTTTTGGATTTCCTGCTTGGTTCTTTTATAGTTGCATTCTTGGGTTTATTGTCTTTACGATTCTTGTCATTATCATTGTAAAGTTTTTTTACAAGGATATTCCGCTTGATGCTGAATATGAAGATGATACCAAAGGGGGATCTCCGGAATGAATTGGGAAGTTATCATAATATTGATTTTATATCTAATTGCGATGTTTTTTATAGGGATTTTTTCGTCCAAGTTGGTGAGAAAATCCTCTGATTTCACCAATGAATATTTTCTTGGCGGCAGACAACTCGGAGGGTTTGTTCTTGCAATGACTATGTTTGCTACCTATGCAAGCGCCAGCAGCTTCCTTGGCGGACCAGGAGCAGCCTACACATTTGGATTGGCATGGGTGTTATTAAGTATGACACAATTGGTGACCGGTTATTTCACCTTATCGATTCTCGGCAAGAAATTTGCAATCATGGCAAGAAAGATAAATGCGGTTACATTAGTTGACTTTTTAAAGGAGAGATATCGTAATAAGTGGGTTGTTATTTTGTCCGCTGTTTGTATCGTAGTTTTCTTGTTTGCTCTTATGGCCGCCCAGTGGGTTGGTGGAGGACACCTGATGGAGTCGGTAATAGGTATTCCTTACGTATCTGGATTATTTATTTTTGGTATTGTCCTTGTTATTTATACAGTCATCGGAGGGTTTCGCGCCGTCGTTATAACGGACACTATCCAGGGTGTAATTATGCTAATAGGCTCCTTCATTCTAGTGATAGCTACTGTTATTGCCGGTGGAGGGATTAACAATATTATGTCGGATTTGATTTCCGAAAATCCGAATTTGGTTTCACCATTTGGGAGCGACGAATCGTTATCACCAGCATATGTTTCATCGTATTGGGTATTAGTGGGTGTGGGAGTTGTAGGGCTACCACAAATAGCTGTTAGAGCCATCTCATATAGAAGTTCCAAGTCCATGCATAGCGCGATCATGATCGGTACGTTTGCTGTTGGTTTCGTTATGTTGGTTTTGACATTAACGGGAGTATTTGCTCGGGTTATTATGCCGGAGATTAGTGTTGCCGATAATACATTACCATTACTTGCGCTAGAGTTGTTGCCTCCATGGCTTGTGGGAATTGTTTTAGCTGGCCCGTTGGCAGCTATTATGTCAACCGTAAGTTCCGTTCTGCTAGTTGCCAGTTCTTCCATTATTAAAGATATCTATTTAAATTATGTGAAGCCCGAAGCAACCAGCACAACAGTGCAACGATTAAGCTACGGTGTGACCACGATTATTGGAGTAATTGTTTTCTTTATGGCTATTAAGCCACCAAGCCTGTTAATTTGGCTCAACTTGTTTGCTATGGGGGGCTTGGAAGCCGCCTTTATCTGGCCAATTGTCATGGGATTATACTGGAAGACGGGGAACAGTGCTGGCGCATTATCTTCCATTTTAACAGGGGTGATTGCCTTTATTTGTTTTAATACTTTTATCCCAAATCCGTTCGGCCTACATCCGGTTGTTATATCGGTAATTTTATCGTTCCTTGCTTATGTTTTCGGCAGTTTACTTACGAAGGAACGGTTTGCTGCTCAACGATCGGAAATTGTTACAAAGTTTTGGAGTGCTTAACGGAAGGTTATTAAATTAGCGTTTGGATATCAGTAATTGTTTTGGAAACAGAAATGAACAGGATCTGGCAAAAACCGCGTAAATATGAAGGAGTGAAGTTTTATGAATTTGGCAATGAACTGGAATGAATGGTCCAACTATGATGCTATTGGTCTTGCGGAATTGATTCAAAAGGGTGAGATCACCCCAAAAGAGTTGGCAAACCAGGTTGCAAAAGGGGTTGAAGCCTTAAACCCTGAAATCAATGGCGTTATTGAGGTCTTTCATGATGTAGTGGATGATCCCCTGATGGATGGAATGAATCCTGACGGCATTTTTGCCGGGGTACCATTTTTTATGAAGGATCTTGGTCCTACGCTTAAAGGGCGTCTACAGGAAATGGGCTCTCTGCTTATGCAGGGAAACCGTTCCCCAGCGGATAGTTTTCTGACAGAGCAAATTCGCAAAGCTGGACTCAACGTTATTGGACGGACGACAACACCTGAGTTTGGCCTCTGCAGTTCAGCGGAGAACCCGGATGTTTATATTACCAGAAACCCTTGGGATCTTGATTATACAACCTGTGGCTCCTCCGCCGGGACTGCAGCTTCAGTCGCTGCCGGTATTGTTCCAATCTCCCATGGGAGCGATGGTGGTGGATCCATTCGAATTCCAGCAGGTGTAAACGGAAATATCGGATTGAAACCGTCTAGAGGTGTTTTTTCGGCAGCCCCTAACAGTTCGGACTTGATGAATGTCGTTTCTGCACAGGGTTGCCATACACGAACCATACGTGACACTGCTGCCTTTTTCGATCATTGCAGGGGAGGAGCTCCCGGTGAATTTATACCTTATTGGATTCCGCAAGAGCCATATTCCGAGCTGATAAAACGGGATCCAAACAGACTTCGAATCGCTGTTTCACATGAGTGGGGAGATTATAAAGCGACACCGGAAATAGTTTCTGAGTTAAAGAAAACAGCTGACTTCCTTGAGCAACTTGGTCATCATGTAGAATGGGTTGTTCCAGATCTTGATCTTCATGCTTCTTATGAAGCACAGACAGCAGCCTATATTATGAAGTTTGCACAAACAATTTCTGATATCCTCCGACAAAAAAACCTGGAAGCTCCGCCGGCAGATCTCGTTGAATCGATGTGTATCAAAGTCTGGGAAGAGGGGCGTTTTGCTTCCTATGCGGAACGTGTCAAAATGCAGACGAAATTTAATGAAATTTCCCGTAGGATGGGATCATTCTTTGAGGATTGGGATGTGATCCTTACGCCGACAATGGCCAAACCTACACCATTGGTTGGAACGATGGAGTATCTGACTACTTGCGATAATCCTTCCGTTTATGATTGGTTTGAAAATTTGTGGAGTATTTTTTCCTATACACCAATTGCTAATATTTGCGGATTACCGGGAATTTCCCTGCCAATGGCTGAACTTGGAAATGGGTTGCCCTTGGGCATGCATATGCTTGCACCTCAGGGGGAGGATGGTTTGCTCCTGCAGCTCGGTGCTCAGATAGAGCGTGAATTGGATGGAAAGTGGAATCATGGACGCAAGCCTGCCAATCATGTAACAAATATAGGATCAAGACTGGAATCTAATTCATTTTAAAGGAAACCAAAAAAGAAGAGAAACTTGGTTAAAAAATAGCCCACAAGACAGGATTGGAAAGAATCTTATTTACAACTTTACTATTAATAAATATGGTAGTTTTTTTGGACATAGTGAAAAAAGGGTGAGTTCAAATGAAATATAAGATTTCAATTTTACCAGGAGATGGAATCGGACCTGAAGTGATGAGGGAATCGATAAAAATATTAAAAGTGTTGTCTGATATGGATCCAACATTTAATTATGAAGCAACAGAATTCAATTGGAATACGGACTATTATCTGAAACACGGATTAATGATGCCCGAAACTGGTCTTGAACAATTAAAAGCATTTGACGGGATTCTATTTGGGGCGGTTGGTGATTCCCGTGTCCCGGAGCATATTCCTATATGGGATTTAATTATGCCGATCCGAAAAAGCTTTCAGCAATATATCAATTTCAGGCCGATAAAATTGCTAAAAGGATTGGAAACGCCATTAAAACAAAATAAAAAAATTGACTTTGTTATCATCCGGGAAAATGCGGAAGGAGAATATTCTGCGGCTGGCGGGAAGATGTATCAGGGAGAACCCCGGGAACTTGCTATACAAAATACGATCATGACCAGGGAGGGTATTGCAAGGGCAGCAACATTTGCGTTTCAGTATGCAAGGGACCACCATCTGCGAAAAGTAACCAATGCAACTAAATCAAATGCCATCATTCATACGATGACATTATGGGATAAGGTTATTGAAGAAGAAGCAGATAGGTTTCAGGACATTGATTATGAAAAATACTATGTGGATGCGATTGCTGCCTTGTTTGTGGAACGTCCCGAAGATTTTCAGCTGATTCTGGCTTCCAATTTGTTTGGTGACATCTTGTCTGATTTGGGATCAGCCCTCGCAGGCGGGTTGGGTCTGGCTCCATCAGCCAACATTAATCCTACCGGTGAATTCCCGTCCATGTTTGAACCGGTACATGGATCTGCTCCTGCTATTGCAGGGAAAGGGATCGCAAATCCAATTGCACAAATGTGGTCATTAGCGTTAATGCTCAAGCATTTCGGGCGATCTGACTTGTATAATAAAATTCTCTTGTCCATAGAAGATGTGCTGGAAGAAAATAAAACACTAACACCAGATATTGGAGGGAATGCAACTACAGCGCAAGTTGGGGATGCGATTGTAAGCAAACTTCAAAAAAGGATGTGAATTGTATGTCATTTGAAGATAAGACCTTCATTGTTACCGGTGCAGGCGGAGGTATGGGGAAGGAAACTGTTAAGCTTTTACTGGATCAGGGAGCAAATGTTGCTTGTTGCGATCTTCACATAAATACACTTACAGAATATGAAGAAAATGATAAATTGATAGCTTTTGAAGGGGATTTATTGGATGAAGATGCCGTGAAAAATATTTTTAAAAAAACCGCCCATCAGTTTGGGAACATTGACGGGCTGGTTAACCTAGCAGGCATTGCCCAACGTGCCACCCCAATTGAAGAAGTGAGCTTGGATGAATGGCATAAAATCATGGATATTAATATGACTATGATGTTCTTAACTTGTCGCGAAGCTTCAGCATATATGAGAAAAAAGAATGAAGGAAGTATTGTAAACGTTGGGTCTGTATCTGCTACTAGACCAAGACCGGGTTTACAATCCTATGTTGCATCAAAAGGCGCAGTAGAGGCTTTCTCTAAGGCTTTGGCGCTAGAGTTGGCACCAAATCATATTAATGTGAATGTGCTTCACCCTGGTCCGTCCGACACGACGATGCTTGGTCAATTTTCAGCAGAAGGGGCAAACGTGGATGATACTAGAAAGCAAATTTTTGAAAAGAGTGTTCCCCTTGGGAAATTGCTGAAGCCAGAAAATATTGCCCATTCCATTAAATATCTGCTTTCCGATGAAGCAAAAATGATCACGGGCGCTGTTTTACATGTTGATGGCGGTCGGAATATTTGATTATGCTCATGATGAGAGGGAGTCTGAACGAAATGAATTATATGGAGGGATTTTGTGAAACAGTTTAAAATGTATATAAATGGAAACTGGATTCATAGTAAAAATGGAGAGCATATCGATGTGAAAAATCCATCCAATGGAAAAGTCATTGCAAGCATTCCAAGAGGGACAAAGGAGGATGTGGATGAAGCGGTGAACGCAGCCAGTAGTGCTTTTCAAAGTGAGGCATGGAGAAAGCTTAAACCTTACGAACGCGGTGACCTTTTATTTGATATTGCTGCTAAAATGAAAGCGAAGCGGGATGAATTGGCAGAACTGGAATCGATGGATGTTGGTAAACCGATCTCTCAAGCGTATGCGGATGTTGATGCAGCAATTCGATATTTCCGATTTTATGGCGGAGCGGCAGATAAGGTGATGGGAGATACCATCCCAATTGAGGACGGTCTGTTGAACTACGTTGTGCGCGAACCTGTCGGTGTCACCGCACATATTGTGCCATGGAACTACCCGTTGCAGATTATTTCCCGCAGTGTTGCTGCAGCTATAGCAATGGGCAATACAGTGGTGGTAAAAAGTGCAGAGGATACGCCGATGACAGCAATGCGACTAACGACATTTTTCGATGAGCTGGATTTACCGGCAGGTGTGTTTAATCATGTTACGGGATACGGGCATGAAGCTGGTGCGGCATTATCCGGCCAACCATCCATTAATCATGTCACATTTACCGGTTCAGTGGAGACGGGTATTGCTGTCGGTCAGGCTGCAATGGCAAATGTAGTACCATCTACACTAGAGCTGGGAGGCAAATCACCGAATATTGTTTTTGCAGATTGTGATATGGAAAAAACTGTAGAAGGAGTCGTTCGTTCCATCATACAAAATTCCGGTCAGACGTGCTCTGCAGGCTCCAGACTCCTGGTGGAAGAATCGTTTAAAGAGGAATTTCTGGCAAAAGTCGCTGAGCGCTTTGAACATTTAACGCTTGGCCCCGGTTTAGACGATAAGGATCTTGGTCCAATATTAAACGAAAGACAATATAATCATGTGATGGAATTAATGGAGCTAGCAAAAAATGAGGCTTCTATTGTCACTGGTGGAAATGCTGTAAACATAGATGGTTATGCAGGTGGATTCTATGTGCAGCCGACAATTATTGATAACGTAGGGAGAGATAGCAGATTAGCGCAGGAAGAAATTTTCGGTCCTGTGTTGACTGTGTTTACGTTTAGTGATGTTGCTGAAGCATTAGATTTGGCAAATGGGACGGATTATGGTCTGGTTACAGGAATTTGGACGCAAGATATTAGTCGTGCACATTACTTGGCGACCCGAATTGATGCAGGACAAGTTTTCATCAATAATTATGGTGCCGGCGGTGGGGTGCAAATGCCATTTGGCGGCTATAAGAAGAGTGGATTTGGACGAGAAAAAGGCTGGATTGCGCTTTATAATTATACACAGATAAAAAACGTCGCAGTGAGTTATGGACAAAATTAACTGTTGTTCTCTTTAAAGGTAGTTCGTTACTATTATTTTTAGTATACTGTAAATAGGATAAAATAGACGCACCTAACACGAAAAAAGTCGAATGTAAGCGCTTTACAATGTGTAAAAGAAAAGCGTACTATCTTTTTACAATCTGCAACATGAGATTGATGGTCAATATATATATAGTTAAATTATTAAACTAAAATTTAGACGTGACCGGAAAAAATGGATAGATAAAATTCTATTATGCACATCTCTGCTATAATACTTCCATCGAATGAAATTTCACTTTATAAGACTATTATATAAGCAACAATCCAGCCAATGTTGTTATGGATATTGCGTAAGGGGGCCTGGAGTTGGGAATCAATCTAAAGCGACTGCTTAACGATTTATCAACCATTGTCAGTATTACGAAAACCCCAAATCATGGTTGTACCCGATTTTCATACAGTGCGGAGGATAGGCAAGCAAGGAATTATTTGTTTTCGGAAATGGAAGGGTTAGGTCTTTCCGTAAAAGTAGATGCCGTTGGAAATGTTCGGGCAACGTATGGAAAGGGAATCGATAAGCCTTCCATCATGATCGGCTCACATATCGATACTGTAGAGAATGGCGGGAAATTTGATGGACTACTTGGTGTTTTAACTGCCTTAGAGACGATTAGAGTAATAAGAGAGGAACAACTAACGTTAAGCCGCCCCATTGAACTGATTATTTTTGCTGAGGAAGAAGGATCTAATTTCGGTATTACGATGCTAGGCAGCAAGGTAATGACCGGGAAATATGGCTTGGCGGACCTAAAATCGATTACAAATGGAAATGGGGATTCCGCTTATGATGTCATAAAACGTTTTGATCTTGAAGTCGAGCAGGCGGAAAGGGATGCGCTTGGTGAGGATGAAGTCGATGCGATGATTGAGTTACATATTGAGCAGGGATCTGTGCTTGAGACGGGGCATAAGGCAGTTGGTATTGTCCAAGCAATCGCCGGAATGAAGACGTTTAAAATTACGCTCGAAGGCGATTCCAATCATGCAGGAACAACACCAATGAACCTGCGGCAGGATCCGCTGGCGGGAGCGGCTGCCATCATTGCTTTTATCCGGGAAACGGCAAAAACGAAAGCTCTGCCAACAACGGTTGCCACAGTTGGAAAAATAACCTGTCAGCCAAATATGCCGAATGTCATCCCTCAGCGAGTGGAATTCTTCGTGGATGTGCGGGATGTTGAGGCACGAGGAATCGATTTGGTGGTCAATGCCCTAACGGAAAAGGTAAACACCGTAGCTGCTGAAGACAAACTTCAAAGCAAGATGGAATTGATTGGTGAATCGGAGCCTATGAAACTTTCTCCTAGAATCATTCAATCTATTGAAACAGCAGCTGAGAAATATGGCTATAACTATATGAAAATGAATAGTGGCGCGGTTCATGACGCAGCCATGATGACCCGGGTTACCGATGTGGGAATGATTTTTATTCCAAGTATGGGCGGTAAAAGTCACTGCCCTGAGGAATTTTCAAGTGAATCGGATATCAAATCGGGGGGTGATTTGTTACTGCAAGTGGTTAAAGCGTTGGCTACCAAAAAAGGAGAAACACATACGACATCACGTTAAGTATTCACAATTTTTATACAAGGAGGATATACATGCGTACATTAATTAAAAATGGAACAATTGTAACCGCTATTGATGAATTTGTTGGCGATGTATTAGTTGAGGGAGAAAAAATAGTTGCTGTCGGGGCCCAGTTAGACGCGACTGCCGATGAGGTCGTTGATGCCAAAGGGAAATATGTCCTTCCGGGTGGGGTTGATCAGCATGTTCACTATTCGTTTGAATTCAAAGGAGAACGGGTTCGGGGATTCGAAACCTCCAATGCTGCTGTAGCTGGTGGAACGACAACTGTTGTAGAATTTGTCAACCAGGAACAAGGCAAAGGTATGGCAGATACGATTTTTGAAATGGACAAAAATGAAGTAGCTCCCCAAGCCATGGCGGATTATTCATACCATGCGGTCGTATGTGATCCTGTGGATAAAACATTTGAGGAAATTGCCGATTTGCCTAGCAGGGGTATTTCCACGGTTAAATTGTTTATGGCCTATAAAGGAATGCCATTTCACAGTGATGATGAGGCCCTTTACAAAGCATTAAAAGCAGCAAAAGAAGCTGGTGTAACGGTTATGGTCCACTGTGAAAATGCCGATGTGATTGATCTACTGCAAAAGAAATTGGTCGCTGAAGGAAAGACCGATCCATATTATCATGCTGTATCACGACCAGCGCGGGTAGAATTGGAAGCAACCCAACGCGTGATTAATTTAGCGGCAATGGTAGGGGCTCCTGTTTATATTGTGCATGTCACAGCTAAAAATGTGATGGAAGCAATCCGTTCTGCCAAAAATGACGGACTTCCGGTTTATGGGGAAACGTGTGTTCAGTATCTGATGCTTGATGAAGATGATTTGGCTAAACCGAATTTCGAGGGTGCTAAATATGTGATGTCGCCAGCATTACGAACTAAGGACGATCAGGAAGCTTTATGGGAAGCAGTTGATAATGGTTGGCTAAACGCAATTAGCACGGATCATTGCGGATTTGATTGGAAGAATCAGAAGCATATGGGCGTTGATGATTTTACCAATATTCCAAATGGTGCGCCAGGTGTTGAAAATCGATTAGGGATTCTCTGGACATACGGTGTAAATACCGGTAAGATCTCCAGACAGCGGTTTGTTGATTTATTTGCCACGACACCTGCTAAAAACATGGGATTGGATCATTGCAAAGGACATATTGGCGTTGGCATGGATGCAGACATCGTTTTATATGACCCCAATGAATCATCTATTATTTCCAATGAAAATAGTCTTCATGGGGTTGATTACAGCTCATATGAGGGCTACAAGCAGGAAGGGAAAGTGGATAAAGTGTTTCTTCGCGGTAAGCTCATGGTTGATGATGGGGAATTTGTTGGTAAAAAAGGTGATGGCAAGTTTATTCCGGGAAAACCGTTTGCGCTTTGTTTTGATGATACAAAAGCAGAGGAAGAATTGAAGAGCGTGTGAACTTGAAGTTGTTGTAAGCGCGATTCTCATTATATGTACTTAGCAAAAATACCGTTAGTGTTAATAACACTAACGGTATAGTGCGATCACTTTTTCCATGGGATTGCACACAATCAGCAAAAAATAATCACCCCGAATGATGTGACCCCTAAAAGTTAGAGTTTATATTAAGCAACTAATTGGCTGGTGTGGATACGGTATTGAACCGGACTCATGCCGGCCAATTTTTGCTTGATACGTTTTTTATTATAGTAATCTATATAGCTATCAATCTTACCCTTTAATTCTATAAACGAACATAATGCCTCTCCATGATACATCTCTTGTTTTAGTAAACCAAAAAAGTTCTCCATTGGTGAATTATCTAAGCAGTTTCCCTTTCTAGACATACTTTGAAAAACCTTATTTTTGTTAAGTGTTTTGACCCATTTTCTATGTTGGTAATGCCATCCTTGATCAGAATGAATAGTTGTTCTGTATTTTGTGTCTTTTACGATTTCAAGAGCTTCTTCGAGCGGTTTAAGTACAAAATCTAAGGTTGGATGCATACTTATTCCATACGAAAGAATTTCTCCGTTAAACATATCCATGATTGGGTTTAAATATAATTTTTCTCCATTGGCACATTTAAATTCTGTGATATCTGTTGTTAATTTTTGATGGGGCACATTAGTGTAAAATCGGCGATTAATAAGATTCTTCGCAACTTTTCCCACAGTACCTTTATAAGAACTATACTTGCGAGTTTTTCTCCAGAACTTACTCCCTTTAAGTCCTAATTTTTGCATGATACGTTGAACCTTCTTATGATTCACTTTATATCCACGGTTTTTCAATTCTAGATGAATTCGACGATAGCCATAATTTCCGTTATGTTCATCGAAAATAGATAGAATAAGCTCCTCTAGCACTTGATTAGGGTTTTCTTCCTTCAACATCTTTATATGATAATGGTAGGAGGATTCAGGGATACCGACTATATGTAAAACATCTTTTAGTTTGAACCTTTCCCTGAGTTCGAATGATAACGCTGCTTGTGCTTTTCTAGATAGCCTTCCGGATCCATCTGAAAAGCTCGCAACTTTTTTAGGTATTCTACCTCCAAACGAAGAAGCTCGTTTTCACGTTCTAATTTTTGTTCGTTCGTCATTTCTTTTTCTTCTGCGTGTTTGCTTTTACTGTTCTTAGCTTTATCAGACATAGGTGGTCGTCCTTTCGGTTTACCAAGGGCTCCAGCACCACCTTCAATAAAGGACTTTTTCCATTTAGTTATCATCGAAGGATTAGTTAGGCCAAATTGAAGGGCTGTATCTATTACTGAAGAACCTGTTCTCTTCATAAATCTTAATACATCCAGCTTAAATTGAACAGTATATGATCGGTTCTTTTTCTTCCTCGTTAATCCATCGGCACCAAATTCCTCATAATTTTTTACCCAGTTTATAATCTGTTTATGCGACTTCACCCCATGTTTCTGAGCTAACAGCTTATATCCAAGTTTTCCTTCATGATATTCTTTTACTATCATCAGTTTAAACTTCTCACTATATTTAGCCATAAATAAACACCCCAAAAGTTAGATTTTCACTCTAACTTTTGGGGTGCAGTACAGAATTTTTGATTTTGAGGTGATTATTTTTTGATAAAAGAATTCATTTTCGGGATAAAGCTGCTTTCGTCGATTTTTCTATAAATCCAAGGTTTACTTTTGAGATAAAAAGGGAAAAAGACGCTGGGATGACCTATATAAAGAAACTTTAGGGGAAATATATGAACAAGTATGAAGACTACATTCGCCAACGGAGGAATAATGCTTATCACGGCGAATTTTTCTTTGCCCAATTTGCCTTACCATCCGGAAAACTAACCCAAAGACCAGTTTTTATTATAAGCAATGATAATGACTATGAAGACGTTATAATATGTCTATGCACAAAGCATCTCCCTAGAGAAGGAACCGAATTTGATTATCCAATAGAAATTAGAGGTAAAAAAGGCTCTTGTGCTTTACTTAAAAAAGCTAAATTAAAAAGTCGATTCCCTGTTAAGGAATCGACTTTTGAAGTTGGAATCGTTTAGCGTATAAAATGCCAGACATTGCTGGGTACATATTCCATTTCCCAACTTGATATTTCTATTTATCTTGATTGTGGATCAGTGGAAAAGTTGTTTTTTGGTGCATTTTTGGCTACGCGTTCTTTGGCCCTGTAAAAAGCAAAATAAGATACAACAACTCCAATGGCAATAATGGATGTTAAAATGGCCTGCATTCTTAGTGATTCAATGACAAACATTGCAATGTAAATTCCGGCAAGACAGAAAATCGTTGCATATGTTAAATAGGGAAAGAACCACATTTTTATATCAAGTCTCTCCGGAGTTTTCCGTTCCAGTTTTCGCCTCATTCGTAAATGAGAAAAAGCAATGACTATATACACGAGAAGCGCCACCGCTCCAGATGAATTAACAAGAAACAAAAATACTTTATCAGGTGAAATATAGTTTAATATAACGGCAATGTAAGCAAATAATGTACTAAATAAAATTGCCCTGGCTGGGACACCTTTTGAATTTAATTTCATAAATGCTTTTGGTGCATCACCCTTCTTGGCCATTCCATACAATGTTCTTGAGTTTGCGTAAAGAGCTGAATTCAAACAAGATAGTACAGCAGTTAGTACAACAAAGTTCATGATTTGCGCAGCCGCTGGTATACCAATATAGTCCAAGACCGCAACAAATGGACTTACAAGGATGTCAGCCGAATTCCATGGTAACAGGGTAACGATAATGGCAACAGATCCGATGAAAAAAATCAAAATCCGCCAGATAACACTGTTCGTTGCAATTTTAACTGATTTCACTGGATTCTCGGATTCACCGGCCGCTATCGCAACGATTTCGGTACCCATAAAGGAAAAAATAACAGTGGTGATACCAACTAAGACCGAGGCCATTCCGTTTGGTATAAACCCGCCGTTGCCAATTAAGTTGACCGTGCCAGCAGATTTGATTCCAGGATACCATCCGAAAATAACACAAAATCCTAAAACGAGAAAAGCACCAATACTGACTACTTTGATGAGTGAAAACCAATATTCAAATTCACCGAACGATTTGACCGAAAACAAATTAGTACCTGTTAATAAAAGTGTCAAAATAAGTGTCATAAGCCAAAGTGGAAAATCAGGAATCCAATATTGGATAATTGCAGCACCGGCTGTTGCCTCTATAGCAATGACGACAACCCAGAAGAACCAGTATAACCACCCAATGGTAAATCCAGCCCATGGCCCAATGGCTTCACGTGCATAGGTAGAAAATGAGCCGCTTGTTGGATAGGCCGCTGACATCTCGCCCAGCATCCTCATCAGCAAGACAACAAGTAAACCAGCAAATGAATAAGATATAACCGCAGCGGGGCCTGTCGTATGAATAACCGCACCACTACCAATAAACAATCCTGCTCCAATGACACCTGCTATCGAAATCATGCCAATGTGACGTGTCGTTAAGTTTGATTTCATATTGGTATTTTGGTCTGTCATCTATACTCCTCCTAGTAATTTTTTTGAGATCAACGCTAGAACTATTATCCGCTTTCTGTAAGCGGTATCAAAGATTGTGAAATTAGTATAATAAAGGTAGATATTTCATTCATTAGACAATATGTAAAATCATTATTAGTGTTTTTTTACCTGTTGCATTTATTTCCTGTTAAAAGGCCACTCCCATGTACAAGTTGTAATAATACCCTTCTAGCCAACATACATGTAAACCAAGCCACTATATAAAAAGGAGGTGCGACGGATGTTCAATTTTCCTACAGATACATTTTGGTATATCGTTCCATGGCCGTTTATTTGGCTGGCACTTGGTATTATTATGTATTTCATCAAAAATAGAGATGATAAATTTGAAGAAAGGGAGATGAACAAAAAGTGAGTTCTGATGTCGTCATATTCGTTATATATTTATTGGCTCTCTTGTGTATCGGGTTGTATTTTTCCAAGAAAGCCTCTAAATCACCAGATAGTTATTTACTGGGCGATCGTAAAATTGGCCCCGCTGTTACCGCATTAACGATGCAAAGTACCTCAATGAGCGGGTTTATGTTTTTAGGCGGTCCAGCGTTGGCCTTTCAACACGGCTGGTATGCCATCATGTATGCGATTGGTGATGCGGGCGGTGGTATTATCAATCTATCGGTTTTAGGGAAACGAATGAGAAGAATGTCGGAACTCTTAGGTGCATTGTCTCCAATTGAATACTTGGAAAAACGTTTTGAAAGTGCGGCGGTACGGGTTGTAGGTTCGATCATTGCGACGGTTTTTCTATTTGCCTACGTATTTGCGCAATTTCTCGCTGCTGGTAAGGCATTAGAGTCTTTAACGGGTTGGAAATATGAGTGGGCGGTTATTATTGGTGTTGGCATCATCATCATTTATACGGTTGCTGGTGGTTATTTAGCCGTGGTATGGACGGACTTTTTCCAGGCACTGGTTATGCTTTTGGGGGTTGCTTGTCTGTTGGTTGTCGGGCTTATACATGTCGGCGGAATCTCTGGCTTAAACCAATCCCTTGGAGAATTTGATGCCTCCTACTTAAGTATTTGGGGGAAAGACTATGTCTATTATGGGCAATGGGGTGTTATTTTAGGATCTAGTTTAATCTACATGATCGGGTATATGGGACTGCCGCATGTTGTGGTCAGACATATGTCAATGAAAAGTACCGCAACCGTCAAGACTGCAACACTGTGGACAACAATATATAATCAACTATTTGCGTACTCGCCATATCTATTAGGTTTTATGGGAATCGTTCTTTTACCAAATTTAAGTGATCCGGAAATGGTTATTCCAACACTTGCATATACTTTCTTTCCCGGAATCTTTGCAGCGTTATTACTATCCGCTGTGATGGCAGCAATCATGTCAACATCTGATTCCATTTTAATGCAGGCGGGGACCATTTTGTCGCGTGATGTTTATCAACGATTTATCGATAAAAAAGCCAGTCATAACAGGATGATTCTTGTATCCAGACTAAGTGTGCTGTTAGCCGGTGTTATTGGTATTATTGTTGCCGTTGTGCAGCCGCCAAAGGTGTTTGACCTAGTTGTATTCGCATTCGGTACATTGGGTAATAGTTTCATGGTTCCTTATATCACGGCTGTCTATTGGAAAAAGGCAAATCGTGTTGGCGTTTTAAGCTCGATGATTAGTGGCGGGATGGCAAACATATTATGGACGTCATTGGATTGGCAGGATGTTACTGGGATTCATCCGTTCCTTGCTGGTTTACTTATTTCCATTATCGCAATGATCATTGGTAACCTGTTTGGTACACCGCCATCAGAACCGATCCAAGAGGTATTTGAGCAGGCAAAAGGGCCACGATCACTCCCGAAAAATATAGATAAACATGCGAATCGCGATATTGGTCCAGAGGCAAAGATTATTTCTACTTTTATTCGAAACAAACAACAAGTAAAAGGGGAATCATTGTGATTATTGATGCAGAAAAGCCAGGGTTTAGCCGGGAGGAAATTAAAAAACGACTGGAAAGATTAGATACTGGGAGAACTTATCAGGTGCAAAGACTGGTATTCTATCCCTATTTTATTTTTGAATATATCATCGATAGACAGAACTTTTTCCACCCCTTAAAAGGACACGTTGGTTGTACTGTCGATGGTGTTAATAAAGTTGGGGCCCTAGCGGATACATTTCCACAATTTACGAAACAAGAGATATCTGACCGGGATATCATTAACCCATATCTAGCTTTTGAAGAAGCCGAAGAAATTGCAGAGGATTATTTATATCATTCCATTTCTACTAAAAAGAAGGTGCTTACCGTTCCGAAAATAGCAGCAACAAAACAAAAGCTATTTTATCGGCCATATTGGGTTGTGGAAGGTAGCATAGGCCTTACTGATCC
Organism: Lentibacillus songyuanensis; assembly: GCF_039548255.1. NCBI lineage: Bacteria > Bacillati > Bacillota > Bacilli > Caryophanales > Bacillaceae > Lentibacillus > Lentibacillus songyuanensis. The sequence goes on from NZ_JBCLVH010000010.1 coordinate 20,588, forward strand.
TTTTTTAATAACGATAGATGCTGTAAGTGGAAAGTTTCATCCGCTATGACAATGTGGCTTAGTCATTTTCTATTACAGAATGACTAATGATGGGGGTAAACTTGTTACACAATGTAAATATATAATTAATTAGGAAATTTTATAATAATAAATATACACATTGAAAACGCTTACTTATTATATACCTGTACAAGGAAAATCTATTCTATTTTAGGAGGTGATTTTTAATTCCACCAGATTAAATAGTGTGCGTAAATACGCAAGGTCTGTGAAAAAAGTCGTGTGACCGTAATCCTGAAAGGAGGCTTTTCTTTGGAAAATTTACTGCAAAATTTGCTTCCAACGGATGAGTTGGCAAAGAATTTTGATGAGTCGAAGCCCAGTTATAATGCACAAGAAGCATTAGACGAAGCCAATCGCTGTCTTTATTGTTATGATGCACCATGTATCAAAGCTTGTCCAACTGGGATTAATATTCCTGGTTTTATTAAAAAGATTGCATCCGGAAATTTAAAAGGATCAGCCAAAACCATCATGGAAGAAAACCCGATCGGAGCAAGTTGTGCGCGGGTTTGCCCAACCGAGGAATTATGTGAAGGTGCTTGTGTCCTGAATGATTCGACGAAACCAATTATGATTGGGGACTTACAGCGTTATGCAACCAATTGGGCGATAAAAAATGAACAAGTATTATTTAAGGCAGGAGAAAAAAATGGAAAGCGAATTGCGATTGTTGGTAGTGGCCCGGCAGGTTTATCGGCAGCTCGTGAACTGGGACGACTTGGTTATGAGGTAACCATTTTTGAAGCTAAAGGTGAGGCTGGTGGATTGGATACTCATGGTATTGTACCATTTCGATTGCCAAAGGATATTTCTTTATGGGAAGTCGAACAGGTGGAGAGCTTGGGTGTCGAGATTCGTACAAATATGGAAGTTGGTAAAGATATTGCTGCGGATCATCTTATACAGGACTATGATGCTGTCATACTAACGGTAGGCATGGCTGAGGTGCCGATGCTAGGCATGGAGGGGGAAGATTTGGCCGGGGTTTATGATGCGATAGATTTAGTGGAAGAAACAAAGAACGGAAATTACCCCGATGAATTTGTTGGCAAGCGTGTTGCTGTCATTGGAGCAGGAAATACGGCGATCGATGGTGCGACGACCTCCGTAAGACTTGGTGCCGACAATGTTAAGATTCTTTATCGGCGGACAGAAGCGGAAATGTCAGCCTATGACTTTGAATATGAATTTGCTAAACAGGATGGCGTTGAATTTAGATGGCTGACTGCACCAAAGCGTCTGATCAGTGATGATGATGGTCATGTCAAACAAATGGAATGTGTGCGTATGGAATTACAAGAAGCGGAATTAGATGGACGCAGACGGCCAGTAGAAATTGAAGGGTCTGAATTTTTAATGGATGTTGATATTGTGGTAAAGGCCATTGGTCAAACACGGCATCGTCCGCTCATTGATGAATTCGGTCTAGCACATGATGGCGGTGTGGTGAAGGTGGATTCTGAAACCTTTCTTACGTCAAATCCGAAAGTCTATGCTGCCGGTGATGTGGTTTTTGCAAAAGGTATTGGTGAAGCCATGGCTGTATCGGCTGCCCAGCAGGGAAAAGAAACAGCATATGCGATACATCAACAATTAAAAGCGACTGAAAATCAAGTATAACCTAGATGATTGGAGGATGAATATGGCTGATATTAGTATTAATTTTGCAGGAATTAAATCCCCAAATCCTTATTGGCTTGCATCTGCTCCGCCAACGAATACAGGGTATCAGGTCCAACGTGCGTTTGAAGCTGGATGGGGCGGGGCTGTATGGAAGACACTCTGTGAGCCGACATTGAATGTGACCGCTCGTTTTGGTGGCTATCACTTTAATGGTCAACGGGTAGCCGGCTTTAACAATATTGAATTAGTTTCGGATCGGCCAATTGAGGAAAACTTAAAAGAAATCTATGAAACAAAGAAACTTTTCCCTGATCGGGTCATTATTGCATCTTTGATGGTCGAACCCAAGCGGGAAAATTGGCATGAAATTGTGAAACGGGTGCAGGATGTCGGGGTCGATGGGTTTGAATTAAACCTTGGCTGTCCACATGGTATGTCTGAACGGGGTATGGGTTCGGCGTGCGGTCAGCATCCGGATTTGGTTGAAAAGATAACCATGTATGCCAAGGAAGTTGCCGAAGTACCGGTGATTACGAAATTAACGCCGAACATTACAGATATCACTTCAACGGCAAGAGCTGCGCAGCGTGGCGGTGCGGATGCAGTAAGTATGATTAATACCATCAATAGTTTAATCGGCGTCGATATTGACACGTGGAACCCAACGCCTAATGTGAATGGCAAGGGGGCACATGGCGGATACTGTGGTCCAGCGGTTAAACCGATCGCCTTAAATATGGTTGGCGAATGTGCACGGCAGCCGGACTTCCATATTCCAATTTCAGGAATAGGTGGTATTTCTACCTGGCAGGATACGGTCGAGTTTATGCTGATGGGTGCTGGTGGTGTGCAGATTTGTACTGCAGCCATGCATCATGGGTTTAGTATTATCGATGATTTGAATGAAGGCTTAAGCAATTATTTGGATGAAAAAGGAATTTCCTCTTTAAGTGACATTATCGGTAAATCCGTTCATAAATTTACCGATTGGAGCGATCTGGATTTAAATCATCGCATGGTAGCCCGGATTAATAATGATGTTTGTATTAATTGCAACAAGTGTCACATCGCCTGCGAAGATACTTCTCATCAGTGTATCGATATGCTGGTTGATGAAAACGGAAATGATTACTTAAAGGTCAGGGAAGATGATTGTGTTGGCTGTAATCTATGCTCCATTGTTTGCCCGGTTGAAGGGGCAATCGACATGGTGGACCTGGAGCCAACTGCGCCGCCAATGTCCTGGAATGATCGAGAGGCATTTTTGCATACGGTTAAATAGGGTGATAAACAGAGAGTATAATAAGATTTCTTATGTTAAGGGGAAGATTTGCCGATGATAAGAACGATGAACGAAGGGATGATTGTTGCTGCTGTATTTAGAAAATGGGCAACATAGGATGCCCACTTAAAAAAGGGGATAGATGATGGAAAAGACCAATAAAAATAACGCGTACCTAAAGTCACCGGATTTACTTCCAATTGGTCACGGTCAGCGAAAGATAGGAGTTATGGGATTTTTTGCAATGTGGGTTGGGATGGCAATTCTTTTAGCAACCTTTGATATTGGTGCTTCTGGAGTACAGAGTATTCCTTTACCTTGGGTAGTGCTAGCAACTATAGTGGGATGTCTTGCAATTGGTCTAATTGTTTCGATTGTTGGGGATATTGGGGTTGAGCATGGTTTGTCTTTTCCGGTTTATATGAGGGCTCCGTTTGGCATCGTTGGTACGCATATTCCCTCTGTAGCACGAGCGGTCACAGCATCATTCTGGTTTGGGCTAAACACGTATTTCGGTTCGACTGCAATCAACTCCATCATTCATACGATTAATTCAGGATTTGATAACTGGTTGTTATGTTATATCATATTTGCGCTTGTCCAGCTGATTAATACTGCATCTGGTATTAAATGGGTAGAGCGCTTTGCTGATTTTGCAGCCCCAATCATTATTATTCTATCCTTAATCATCTATCAAACGTTAACAGCAGATATCATTGACAAAGGAGGCAGTGTTTGGGCATGGGCGGAAAGTCCGGTTACAGGAGGCGCTGCAATTACTGCGTTTATGATCGTCATTTTTGCCAATATGGGATTCTGGGCAACATTAGGGTGTGATATCCCGACTATATCCCGGTTTTTTAAAGCACCTAAACATGAACGAAATTGGTTTAAACGAAATCGGACGAATTTGATTGGCAGTCTGATTGCCATGCCACTAACGGAAACATTTATGATTATGATTGGTGCGGCAGCCTTTATGGTAGCAGGCAGTTCCAACCCGGTTATTGCCCTGCAAGAGACAGCTTCAGGCTGGATGCTGGCAATGCTGCTTCTGATGATTGTCCTGACACAATGGTCGACGAATACAGCTGCAAATATTATCCCTGCTGCTGCTATTTTTTCCAATGTGCTAGGGCCTAAGGTATCCAATGCGATTGCGGTATTTGTGGTTGGTATTGTAGGAACGATTATCCAGCCATGGAGTGTTTATGAAATTTTGACGCAGGCGCTGTTATTCTTTGGAGCCGTGTTGTCGGCGATAAGCGGGATTCTTGTTGTCGATTACTATTTACTCCGAAAACGGAGGGTAAATGTACAAGAGCTATATCAACACGCAGGACAATTCAAGTATCATGGTGGTGTCAATATTGTTGGTTTCATTGCCTGGGTAATCGGTGGTGCTGTCGCCATTGTTTTTATGGATTATTCATTTATCGTTGGCTTTGTTATCGCAGGGGCCATCTACTATGTATTAGCGAAGTATTGGTATTTTAATAAATTTCCACAAGCTGAGATTGAAGATCCAAGTGATGAAAAATATTTAGGAATCACTGTTGGACGTGATTGGATTATTGATGAGGAGCAAACAGAAACAGAAGAAGTTGTTGGGTAATGGAAAAATCTCATTTCATCATGAGGGGGACTTGTTTTCCCCTTTCGCAAAGGAGGAAAAGCGAATTGTCAGATAATGATGTTTTTCTAGAAGAGAAGCTTAAAATTGATGATTTAATGAAACGCGGGTATACCATTTCGAAAATGGTTGGTACACTTGATGGAGATGTTTTTGAATTTGAACATCAAACCGAGCCCTCAAAAAAAGAGACGCTTCTGTTAACCAATCCGGACAGCAGAAAATATGTTACCACGTTGTATATCAAGGAGAAAGTTCAAAGAAAAAAGGTAAAGAATTAACACGTCGATATGGAAACGATAGATAGAGAATTCATTGGAGGCGACTAGTTGTGCAGAAACAAAAAGTATTAATTAATGGAGAACGCCTAAAGGATACAATAGAGGAGTTTGCAGATTTTGGCAGAACGGAAAATAATGGCGTTACACGCCTGGCCTTATCAGATATTGATATTAAGGTAAGGAAACATTTCCAAGCCGAATGTGAAAAACTAGGAATGACGGTTGCATATGATGACATGGCAAATATGTATGCAACATTACCCGGGTTGGATAATGATAAACCGCCAGTTGTAGTCGGTTCACACTTAGATTCGGTGAAAAAAGGCGGGCGGTTTGACGGGGTGCTTGGCGTATTGACTGGTCTCGAGGTTGTAAGAACAATGGTGGATCAGGGGATAAAGCCTCAGGTGCCAGTTGTTGTTGCCAATATCACGAACGAAGAGGGAGCGCGATTTGAGCCAGCCATGATGTGTTCCGGTGTCATTTCCGGTAAGTTTGATAAAGCAATCATGTTACAGTCAACGGATGAAGATGGCGTAACATTTGGGGAGGCACTGAAAAATAGTGGTTTTAAGGGTGATCAAGAAAATCGGTTAAAAGATGCAGCAGCTTTTTTGGAGTTACACATTGAACAGGGGCCCGTACTGGAAAGTGAATCACTCCAGATTGGTGTCGTTGAAGGCGTGGTTGGCATGGTCAATTATGAAATTGAGGTTACCGGAGACTCCGACCATGCCGGTACAACACCAATGCCAATGCGCAAAGATGCCTTGTTCGCTACGAATAATTTGATTACTGAAATACGGGAGAAAATGAATAAGCTGGACGATAAATTAGTCTACACGATCGGCCGCATGAATGTAAGTCCTAACATTCATACCGTTATCCTGAATAAGGTTGTGTTTACCCTTGAAGCGAGACACCAGGATGCCAAAACCATTAGGCAGGTGGAGGAAATTATTCAGGGACTCCCGGATTCCGCTGGCAAAGAAAAATGTGAGGTAAAACTCACTAAACAATGGGATCGGGATACGGTCTGGTTTGATGAGAAAATCGTAAATACAGTGGAACAATCGGCGCAAAATATTGGCTATTCGTATAAGCGGATGGTTAGTGGTGCTGGACATGATGCCCAGTTTATTGCGACATATATTCCGACAGCGATGATCTTTGTTCCAAGTATAAATGGTAAGAGCCATGCGGAAGATGAATTGACACCATGGGAAGACTGTGAGAATGGGGTTAATGTTATGTTGCAGACGGTTTTGGATTTGGTGACGGGATAAGTTTAATAGAGTATATGTGGTAGCAAATAGGTAAAAGGTATTCCTTTATGGTATATAGTTAATTGGCAGCGAATAAAATGCTGCCAATTTTTTATCCCGCCTTAACGAGCAGTAAGATCCCCACTTCAAGATTTTGAGGTAAAACTAAAAAAGATAGGTGGGGGTCAACTGCATGACAAAGGTCCGATTCTGTTCTCAGCCTGCAGGACGCAGGTCACAAAGGTGTTGCAACTCAGATGTTGTGAACTTAGCCTTTGTTCCTCTATTCAGTGGGGGAGAAAGGGAAACCCCCACTGAATGAAGTTTCACTTTATTGGTGTGCCCAGCTTGGATTCTAAGGAAGAAAATCCCGTACAGTGCAGCTGTTGTTTATGACAAGGGCATATTATGCTTTAAGAAATTTTCGACGACCAACCTTCTTACCCATGGCACACAAACTTCATACTATGCTACGCAATACTGAAGTATGTTAGATACGACAAAGTCCATAGTATTATCAGCTCCAATAACTCCCAAGGAACGATGGTCAGAGAGATCATAGATTTTATCTGGGTCCCAATTTAGATATGTGATAACTATTTGAAGGAATTAACTATTTTGATATAATTCTGTAACAATAGAAATAAACTTCTTCGTTGCGTGTGACGCATGCTTTGTAGTCCCTATACCAATAACCCTATAAGCCTCTTCGGCAAATTCAAGGGCAGTAATGCTGTCTGGCATATTTGTTAAGACAAGTCCAGGCCGAATATTAATCCCCAAATTATCCTGGACCAATGCAATGATAGATTGGTCATCGGAAACTTCATAGGCAACTACGGGATTTATATGATGTTTACTAAAAAAATTAGAAATTTCATTATCCCATCCTTTTTTTGGCTTAATTAATGGAAATTCCTTAAGTTGGTCTATTTTCATTTCGTTTTGTTTATGTAGTGGGTTTTCGTTTGAAACAATACAGTAGAGTTTGTCTTTCTTCAATGGGACAAATTCAATATCCTTGTTATCGGAAACAGTGGTAAAGCAGCAATCTAATTCCCCTGAAATCACTGCCTTTTCAAGGGTTTGATAATCGTTTTCGAAAATCTTTATAGTGATGCCGGGATATTTCTCCTTAAAGTAGGTTAGGATTTTCGGAATCCAGTGTGTAGTAACACTTGCAAATGTACCTACTTTAATCGTTCCGGTTTCTATTCCATTTAAAGCGGAAGCCTCCTGTAGCAGATTATAATGAGCCTGGGTCACTATTAATGAATGTTGGTAAATCTTTTCTCCCTCACTCGTCAACTTAACCCCGGTACGACTACGGATCAACAGTTTTACACCCAATTCATCTTCAAGAACTTTAATTGCGTGACTGATACCTGATTGCGATATATTTAATTCATTTGCTGCATTCGTAATATTTTTCAATTGGACAACCTTGTTGAAAATTTCATACCTCTGGATACTCACTACATTGTAACCTCCTTAATATGAATAGAATTGATGATAAACATTAAAAAAACGTATTTTACTAATGACAAGATTCAGTATACCATGAAAATATAATTAATTTAAAGCTAACAGATATCCATATTAGTAACTTTTGTTAGGTATTTATTCCGATCTAGGTTTTAGGTAGATCATATCAAAAATTTTTAGAGTGAATAGAAAGCGTATTCATTAAGTGTTTCCATTCTAAGAGGGAGTGAGTTGAATTAATATGATCAGTACATCGGTGAATTACAAATCAGTTCTTAAAGAATTAAACACAGTAGAGCGTATGTATATCGACGGGGAGTGGGTATTTAGTTCATCTAATAAAACGCGTGAAGTAATCAATCCTGCAGACAACGAAGTAATCGCAAACGTAACTGAAGGTGGGGTTGAGGATGTCAATCATGCAGTCAAAGCTGCTAAAGATGCTTTCTATAAAAATGGCTGGAAAACAACGTATGCCCGAATTAGAGCAGATTATTTATTGAAAATAGCAAATAAGTTAGAGGAACGTAAAGAAGAATTAGCAAAACTGGAAACGTTAAATAATGGAAAAATATATAGTGATTCACTCGGTGACGTAGAAGATGCAATTAATCAATTCCAATACTATGCCGGACTGGCGACAAAACCACATGGTCAAACGTACGAAGTGCCAGATGAAATACAGGCGATGGTTATCCGTGAGCCTGTTGGTGTGGTAGCGCTTATTGTCCCTTGGAACTATCCACTGGTGATGGCAGCCCAAAAAATGTCTGCAGCACTAGCAGCTGGATGTACGGTAGTTGTTAAACCTTCTACGCAAACACCATTAACGCTTATTCGACTATTTGAAGTTATCGATGAGGTCGGATTACCTAATGGGGTTACTAATTTAGTGATGGGATCAGGAGCAACTATCGGGGATGAGCTGGTCAAACATCCAGATGTGGACAAAATTTCATTTACTGGAGGTACATCAACAGGTAAGCAAATAATGAAAGAGGCTGCAAATACGATAAAAAAGGTTGGTCTGGAGCTTGGCGGGAAATCACCGAACATTGTTTTCGCCGATGCAGATTTTGCTACCGCAGTAGATTATGCATTACTTGGCATATTTGCTCAGCAAGGTCAAGTTTGCTCTGCTGGTTCACGACTTATTCTTGAAAAAAGTATATATGATAAGTTTGTTCCGGAGCTTGTAGCACGGGCAAAGCGAATTAAAATTGGACCGGGATGGAATGAAGAAACGGAAATGGGTCCACTGATATCTCAATCACATATGGAAAGTGTATTAAAATACGTGAATATCGGGATAGAAGAAGGCGCGGAACTTTTATGTGGCGGGAAACAAATTACTGACGGTGAACTTGCGAAGGGCAACTATATGGAACCAACTATTTTTACCAACACAACGCCTGACATGCGTATTGTTCGGGAGGAGATTTTTGGCCCTGTGCTCGTGATCCAATTATTTGAAACAGAAGAAGAGGCCCTTGAGTTAGCAAATGGAACCGATTTTGGTCTTGCCGCTGCAGTGTTTACGAATGATGGAGCTAAGGCTCAGCGGGTGATCCGCGGTCTACAGGCAGGTATTACGTGGATTAATACGTATCACCCAACATTTAATGAGGCCCCGTGGAGTGGCTATAAACAAAGTGGTATTGGCGGGGACTTGGGAACGTATGGATTGGAAGAATATTTATATAAAAAGCAAGTGAATATCGCGCTAAATGTGCAACCCTCAGGTTTTTATAAGAGATAGCTAACAAGCGTTAAGCAAGGAGGTGATAGCTTGAATAGTGTTGATATCGTTGTGATCGGTGCCGGAATTATTGGTTCGAGTGTAGCTTATCATCTGTCTAAAGCTGGTTACAGTGTCGCCTTGGTCGAAAAAGGGGACGTGGCAAGTGGTACATCCAGTCGTTGCGATGCAGTAGCACTCATCAGTGATAAGAAGCCCGGAATTGATACAGAAATAGGATTCAAAAGCATTCAACTGTATAAAGAATTGGCGGAAGAGTTATCATTTAACTTTGAATTTAAGACTCGTGGTAGTTTATATGTCTGTGAAACACAACAAGAACTGGAGGTGGCTAAAGGGTATGCCACCGAGCAGGCTGATGCGGGCTATAGTATGAACATAGTTGATAACAAAGAGCTGTTGGAAATCGAGCCATATTTAGCTAAAGATTTAGCTGGTGGAATTTGGACGGAAGTTGATTCCACGATGAACCCTTATTTAGTTTGCTATGCTTTTGTGGAAGAGGCAAAGAAATATGGCTTAAAACTGTTTACCAACCATGAGGTTAAAGATATTGTCAGAGGAACCAACGGACATGTGGAGGCAGTGAAAACGGACAGGACTACAATTTATACAAAACGGGTCGTCAATTGTGCTGGGGTCTGGGCAAGCGACATTGGGGATATGGTAGGTATCGATATTCCAATTAGACCACGTAAAGGTATCATCCTAGTCACCGAGAAAACAAATCGAATCGTTAAGCAAAAGGTGCATGAATTTGGCTACATGCTCTCTAAATTTGAAGATATCAATTACCAAAGAAAAGTTAGCAAACTAGTAGATGATAGTAATATTGCATTTACGATTGAGCCCACAGATGCTAATAACTATTTAGTAGGTGGCCACCGAGCCTTTAAAGGTTATAACGTGAGGTCGGAAAATAAAGTAATCAGAGGGATTGCTGAACGAGCAACACGTTTTCTGCCGGTTTTAAAGGATGTAAGTTGTATTCGTACGTATGCTGGTATCAGGCCATGGGTTATCGACCATTTACCGATTGTATCTGAAGTAGAAGAAGTTCCTGGTTTTTATATTGCTAGCGGACACGAAGGTGATGGGATCAGTATGGCGCCTATTACGGGGAAAATGGTAACCCAGTTAATTTCGGGAGAAGAAACTGATTTTAACATTGAACAGTTAAAATTGTCGCGTTACAAAGCTGAAATTTCATAAGTGATATAGATGTTTAATTATAAAATGAAACTATAGGAGGAATAAAAAATGAGTATTGCACCTAAAGGAATTTTTGTACCATTAATCACACCTTTCCATGATGATGAAACGATTGATTTTGAAGGATATAAGAGAGTAATTGATTTTCAAATCGAAAATGGCGTTCATGGTCTTTTAGTTGGGGGCACAACAGGGGAATATCATGTTATGTCATATGCAGAACGTAAGAGTTTAATTGAGGCTGGCTGTGAATATGCAGCAGGAAGAGTGCCTGTTATGGCAGGTGTTGGATGCTCTACCGCGCAGGAGACAATTGAACTTACCAATTATGCTGCAGAATGTGGTGCAACATGGGGTCTTGTTTTACCACCATACTATCATCAGACAAGTGAAGAAGGAATCAGAGAATTTTACAAAGAAATAGCTGCAAAATCAAAGGTTGGAATCGCCATTTATAATTACCCGCCAGCAACCAATGTTTGCCTTACTCCTGAATTAATTTATGAGTTGAGTCAGGTAGAAAACATTGTAAGTGTGAAAGAATCTGCAGACTTTGGTCACCTATGTAATGTTCTGGCTTTGACGAAGGATGTTGAAAACTTTACTGTGTTTACCGGTGAAGAACCTTTTATACTTCCTACTCTTTCCATTGGAGGAGAAGGTGCTTTTGGAATTCTAGTCAATTTGCTTCCTAAGGAAATTGTAACCCTTTACGAACTTGCTGTTGAGAAGAAAGACGTATTGGCAGCAAGTGAATTGAATCAAAAATTATCGGGTATTTATGGCTTAGTTGAGGCGGAAGATAATCCATACCCGGGACCAGTAAAAGCAGGGTTGGACATAATTGGAATGAAAGGTGGTAAAGTGAGAAAGCCTTTAACACAACCTACTGCTGAAATAAAAGCAAAGCTTAAGGAGGAACTAGAAAAGTTAGGATATAACGTTAACGCAGAGGATACAACGGTTACTTCTAGTTAATGTGAATTTGGGTTTAATAGTTTCGGAGAAGGAATATTCTCCAAAATTATTAGGAGGTGCCATCATGAGCTCAAAAGCATTGGATAGTAAACGGGAATACGGGTATTTAGGCGATGGAAAAGAAAGCAAGATGATTACCATGAAAAAAGGTCAATATGTAGCGGGGTATTCAGTTGGAATTCTTTATTTAGATGATTGCTGGTATCCTGTTTTACCAGGAAATGTTGCCAATCTAAGCACGTATGATTTCCCTGTACGGTTAAAAGTCGTGCCAAATTGCAATCAAAAAAGAATCCATGTAGGAGATCCTACTTTGCTGGATGATATTATCAAAGCCGCGAAAGAATTTGAAGAAGAGGGAGCACGTGCAATCTGCGCGGCTTGCGGATTCTTTGGTAATTTTCAAGATAAGGTGGCCGATGCAGTAGATATCCCTGTTTACTTATCAAGTGTTATTCAATTGCCTTGGATTAAAGCTGGATTAAAACTGGATCAAAATATCGGAATGCTGACTGCGGACATTTATGGAATTACGGACGACTTATTTAAGAGTTGTGGAATTGCTAATCCGGACTATGTAAAAGTAAAAGGGTTAGGAGAATTACCTGAGTTCTCAGCCATTATTGAAAGTAGAGGGAGTTTTAATAATGAAACCGTAAAAAAGGAAGTAGTTCAAGCTGCATTAGAACTTGTAGGAGAACATCCAAATATTGGTGCTATTTTACTAGAATGTAGTGATCTCCCACCATATGCATCTGACATTCAGCGTGCAACAGGACTTCCGGTTTTTGATTTTATCACGATGATTCGCTGGGCGCATATGGCTACGACGCAAAAACCTTATAATGGTTTCATGTAAGATGGGGGGATTAGGTGTGGATGAGGATAAAATTATCGTGTGCAGGTGTGAGGAAGTTTCCCTTGGTGTGATAAGAGATACAGTGGAGCAATATGGTTGTTCCTCTCGAGAGGTTAAACTAAGAACACGGGCCGGCATGGGTTACTGTGGGGGGAGAACCTGCCGACATGTAATCGATCAAGTAGTAAGTGAGATAAATAAGGAACCATTAAAAAATAAAATACAACTAAGCTATCGGCCGCCAATACGGCCCACCACTTTTGGTGTGTTGGGAGGAACCATTCATGACAATGAGAGTTGAGAACCACCCAATTCTTGGAAATCAATTAGAACAAAAAGCCGTTACCATCTATTTTAATGGGCAGCCATACCAGGCATATAAAGGGGATACTATTGCATCAGCCATGATGGCAGCAGGTGTGAAAACACTTCGTCATCATGAGGTAAGTGGAAATGCTCGAGGTATCTATTGTAATATTGGTCATTGTTTTGAATGTCGCGTTCAATTGGGGGAGCGAAAAGTAGTGCGGGCCTGTATAACCCCCGTTTTCAATGGAATGGAGATTCACACGTTAACCTCTTTTGGAAAAGGGGATGAGTAAATTGTGGGATTTAGTTATTGTAGGTGCTGGCCCTGCTGGCTTAAATGCGGCCATTACTGGGGCTGAAAAAGGATTAGATATAAAAGTAATTGATGAATTTCCTAAAGTTGGTGGAAGGCTGCTTGGCCAACTTTATCAGGAGCCTAGTGGGAAATGGTTGAATGGGATTGAAGAGTCTTCTATTCTCCATCAAAAGGCCGTCAATTTAGGGGTTACGATTGAATGTGGGGTATCAGTTTATAATATCGAGCAAACCGATGCTGGTTGGAAAATACACACATCCCAAGGACAAGAGGTAGCTCAGAAGCTACTTTTAGCAACTGGTGCGACCGAAGTTCCAGTTCCTATTCCCGGTTGGACACTCCCAGGGGCTATATCGATTGGTGCTGCTCAAGTGATGGGCAATGTGCATCGGGTGAAGCCTGGTAACAGCTGTGTCATCATTGGTGCAAATGTACTTTCCGTTGCGATAGCAAATGAACTGCAACTTTGTGGTATAGATGTTAAGGAAATTATTATTCCCGCTAAAAATCTCACTTCAAATGAGGCTGGTAGTCCTGAAAAGGTGATGGAATCCCTTATGAGATTGACGCATTTGGCACCATCTGCATTTCTGCGTCAGGCGGGCAAACTTGCAAAATTTGTCAGTCCAAGATTCGCAATCAAGTATTTTCCTAAAAAGGGGATCAAAATATCTGATATACCGATTAGAATAAAAACAGCCGCTACTGAAATTATTGGTCATAACCAAGTAACCGGTGTAAAAACCGTGCAGGTAAATGCGGATGGAGAAACGATAGAGAATACCGATGACATCGTAGGTACAGATTTTGTCTGTATAGCAGGTGGCTTAGCTCCATTGCCTGAGTTAGCAGCATTGATTGGTTGCTCGTTTATCTATGTGAAGGAACTGGGAGGCCATGTTCCAGTACATAGTGAACGGATGAAAACAAATGTCCCCAACCTTTTTGTTGCAGGAAATATTACTGGAATTGAGAGTGCAAAGGTTGCCATGGCCCAGGGGCAAGTGGCGGGGTTGACCATTGCTTCTGAATTAACGGATAACAAGCTGGATAGCCAAATAAATAAAGCAATTGGTCACGTGAAGCAAACTAGGGCGGAGGCTTTAATACAGTTTCAACCAAATATTTCACAGGCACGTGAGCATGCTTATCATCAATTTAAACGAAATGCTTAGATTTATATGCTGCAAGTAACAGTAATAGAACGATAGGGGAGGTAGTCGAAGTGAAAATATTAGTTGTCGGTGCTAATGGAACGATTGGAAAAGCGGTTGTTAATGAATTGAAAGATGATGCAGAAATCATTCAAGCGAGCCGAAGCAGCTCCGAAGTGCAGGTAGATATGACTTCAACAGAAAGTATTAAGAATATGTTTGAGTCAGTTGGTGAAATTGATGCACTTATCTGCACGGCGGGTGCTTCCCATTTTGGTCCTGTCACCGAAATGACACCAGAACAAAATCTTGTTGCGGTAAATAGCAAACTATTAGGCCAAATAAACCTGGTACTTTTAGGTTTAGAATATATTCGTGATCACGGCAGTATTACATTGATTACCGGGATCTTAATGGATGATCCTATCGTACAAGCAGCATCCTCTGCGATGGCCAATGGCGGTGTACGGGCATTTGTTAAGTCATCAGCTATCGAAATGCCAAGAGGTATACGCATTAATAGTGTCAGCCCGAATATGGTAGAGGAATCTGAAGAAAAGTATGGTCCATTATTTAAGGGATTTGAACCTGTAAAGGCTAAAGGTGTTGCTAGGGCTTTTAAAAAGAGCGTTTTAGGTGCACAGACGGGGCAGAGTTATAATGTATACTAAAAAGGTGTGTTAAAGAAGCCATTATACTGGAACTTTTGAACATTTTTAGGGGTCACACTAAATATTACAGTGTGACTTCAAATGAGGGATAACGATTTTAAGATGTAATGAAAACGATTTCACATAAGCGAAGGAGAATTCAAAACTTATTAATAATAAACAAAAATAAATAGCAAATAGGTATAGCTTTACTTATTTTAATATTATGTAAAATGTCAGAAAGGAAGTTAAAAATGGAAAAGGAAGTCGTTGTAATAACCGGAGCAGGAAGTGGTCTCGGAGCTTCATTGGCACGAAAATATTCACAACAAGGATATTATATATGCTTGTTAGGGAGAACAATATCTAAATTAGAGGAGGTGGCTTTAACATTAACTGGAGGTTCCTCTATCTATAAGGTAAATGTTACATCCTTAAGCCGAGTGCAAGAAGTGATGGAAGCCATCGTAAATGAGCACGGAGGAATTGATTATCTTGTTAATAATGCTGGTGTTGGAGTCTTCAAGGAACTAAATGAATTACAGGAAGTAGAAATTGTAGCCATGATTGATATTAATTTGAAAGGAACAGTTTTTTGTACGCAGGCCGTGTTATCGCATATGCAAGCACAAAATAGAGGACAAATTATTAATATTGTATCAGCATCGGGAAAACAAGCGAAATCAACTGAAAGCGTTTATAGTGCAAGCAAATTCGGTGTTCGTGGCTTTTCGGAAGCTGTTGCAGAAGAGTTAACCGAAACAAATATAAAAGTATTTTGCGCATATATGGGTAATATGGAAACTGATTTGTGGCAGAAAAGTCTTCCTCAGGAGTCTTTAGACGAATTTATGAAACCGGATGATGTGGCAGATTTAATAATAAAAAGTACACAAACACAAAGCAAACTTTATGTCCAGGAAATAACTATTTTAAATCATAAATAGTTCAATATTATTTCTAAATGGTCAATCTTATGTAAGATGTATGATTCATTCAATGTCTTATAATTCTAAGGAGGTCGATGATGAATTCGTTTATGGATTGGTTAAGTGGATTAGTGTGGAATCAGTTTTTTATATTTTCATTCTTGGCGATTGGTTTGTTGTTTACAATTATCACGAAGTTTGTCCAGGTTACGCAGATTAAGGATATGATAAGATTTACTTTTACGGGAGGTTCCTCTAAAAGTGGGGTATCATCCTTTCAAGCTTTATCAATGTCTTTAGGTAGTAGGGTAGGAACAGGGAATATCGCGGGGGTTGTTACTGCAATTTCTTTAGGAGGACCAGGTGCAGTCTTTTGGATGTGGGTAATGGCTTTTTTGGGAGCGGCAACATCTTTTGTTGAAGTTACTCTTGCCCAAATATTTAAAAGCAAATTGAAGGGTGAGTATCGTGGCGGTCCCCCGTTTTTTATGGATAAAGGATTAGGATTGAAAAAATTAGCGATTGCATATGCGATCCTTACGATAATAGCCAATGGATTTTTGTTAATGAATATTCAGTCTAACACTGTTGCGATTGCAATGGAAGATGCATTTGGAATAAATCGTTTGATTACTGGACTTATTCTTGTAGCCGTTTTTGCGTTAATCGTATTTGGTGGTGTAAAAAGAATCGCAAAAACTGCAGAATTAGCTGTTCCATTTATGGCAATAGGCTATATCTTATTAGCATTGATCCTTATTTTTGCAAACTTTTCAGCGATACCGGAAGTTTTTAGAATTATTGTATCAAGTGCCTTTGGAGCTGATGCAACATTTGGAGGGTTAATAGGTTCCGCTATTTCGTGGGGAATTCAAAGAGGATATTTCTCGAACGCCGCAGGTTCTGGTGGAGAAACGTTTGAAGGTGCTGCTGCCGAGGTTTCCCATCCGGCAAAACAAGGGCTGGTTCAAAGTTTTGCAGTATATATTGATACATGGATTATTTGTTCGATGACAGCTTTCATGGTAATCATTACGGGAATGTATAATGTAGAAGGAGCAGGTGTTAATAATATTCCCGGTGTAGTAGCAGGCGGAACCAACGTACAATTTGCTATAGATACCATTTTTGCGGGTTGGGGGAAGGCGTTTCTAGCTATTGCATTGTTGTTTTTCTGTTTTACAACGATGATTTCCTACTATTATAAATCTGAAACTAGCTTATCTTATATTAATGTTAATAAGGAAAGGCCATGGACGAATTATTTAATGAAATTCGGAATCATGATTTTTGTTTTCGAGGGTACAATAATTTCTGCTGAAGCAGCTTGGACTGCAGGAGACATAGGATTAGGTAGCATGGCATACCTAAACTTGTTTACCCTTCTGTTCTTATTTAAATATTCTGTAGTAGCTTTAAATGATTATAAAGCTCAGAAGAAAGCCGGAAAAGATCCTGTATTTGATCCAATAAAACTAGGAATTAAAAATGCTGATTTTTGGGAGGGAAAAAATAAAAATAACGAAGAGGATTCTGAGAAGATAGGTTAGAGACCAATAATGTAAAATACTAATTCTATAAATTTAAGCATTTTGTTATTTAAGTTTATTACTCTTTCAAAGGGGGATAATATGAAAATAAAACAAGAATTAAATGATTTACGGATGTTTGAACAGTTGGAATCAGAAGTTTGTGGTTATATTAGAAGTTTTCCCGCAATGTTTACTAAAAGTGAAGGAAGTCGATTATGGGATGAAACGGGTAAGGAGTATATTGATTTTTTAGTGGTGCAGGCGCTTTAAATTATGGTCATAATCATCCTGTATTAAAACAGAAATTAATGGATTTTATAAAAAATGATGGTATTACATTAAGTCTGGATATGGCAACTCCACAAAAAGAAGCGTTTTTGCAAAAGTTTGAGGATAGTATATTAAAACCTCGAAATATGGATTATAAAGTGATGTTTCCTGGACCGACAGGAACGAATTCTGTAGAGAGTGCACTTAAACTAGCTCGAAAAGTCATAGGACGTCAAACTATAATTAGTTTTACAAATGCTTATCATGGCATGACACTAGGTTCCCTTTCAATCTCGGGGAGTGACTCAAGTCTAAAAGGAGCTGGTGTTCCACTTACTAATACAAGAACAGTTCCTTACGATGGTTATTTTGGAAGAAATATGGATACCTTTGACTTTTTGGAAAAATTATTGACAGATGATAGTAGTGGCGTCGAATTACCTGCTGCTATCATTGTTGAAACTATTCAAGGCCAAGGTGGTATAAAGGTAGCGAAAGATGAATGGCTTATCAAGGTTCAAGAACTATGTCGCCGCTTTGACATCATGTTTATTGTTGACGATATTCAAGCAGGCTGTGGAAGAGCAGGGTCGTTCTTCAGTTTCGAATCAATTGGTTTAGATCCAGATATTATTTGTTTATCAAAATCGATTAGTGGTTATGGTCTTCCATTAGCACTTACTCTTTTCAAATCAGAGCATGACATATGGGCACCCGCAGAGCATACGGGAACGTTTCGAGGGAATACTTTAGCATTTGTAACTGCAATTGAGTCTTTTAAATTTTGGGATGGCCCTTCTTTTGAAAAGAGTATTCATCAAAAAGGAGATAAAACTAGAGCATTCCTATCTGAAATAGCGAAAAAGTTCCCCTCATTAGAATTGGAAGTTCGTGGTCGTGGATTAATGAATGGAATTGCAAGTTCAATGGAAGGATTTGGGGAAATAGTTTGTACAGAAGCTTTTAAACGAGGATTAATTATGGATAAATGTGGTCCAAACAAAGAAGTTCCAAAATTATTTCCTCCAATAAATATCGATGATGAATTATTGGACAAAGGACTAGGAATCGTTGAGGAAAGTATTGCTGCTTGTGCGCAAAAAAAATGTATAAACTGATTTTTGATTATTAGCTCAGTAGTATTATATGTTATACACTGTATATGAGAAATGAACGATAGTAAAAAGTTTTTTAGAATTATGGTGGTGCAAAAAGGAAGGACATATCTTAGATTGATCATTTTTAAACTGACGAAGATGCGCACACTTGGAATTTAATATCGAAATATAAATAATAGATCATAACTTGGAGGACAACGATGAGACTTTTAGATAAAGTAGCAATAGTTACAGGAGCAGGTTCAGGGAATGGGGCAGCAATTGCCAAGGGGTTTTTGGGTGAAGGTGCTAAAGTAGTGTATGCAGATATTAATCAAGAGGCTGCCAAAAAAGAGGCAATGAATACAGGGCATCCTCAAAAAAATTGGTTGGCGGTTAAAACAGACGTTTCAGATCAAGCATCTGTCAACAATTTAATTTTACAAACCATATCCACCTTTTCGAAATTAGATATTATGGTCGCGAATGCAGGAATCACAAAAAAAATACCATTTTTGGATTCTACAATAGAGGATTACGAAAAGATTATGAATGTTAATGCAAGGGGGGTTTATTTGTGTAGTTTAGAGGCCGCGCAAGTTATGGTGGAACAAGAAAGTGGCACCATTATTCATATGTCCTCGATTACTTCGGAACTTGCTGAACCTAATGCAGTTGCATATGGAGCATCTAAAGGCGCTGTTGGTTCTATGACGAGACACATGGCATTTGAATTAGGAATTAAAAATATTAGAGTAAATGCAATTGCACCTGGCACAATTAAAACAAATTTAACCGCAGAACGTCTAAAGGATGATACTGTCCTCCAACAAGAGGCTCAACTTACTATGTTAAAACGAGTAGGAAAACCCACCGATTTAGTAGGAGCAGCGGTATTACTAGCTTCTGATGAGTCTTCCTTCATAACAGGTACGCATTTATATGTTGATGGGGGATATTCTTTTAAATAAACGGATTCTTCATTTAGCATTGGAAATAAACTGGAGATTACCAAAACGATTCTGTCCTTCCATGGTTTGAAGGGATGCATTAAAACATGAAGTTGGACAAAAGGGGTGGGGTATAGTTGAGAGCGATATGTAGGCTCCATACTGTTACCCGCTCTTTTTTATTCGCAAACGTTTGAATCCGATGTCAATGAAGCTTTTTGATATGGGACTTCTTGTGCAATGATGAAAGGAAGATAATAATGAGAATTAGTTCAGTTAATTTATTATGGTTTTATTGTTCTATTATGTTAAATGCCTTAGGAAATAGCTTTATGATAATAGCTAACTTGGGAAGTGCACCTTGGGCAACTGCCGCTGAAAATCTTGGAAGTATATTACCAGTTTCAATTGGCGTCTGGGTTATTATTTTGAATCTACTTTCGTTTTTATTAAGTTACTTTATGAAAATAAAATTCACATTGTTGATAATCATAAAAAGTGCTTTTCTTACTGTTTTGTTTGGACTATTAATCGATTTGTTTTTGTACATACATCATATTGTTTATGTACCAGGTAATATGGGGATTCGTTTTATATACTTATTAATAGGTCTCAACTTTATGGCAGTTGCTTTAAGCATTTACTTTCGAGTCAGCCAGGTTCACTTGCCTTCCGACTATTTGATAAAAGCCTTCGGGAAACTAATGAATAATTATACAATTGGAACCATTTTTTGTACTGCTATTCCATTATCGATCAGTGTTGTTATTATTGTTATTCGACACGACATTGTTGGCCTTGGATTCGGAACACTGCTGTTTATGTTTGGGATTGGGTTTTTAATTGATCAATACAATCACTGGATTATAATCCAAAAAGAGGCAAAAACAAATACGGCCATATCATAAATATGTTGCGATTTAATATGATATTGCAGACGGTTTTGGATTTGGTGACGAAGTAGGTTTAGTAGAGTTTGTTTAGGTGGGTGGCTGAAAGAAATCTATGTCTACTAGATTTCTTTCAGCTAATACCATGTAATCCTTAATAAATCGCTTTTGCTACATAATAAGCCTTGATCGCCATTTCCAGGGAAAGTCGATTGCTCGGCTCCATAAAGTCTTTGCCAAGCAATTCTTCCATTTTTCTCAAACGATGATACAGCGTCTGACGAACAATAAATAATTGCTCGGCTGCCTCTTTTTTCGAACCACGACAATCCAAATAAACTTCCAGGGTTCGTAATAGTTCACTGTTTGTATCCTGATCATACTTGATTAAAGGTGCCAGGCAATCCTCAATGTAGGTATGTAGATGTTCACCTTTATGATCGAGGAGCAGTTGGTATACCCCGATGTTTTCATAAAAAATCGATGACGCAATGTTCGCCCGTTGAAGAAAAAGAACCTTTTTTGCTTCTTGATAACTCATTGACAGCGAAGATATTTCTCTATTAACTTTACTAATCCCAAACAAACACGCGCCGCCATCAAAAATATTTTTGGCTTGCATATTTGTTATTGCTTGTGCAAGTGATGAAAATTTGTGTTTTTGTTGATCAGTATCATCTTTCATTTTAAACGATGCAATGATAGCGGTATCGCTTTTGCTGACAGACACCACAGGATGAAACCCATGTTGTTTAAACAGGGAGCGAAACAATACGGATCGTTGCAATTTGGTTTCATTCCAATCATCCTCATCCACGGTTGTTTCCGGTTGATTTGTTTGGATAAGAATAAGTCTGTAATAGAACTCTTTTGTAGATAAAGGGAATATTGAATGTAGCTCGTCGGATTCATGTTTCTTTCCGTGTAATAAATCTCGAACGATCTTGTCTTCTCTATTTTGTTTTCTTTCTTCAATTGTCCTATTTCGTAACATGATTTGTGCAATTGCCAAAGCTGCACGATCCATTACGGAGAAAAGAAACTCCTCCATGATATTTCCTTCTACTGGTAAACATAAATATCCCCAAATTTGGCCAAGTCCTTTGACAGGAACCAGTGCATATCTTTCTTCGTCTAATGTAATTAATTTATCTTTTGGTTGATGGTCATCTAAATCGGAAAAACGTTTACGGATATTTTCTTCTATGTATTTGATTTCAGGTGGATAATAATAGGATCTTGTTTCATCGGTGATATATAAGGCCCCCTTCTTCAAATAGGTATGCAATTCTTGAAGAATTTTTAAAATGCCATTTGGTAATAGGGAGAGTTCGTTAAATTTGGTTGACAATTCGTTTAATTGATTAAGCATTTGGTGGTGCTGGTCAATAATTAAGGAATGAAGATCTTGCGTGATATCGACAAATTTTACAAAGCATTTAAAAATGATAATGGGGAAGTGATATTCATTGGCTAAGTGAATGATCTCATCGGAAATATGGTCAACGTGTGTACCGATTTCTATACAAATACCGGCTGCGTTTCTGTTCATTAAATTTCTGAATTCAGTGGATGAGCCCAGCTTAAGTCCCGCTCCGGTTGTCAGGATCAACTCCCCGCCATTGATCAGGGAATCAAATTGGTTTGTTTCCAAAATATGCGTCCATTTCACCTGTTTGTTTAACCCCTTATCACCAGCAATTACTTTGGCGTTTTTAAAGGTTTTTCTTTGGAGAACATCACGAATGGTTAATTCAAATTTACTGATCAAGCCCCATCCCCCTCACAATGTTAAAGTAAATGGCTTATCATGTTACAAAGTGTGAAGTTACAATGTTTATAATTCTTTGTAAAATAAATTATGAAGTATTAGTTGTAGGTTGTCAACATAGGAATGACAGTATAAGTAGGCGGATAACAGATTAAAATAGTAACCGCTTACAACGATAGGTTAATGGACAAATGATAAAGTAAATTATTGGAAAGGAGAACGTGGAGATGAAGACTGCTAAAGATTTACAGCAATCTCAATTAATTGAGGAAAAAGACCGACAAAATGTTTGGCATCATATTTCACAATACAACGATACAAAACGTCCGATGGTGGTAACAGAGGGAAAGGGTTCGTGGATAACAGATCATGAGGGAAACAGATTACTAGATGGCATGTCAGGGTTGTGGTGTGTCAACGTTGGCTATGGGCGGGAGGAATTGGCGAAAGCGGCATATGAACAAATGCAAAAAATGGCGTACACGTCCATGACCCAAAGCCATGTTCCGGGCATTGAGCTTGCTGAAAAGCTGAATGAGCTGCTTGATGATGACTATATGATTTTTTATTCGAACAGTGGCTCTGATGCAAATGAGGTTGCCTTTAAAATAGCACGGCAATATCATCAGCAAAATGGGGAGCCATCAAGATATAAGTTTATTTCCCGCTATCGGGCGTATCATGGTGGGTCACTTGGAGCGTTAGCAGCGACTGGGCAGGCGTTAAGAAAATACAAATACGAACCGCTAACCTCCGGATTTTTGCATGTGACTCCTCCTGATAATTACCGGAGACCAGCCGGCGTATCCGTTAAGGAACACAATTTGCAATGCGCACAGGAATTGGGAAATAAAATTATTTGGGAGCAAAAAGAAACGATTGCCGCTGTGATTATGGAGCCATTAATTACCGGTGGAGGGGTTTTGATTCCAGATCCTGTATATGTAGAAAGAGTACAAGAGATTTGTAAAAAGCATGGTGTGTTATTGATCATCGATGAGGTCATTTGTGGTTTTGGCCGGACAGGTAAAATGTTTGGTCATCAGCATTTTGATATTAAACCGGACATTGTAACAATGGCAAAAGGTCTCACTAGTGCATATCTGCCGCTTTCAGTGACTGCTGTGCGTAAAGATATTTACCAAACCTTTGTCGATAATGGGGAAAACAGTCATTTTCGTCATGTCAATACATTCGGTGGCAACCCGGCAGCTTGTGCATTAGCACTCAAAAATATTGAGATTATGGAAAGAGAAAATTTAGTTGGCAGAGCAGCAGTTTTAGGTGAACGCTTACGAACGGAGCTCGCTGAATTGACGGAACATCCATATGTTGGCGATGTCCGCAATCTAGGATTTGT
Organism: Lentibacillus songyuanensis; assembly: GCF_039548255.1. Classification (NCBI taxonomy): domain Bacteria; kingdom Bacillati; phylum Bacillota; class Bacilli; order Caryophanales; family Bacillaceae; genus Lentibacillus; species Lentibacillus songyuanensis. Next base: position 44,256 of record NZ_JBCLVH010000010.1, read on the forward strand.
GATGGGGATCGAAATGGTCGAGGATAAGACGACAAAAGAACCAGCATCACCAGAGCGAGTGGGTAAAATTGTTGCAGATTGTAAAGCGAATGGCCTGATCATTGGTAAAAATGGTGATACCGTAGCCGGATACAATAATATTTTGGCATTGTGTCCACCACTTTCGAGTACAGACGAAGATGTTGAATTTATTGTTTCTACCTTGAAAAAAGTTTTTAAAGAAAATGCATAGAAAAAAGACGTGACGGGTGGCCCGGCACTCGCGGGAGTCTCTAAGTGCCTGGCACCCCGAAAAAAACGAAGCAGGAGGCATGATAGATATGACACAAACACAATTGAAGCCGCTTAAGAACTATATTGGAGGAAAATGGGTGGAGGCGGCATCTGAAAAAACGGCAGAAGTATTGAACCCAGCTACAGATGAAGTGATTGCACAAGTACCTCTTTCCACAAAAGGTGATTTAGACCAGGCAGTAGAAGTAGCTTCCGAAGCATTTACGTCGTGGAAAGAGGTTCCTGTTCCAAAACGGGCGCGAATTTTATTTAAATACCAACAATTACTAGTTGATCATTGGGATGAGCTAGCTGAATTAGTGACTATTGAAAATGGTAAAAGTTTTAAAGAAGCGCATGGGGAAGTGCTTCGTGGTATCGAATGTGTCGAGTTTGCTGCTGGAGCTCCATCGTTATCCATGGGGTCACAACTACCATCGATCGCGTCAGGACTTGAATCCGGTGTTTACCGTTATCCGATCGGCGTTGTGGGTGGAATAACGCCATTCAATTTCCCAATGATGGTGCCGTGTTGGATGTTTCCAATGGCGATTGTAACAGGAAATACGTTTGTCTTAAAACCATCAGAACGGACGCCATTACTGGCAAATCGCTTGGCGGAATTGTTAGAAGAAGCAGGATTGCCAGAAGGGGTATTTAATATTGTTCATGGGGCACATGATGTTGTCAATGGATTGCTTGAGCATGAAAACGTTAGCGCCATTTCTTTTGTCGGTTCGCAACCAGTAGCCGAGTACGTATATAAAAAAGGAACAGAAAACCTAAAGCGGGTGCAAGCACTATCTGGTGCGAAAAACCATTCCATTGTTTTAAAAGATGCAAATTTAGAGAATGCTGCAACCCAAATTATCAGTGCTGCTTTTGGCTCGGCCGGGGAACGTTGCATGGCTTGTTCCGTGGTAGCCGTGGAAGACTCCATTGCTGATGATTTGATTGAAACATTGGTGGAAAAAGCGAATGAAATCAAGATTGGTAATGGATTGGATGAAGGTGTTTTCCTTGGGCCAGTTATTCGCGATCAACATAAGGAGCGGACACTGCAATATATTGAAACAGGAGAAAAAGAAGGTGCGACTCTTATTCGGGATGGGCGAAATGATGAAGAAATGAAGCGGAAAGGCTATTTTGTCGGTCCAACCATTTTTGATAATGTCACAAGCGAAATGAAGATTTGGCAGGACGAAATGTTTGCACCAATCTTGTCCATTTCTCGTGTCAAGGATCTCTATGAAGCGGTGAAGCTGACGAACAAATCCCGTTTTGCCAATGGTTCATGTATTTTCACAAACGATGGTGGCAGTGTTCGGCAGTTCCGCGAAACGATTGATGCCGGTATGCTGGGGGTAAACATTGGTGTACCAGCTCCAATGGCCTTTTTCCCATTCTCTGGCTGGAAGGATTCGTTTTATGGGGATCTGCATGTTAATGGGAAAGACGGTATTGAATTTTATACACGGAAGAAAGTTATTACGACACGCTGGGTATAAGCATAGTAGTAGCTATCACAGGAGGGGGAGCAGACAATGCGGATAGGTATCCCAAAAGAAATTAAAAACAATGAAAACAGGGTAGCCATGTCTCCATCAGGTGTGGTCACACTCAAAAACGCTGGTCATGAAGTATACGTCGAAACGGATGCTGGCATGGGATCGGGATTTACAGATGAGGCATATAAACAAGCGGGTGCCATCATTACGTCGACCGCAAAGGAAGTCTGGGAAAAGGAAATGGTAATGAAGGTCAAAGAACCGCTTCCGGACGAATATAAATATTTTTACGAAGGATTAATTCTGTTTACCTACTTGCATTTGGCTGCAGAACCTGAGTTAACCAAAGCTTTGATTGATAAAAAAGTGGTTGGGATTGCCTATGAAACTGTGCAGCTGGATGATCGTTCATTACCATTGTTGGCCCCAATGAGTGAAGTTGCCGGCTACATGGCGACGCAAATTGGTGCCCAATATTTAGAGAAGACGAACGGTGGAAAAGGGGTTCTGTTAGCTGGTATACCTGGCGTGAAACGGGGGAAAGTCACTGTCATTGGTGGTGGGGTAGTTGGTACAAATGCAGCAAAAATTGCGTTAGGATTAGGTGCAGAAGTATCTATTTTAGAATTGAATCCAGCTCGGTTAAGACAGCTGAATGACTTGTTTGGGTCATCCGTGAATACCATCATGTCGAACAGTCTGAATATCCATGAAGAAGTTGCGGATGCTGACTTGGTGATCGGTTCGGTACTGATTCCTGGAGCTAAAGCGCCGGTATTGGTAACGGAAGATATGGTGAAAGCTATGCCAAATGGATCGGTTATTGTGGATGTCGCGATTGACCAAGGTGGAAATGTGGAAACAAGTGACCGAATTACCAGTCACGACGATCCAACATTTACGAAACATGGCGTTGTTCATTATACGGTACCAAATATTCCTGGGGCAGTACCAAGAACAGGGACGCTTGGATTAACCAATGTGACGGTGCCATATGCGCTGCAAATCGCTAATAAAGGATATAAACAGGCTTGTTTGGATAATTCGGCTTTGTTAAAAGGACTGAATACGCTTGATGGCAATGTCACCTTTAAAGGGGTTGCAGAATCGCATCAGTTGCCTTATCAGGATGTGGGTTCATTGCTGAAGGGGACTGGGATGACAGTCTAAATTTATTGAACAATCTCCAAATTTATTGAACAATCTTAACCATCCGTCCAACGGATAGTTATGATTGGCTCGTTATTTTTAAAACTGAAAGGGGAGCCTGAACGAAAACGAGATAGTCCATAAAAAAGACAAATCATGGTGTAACATCGGCAACATCAGTATCGACAAGTGTGATAGGGATTCCTGAATTTTGAGAAATGGCTGCGTAGCTCTTACCTGAGTATATATCGATAAACTCTAGCACTCTATAAAAAAGCACACATAATTTGATAGAAACCATACATGAAGCGATCGAACAGGATGGCCCTATACTGTATGGTAGAGTTTATAGCAGAACCACCACATGGAACCGGTGGGGTATCACCCTGCCAGTTGAATCAAAACTTATCCAGATTTTATATGACAGGATACTATTTATTTTTTACCGTCAATCACGAATAAGGAAAGGATAAAGCAGGTACCCAAGATGAAAGTTTACATCATGCTGTTCTATCAGTTCAAAAAAATTTTAAATAAAAGATTGAAAGGGGTTGTTATTATGTCTCGATCAACGAACAGTTACTTATCAAACATGGTTGTCAGCAAAAATAATGAAGAATTTTACCCGGATTCAGCATCTAAAGGGGCTGTTTCCAGATGGTTAGAAATCGACAACGCAAGAATGCGTGTTGTTGTTTATCCTTCAGGTTATGAAGCAGATCATGTCTGTTATCAAGGTCACGCATTTTATGTTGTTCTAGGTCATATTAAAATAAAAATTGATAATGAAGTAACAGAGTGGAACGAAGGGGATGCTTTCATTATCCCTGACGATACTCCTCATGTTGTGTTCAATCCTAATAAGGAAGAAGCAAAAGTGATTGTAGTTGATCGCGGTTAACAAAAAAGAGTTTAGTAATAATTTAGGGTTAATATAGTCCGACAAATTGTATAATAAAAAATGAAAATCCAGACCATCTGTCGTATTGGTTAAGTTTCTACACAAATATTAACAAAAGTATGATTTGGATGCTTAACCGTTATGCCATGGCAAGTGATAGTGATAAAGTACCTTTTGTTATTTCTCATCAGCCGGAAATTCCATTTGGCTACCAAACGGTTGTATCGCCATATTAAATGCACAAATCAAAAAGCTCATTACCCAGATTGTGATTTTTGGATGACAAAAATAGTTATAGTCAGGGAAAAAATTGATAGAGGGAGTCAAGATAATGGCAGAAAACAATTTTTTGGAACTTCCTAACGACCTTCCTGTACCTCAGGATGATGGCGCATGTAATCATTTGAAAGGTAACGCAATACCATCAGTCGAATTAAACTCTATAGCTGACGAAAGTGTAGATCCGTCAAAGATAATGGGGAGATTTGTTTTATATTTTTACCCTTTAACGGGAAAGCCGGGAGTAAGTCTTCCTAATGGATGGAATGAAATTCCAGGCGCTAGAGGATGTACACCACAGGCTTGTTCTATTCGAGATCATTTTCAGGAATTACAAAAATTAAATACAAAAGTATTTGGTGTGAGCACCCAAAATACTGAATATCAAAAGGAATTCACTGAACGGCTTCATTTACCGTATCAATTATTAAGTGATTCAGATTTGGTTTTATCGAATGCTTTAAGCCTTCCATTATTTGAGGTAGATTCCATGACGCTTAATAAAAGGCTTACTCTTATTGTGCAAGATGGGATCATTGAAAAAGTGTTTTATCCTGTTTTCCCACCAGATAAAAACATAGATGATGTAGTTGAATGGCTATCTTCTAATTAAAAAAATCAGTTAAGAAAAGGGCACTTTTGTGAAATAAATCAGGTAGATGATGATCGAACTATTTATTAAACAAAAATTATATAATACTTCACAAAGAATGAATCCATTTTGATCAATCCTTTTTCAAAATGGATTCTTCTTATTTACCGTAAAACACGGATCTGCGAGGTGGTTTTATCAAACTTTATTCTAAAGTTACAACACCTCCGTTGATAGGAATCGATGAAATCAGTTTGACTAAAGGGAAAGGCAAATTATGATCTTGTCCGTTTCGTAGCGTATGCGATTGTTTATAATATCGAAGGGTGTCGTTAATCCAGTGATTTGTTACCGAACCAAAGTTATTAAAGTTCAAAACAGTAAAGTTTATATTTATCCATCAGCAGAGGAATTTCCGACCGTTTTTATTTCTGTAACTTTTATAATTTTAATTATAAATAAACCGATAAACATACATAACGCAAAGAAAAGAAAGGTGCTTTTAAACCCGCTATAATCAATAAGCCACCCTGCTAGAGTAGGACCTAAAAACTGTCCAGTCGCAAAGTAAAAAGTGGTATAACTAATTACAATAGGTGTATCTTGGGAGGATGATTGTTCCGTACTTAAGGCTTGTACTAGCGTCATTATACCAAACGCAACAACTCCTTGAATAACTAAATTTACTGCAAACCCTATTGTATTAGGTAATACGACTGGAATAATCGTAGACAAAAGATTTAGACTCATTGCTATAACTAAAGAATTCCGCCTGCCTAATCGGTCGGAAATTCCTCCCCAAAAAGGTGAGCTAAAAATAGCTAATATTCCGTTCAAAGCAATTAATTGCCCAGCAAGTCTCATATCCAGCCCTTCTTCCAACATAAAACTTAGGATAAAGGTAGTCTGAACAATTAAAGTCATTCCCACAATTCCATAGATAAGACCTACTTTGATCACGTTTCTATTTGTATATATTTTTTTTACTGGAGAAGAGGGTTGAATTAAAGCCTCTTTTGCAACTGGAGGATTTTTAATAAAAAATATAGTCATGAAAAAAACTAAACCTCCAATTATGCAAAAAATTTTCCAAGTTATTCGCCAAGACGTTTCGATATATATATCAGCAAGAAAGGGAACAAGGATGCCGACAAATAACGATCCAATCCCTGCGCTACTATTTACACATCCAATAACAAAACCCTTTTTTTGTGGGAACCACTCGGTCAATATCGCAATTAACGGAGTGAAAACAAAAGCAGTTCCAATACCTAGAAGAAACATAAAAACAGAGCTATACCAATAAGTTGTTGTTATTGATAAGTTGAAAAAGCCTAAATTAATTAGAAGTAATCCAACAATTATTGTATTTTTTCCACCCCATTTAGTCGATAGATACCCCGCAAACATAATAGAAATTAAATACCCTAGCGAAGTAATTGTGCCAAGAGTTCCTGCTGATTTATAGGAAATAAAGAGACCATCCTTCATAAAAGGAAGAATCATTCCGTATGAAAGTCTGGCAAAGGACACTGCTACAAGTACAATAAGTACACCCATAATTATATATATATTCCTTGATTTCCCACTTTTATCCCCCATACCTACTCTCCTTCCTGACCCCAGAAATAGGTCCTACTAAAAATTTAGCATCGTATCCATAGTAGTATTATAATATATTCTGGTATAATCAAAAGGATCAGTTCTGGTGTTTTAATAGGTACCAGATGGAAGTAGTAATAAAGTTTCATTATAAATTCCAGGCATCCTTTAACTTTAAAATCCCTTGTTCAATTTCCAACTCCGACAGTCATCCAGTAGCGTCAAATAATAGCGGACACCTCTTCTGTTTGGTAGTTTTTACTGAGTAATTAAACTATGCCAAACATTGGGGTGTTTTCTCTTTATGAATAGTTTGTTAAGGAGTATTCCAGCTGTCTTCAGGTTAGACCGTGAGCTGGTTGTGCTTTAATTTCATACTGTAAAGTTGGATCACAATTGCAACTTTGCAAAGTGTTGACAATAGATTGATTTTTTGTTATATTTTTATTTATAATATATTAATAGCTGTCAAATCTAATTGACTCTGCTGATGAAGTGGGGCATGTCCTAGGTTATAGCCAGTTATATAGGTAGGCAAATATATTGTTTTTGTGCTGCCTGTATATCTGGTTTTTTAAATAAAAGGGAGGGCTTTTACATGGAAACATTAGAAGAATTGGACAAAAAACATTTTATTCATCCGACATCGTCAATTCAACAGCAACAGGAATATGGACCAAAAATCATTGTAGAAAAGGGTGAAGGAATTTATCTTACTGATAAAAGTGGAAGCGTATTCATGGATGCAATGTCATCATTATGGAATGTAAACATCGGTCACGGCCGGAAAGAATTGGCGGAAGTTGCCGCTGATCAGATGAAAAAAATAGCATTTAGCTCGGCTTTCTCAACATTTAGCCATGAGCCGGCAATTAAATTGGCAGAAAAGATCGCATCACTTGCGCCTAAAGGTTTAAACGGTGTCTTTTTTACTTCGGGTGGGTCGGAAGCAAATGATTCGGCAGTTAAGCTCGTCCGCCATTACTGGAAAATCCAAGGACAGCCGGAACGCCATAAAATTATAGCATTGAAACGGGGATATCATGGGGTTGCAGCAGCTTCAACAAGTGTAACCGGAATTCCGGAATTCTGGGATATGGCTGGACATATGATCACAGGTATTACTCATGCTCAAACACCATATGGCAGTACAACCGGGAAAGCAATTTCCTCACTCAGACAAATGATTGAACAGGAAGGTCCGGAAACTGTTGCGGCATTTATGGCTGAACCAGTACAAGGTGCTGGTGGTGTACTCATTCCACCGGATGATTATTTACAAGAAGTCCGGAATTTATGTGACGAATACGGTATTTTGTTTATTGCTGATGAGGTTATCACTGGATTTGGCCGCACTGGAAAGATGTTTGGTACAGAAAATTGGAAAGTTATTCCTGATCTAATGACCTTTGCAAAAGGTGTTACCAGTGGGTATGTTCCAATGGGGGGCGTGGTTATATCGGATGCCATTCATAATGTCTTGAAGGAAAAATCGAAAGGAACGCTATTCCACGGCTTTACCTATAGTGGTCATCCAACTGCAGCTGCCGTAGCCTTAAAAAATATTGAGATAATCGAGCAGGAAAATCTTGTGGAAAATTCCCGAAAAATGGGTGAAGTACTGTTGAACGGATTTAAAGAGATAAAAAATAAATTAGAAATTGTCGGTGACGTTCGCACGCTGGGGCTGCTTGGTGCAGTTGAGCTTGTTCAGGATCCGAATACCAACCAGCGTTTTGCTTCGGAATCCAAGGTAGCTGGAAAAGTTATTGAAGCATTACATGAACGAGGAGTTATCTGCCGTCCAGTAACCTATGAGCAGACAGATATTATCTGTTTTGCACCACCACTTATTATAGATCAATCACAAATTCATACAATGATCGAAAAATTACATGATGCGATACAATCCACTCAAAAACAACTAGGCATAAAATAATAATAGATGATGGGCTTATGAAAAGTAATTTAAAGCAGAAAGTAGACTGATCGGAAAACTTTATTTAATAAATACACTTTGTTGACTGTTAAATTGAATATTGTAGGTAGGAAAATGTTCAGAATACCACGTATAATGCTATTAAGCTAGTAGGTTACCCTCAAATTTAAGCCTGATACAATAGCATTTAGTACAATAATGATTAGAAAATCACCAATTAAATTTATATTCACTGATATATATTTGTTACTCAAATAGATAGGGATAATGACTGTTGGCATAATAAAAATTGCCACTAATCTTAATGAAAATGGATTATAATAAATGCCAAATTTAATTAATTATACTGAACAAGTAAGGCAATTATTAGGTTAAATAAACTTAAGCTATACCAAAAGTTGGCTCAAGTGTAACTTGTCCATATATTTAGCTTTGAACAATAAGTAAAAATCCTAAGTAAAAGTATTAGAAATGAAAGTTGAAGTTTTGGAAAACGTTATATTCATATTTTCATAATATAATTGATTTCATGTGCTAATCGTAAAACTTATCAATGCATAATTAATAAATATAAATAAATGTTAAATTTGATGATGCTAGTACAGGTGTTGAGGTTCGATTCTTTGATAAGGGTTGAGGGGGGTGATTTTAGGTGGATTACCTGTTGTGATTACAAAATTAAATAACAATCTACTGAAAGTGTTTTAGTTTAAGCTATATATATCTTTAATTTATTAAGGATTGGATATATAGGAATAATAGATTGGAGGAAATTGTATGAACATTGTGGAGAAAACAAAGGATATTAAAAGAGTACAAGCAATTCTCGAGGAAAATTGGGAAGAACAATTACTTTTTCTGAAATCGTTGGGTACTTATAAAAGTACGTTGGGGAATGAAGCGGGTATTCAGTGTTTTATCCAAAAACATTTAGATGATATGAATTTGAAAACGACTTCATTTAATCCGGATCCGAAAAGACTTTCTTCTTATAAAAATTGTGGAGTACCAGAGTGGTCCTATGAAAATCGCCCAGTAGTTGTAGGAGAATGGAAAACGAAAGGTCCTAAAATCGGGAAAAGCTTAATCCTTCAAGGGCATATTGATGTTGTAAGTGCTGAACCTGAATATTTATGGGAGACAGATCCATATAACCCTACAATTATCGATGATAAAATGTATGGACGCGGTATTTGTGATATGAAATCGGGTGTTGCAGCGATGATTTATGCAGTTAAGGCGATCCAAAAGTCTGGAATAGAATTAGGGGCTGACGTTCAACTTCAAACGGTGATGGAAGAGGAATGTACTGGAAATGGAGCTTTAGCTTTATTGGATAAAGGTTTCATTGCGGATGGTGCTTTAATTACAGAACCAACTGAATTAAGAACTATAAAAGGACAAGTTGGTGTACTATGGGTTCGGGTAAAAGTAAGAGGAGCTGGAGCGCATGTAGAAAGAGCAGAAAAAGCAGTAAATGCGATTAATAAAGCAGCTTATTTAGTCCAAGCTTTGGATAAATATAGAGAGTATATTAACAATAGACCAAAACCAAGTTATTTTGACGATCACCCTCATCCTTTGAATGTAAATGTCGGTGTAATTAAGGGAGGTGACTGGCCGTCCAACGTTCCTTCGGAATGTATCTTTGAGGCCCGCATTGGTTTTTATCCTAATCAAGATCCAGAAGAAATTCAACAAGAAGTAAAAGAGTGGATTCTAAATGCTGCTCAAAGAGATGAATGGTTAAAAGAAACTCCGCCAGAAGTTGAATTCTTTGGCTTTTGTGCGCCAGGTTTTGTGAATGAAGGGGACTCTGAACTTTTCGAATCCATTGCCTCCACACATAAGTTAACTACAAATGAGGAAATCAAATCAATAGCTTTTACAGCCACGACGGATATCCGTGCTTTTGAAGAATTTGGTATTCCAACCACTTGTTATGGAGCAACCGGGGCGAATATGCATGGGCCAAATGAATTTATCGATTTAAATAGTTTAAAGACCGCAACAAAAACGATCGCAGCCTTTATTATGGACTGGTGTAAAGTAAGACAAAAATAATATTGGTTACAAATATTAAAATAGGCTCCCGGAATTCTTAGGGCGACAATGACACATTTTCCATAAAATTACTGGAAATAAGTCTTGATTGAAGTTAAAACCGGCTATTTTCATAGTGTTTTCAAAAAAGGGCATGTCAAATAAGCCTAAGGATATTATTTCTTCGAAAATTCAATCACTTAGACTACTTTTGGGAAAATCGATTCTTTAATAAAGTCCAATTCGTGCTCTTGATGGCTGTACCATGCATCCATGTGCTGGCACATCATAATTCCGTAAGTTCGCATGTACCACATCATCGTAGAACGATGTCTGCCAGCCTCGAGATGATAGTCGACCTTTTCACGTTTGTTGGATCGCTCCACTGAAGTACGACGCTTGTAAATCGTTTTCCAACGATTTGTTTCTCTGGATAGCTTGGGAAACAGACGCTTGTTCTCTTTGGTATAGGTGTGGTAGGTTCGACCGTACTTTGCAGTCGAACAGGGTGTTTCACAAGAATTCTTTGTTCCACACGCCAATGGGCATCTCCATTTCTGGCGGTGTTGTGTATTGTCATAACCGTTTGGTTTCATTTTCTTACCAATCGGGCAAATGGGAATATCTTGTGGTGATATCCTTATATCACCATCTGTTTTAACATCTTTTTTGGCGCGCTTATTCAGATCAATAATAGGTTCAACCTGTTTATGATCCATGAGTTCGTAAATAGAATAAGCGTCATGTGCGGCATCAAGAAGCACCCTTTCTACCGCGCCCAGGTTGAACCGCTGCGAAAATTCAGCCCAACTGACAACCAAGCCGACCGAATCATGCGTGGAAGCAGGATTCAGACGCGTGTACAAAGGTAAGTCATACGGGCTATCGCAAGCATTGATCATATAGAGGTGGTATCCATTGAAATACTTCTCTCGATGACTATCCCATCCACTGTCACAGTCGGGTTGGGAGTAAATGCGACCGTGCTTGCAATTCGCTATACCCTGGGCGCGACAATTACAGGTGGATTTGCTTCGGGGATGGGATGCGGTGACGATGGGTGTACCGTCACCGGCAACGCTTATATTATCTGTATCCCCGAGCAGTCCTAACTTAGCTGAAATGGTAAGTATTTCGGATTGAAAAAATGCAAATAAACGATCGAATGGCATCTGTTTTTCTTGATCTAGTCTTGGGATGATCCACTCGACCAACCGTTTAACCCGACCAAGCTTGGATACAGGTGCTTTTTCACCCTTTTTACCTCTTTTTGGTTTCCGTTTACGAGACTTTTTGCTTTTCCTTTTGTGGGTTACGTTTTTTCTTTCACTTCCCCACTGGCGAAAGAAAAAGTCATGGAATGTACCAACACCAGGTGTGTCACCGGGTTCAAATCCACTAAGGATACATAAAGTGGAACTCGTTGAAGCTGATCAACCCAACGATCGATACTCATGGTTGGATTGGTCAAGAGTAAAAGCAGATACGACCGCATCATGGACGCAGGATTTCTCGGTTCCGGACCTCTTTTACCGTAATAAGGCATAAGTAGTATCGTGATCTTTGAGAGATCCGTGATCCAGAGTTTCATGATAACAGGCCAATCACCATTCACAAGTGTAAGGATACCACCGGAATAGTGTTCTTGTAGTTGATCCATGACAAACTGTTGGTAGTCCGCATGTGCGGTGAAAATTGGTTTCAAAATCAACACCCTCACTTGGTTAATAGGAAAAACTCCCCTAAAAACCGATTTTTGGGTTAATTTTGAAAAGTCAAGGGTATTTTTGACTATTTTAATGACAATATTTCAACATGTTATTTCCAGTTCGGAATATTGTTTCAATAAAAAATCCCCCTACAAGGTAGGAGGAAAATAAAATCTATGGGAAGGGAAATCCCTTACCCAGTCTGACTCGGTGAATGCCGAGAGTCTATTAAATTATCAAGGAGGATAAGTTATGAATAACTTAAGCGAAACTAGAGAAATAGAAAAGGTAAATCAAATTATTGATGAGTTATGGGATGAACAATTGCTATTCTTAAAGTCCATTGGTTCCTATAAAAGTACATTAGGGAATGAAGCAGGTGTTCAAAAATTTATTAAAAAACATTTGGATGAAATGAACTTAGAAACAACCTCCATTGAACCGGATCCGAAAAGGCTTAGTGTTTATAAAAATTTTGGGGTTCCAGAATGGTCGTATGAAAATCGTCCTGTTATTGTTGGAGAATTAAAAACGAAGGGTCCTAAAATTGGGAAGAGTATAATTCTTCAAGGACATGTGGATGTAGTTAGTGCAGAACCTGAACTTCTATGGGATACAGATCCATATAATCCAACGATTATCCATAATAAAATGTATGGTCGTGGAATTCAAGATATGAAAGGCGGCGTTGCCGCGATGATTCATGCAGTTAAAGCAATTCAAAAAGCTGGAATTGAATTAGGTGCAGATGTTCAAATTCAAACGGTAATAGAAGAAGAATGTACTGGAAATGGTGCACTTGCTTTACTAGATAATGGTTTTGTTGCCGATGCAGCACTAATTCCGGAGCCAACAGAGCTAAGAATTCAAACAGCAATCGTAGGTGTATTATGGGTAAGGGTAAAAGTACGTGGAGCTGGAGCTCACGTAGAAAGAGCAGAAAAGGCAGTAAATGCGATTAATAAAGCAAGTTACTTAATTAAAGCTTTGGATGAATACCGTGAACATATTAATAGTCGTCCGAAACATCATAACTACTTGGAACACTCTCACCCATTAAATGTAAATGTAGGTGTCATAAAGGGCGGTGACTGGCCTTCAAACGTTCCTTCTGAATGTGTTTTTGAGGCTCGTATTGGTTTTTACCCAGACCAAGACCCAGAAGACGTTCAACAAGAAGTAAAAGAATGGATCTTAAATGCAGCTGAAAATGATGAATGGTTAAAGGAGTCACCACCAGAAGTAGAGTTTTATGGGTTTAGTGCCCCAGGAATTTCATCAGGTACAGATTACTCTGAATTATATAAAACAATAGCGTTTGCACATAATATAATAACAGATGAAGAGATTGAGGAATTAAACTTTACTGGTACGACGGATACCCGGGCATTTGAAGAATTTGGAATTCCATCTACTTGTTATGGACCAATAGGGGAAGGAATGCATGGTGCAAATGAATACGTCGATTTAGATAGTCTGAAGAAAGTAACAAAAACTTTCGCAGCCTTTATTATGGAATGGTGTAAAATAAGAAATTAAAATATATAATTCCCAATATATGTATTATGTTTTATTCGTATTATTCGTGTTGAGATAAAAAAGTTATTTATGAAAAGGAAATTAAGTCTAAGATTCATGTAAACAGCTACAATGTATGAATTAAGGTAAAACGTAGTGATTCTAAGAGTATATGCTATATTCATTTTTTTGAATTGACAAGGGGGAAACTTTTGTGAAAAAAAGAATAATATTTGTTTCAATGATTATATTAATCACCGGGATACTATTTATGGCTGGATGTAGTCAAGGTGCTAGTGGTTCTGCAGATACGGTTAAGATTGGGGTTACTGGACCACTTACTGGTTCAACAGCAAACTCAGGAATTGCGCTTAAGCAGGGAATGGAAATGGCTGTTGACGAGTGGAATGAAAAAGGTGGAATTGAAATTGATGGAGATATGCTACCAGTTAAAATGATCTTTGAGGATAACCAAGGTCAACCCTCAGAGGGCGTGAGTACTGCGGAGAAATTATTTAACAATGATAATGTTGACTTTCTAATCGGCGACGCCTTTTCTAGTTCTGTAACGATGGCGGTAATGGACTTAGCTTCTCAGTATGAAAAGCCCGTTATGAGTGGAGAACCAGTTAGTAGTGCTATTTCAGAAAAAGTAGAAGAAGACCCAGATAAATATAAGTATTTTTGGAAAGGCAACTTTAGTAGTGAAGCTTATGGTGAAGGGGCATATGAAACAATTAAAGAATTAATCAAAGATGGACATTTTGATCCAAAAAATAAAACTGTTGCGTTTGTAGTTGAAGATACTGATTACGGCCGTTCAAATGTAGCGGAAGCAGAAGAGCTATTTAAAAAAGATGGATGGGAGCAAGTAGCTTTTGAAACAGTTGATGTTGGCCATACAGACTTTTATCCTCAATTAACAAAATTGAAATCACTTGATGCGGATGTTCTCATTACTTGTTTCACATCAGTTTCGTCTGGAGTTGCGCTAGTGAAACAATTTAATGAAACTAATTTAGAATCTTTACACATGGCAATATATTATCCAATCCGTCCAGAGTTCATTGAGCAAGCTGGGACAAATGCAAATGGACTGATTTGGGAGCCAATCTCTTATCACCCTGGCCTTATTGAAGTACAAAAAGAATTTGAAGAGAAATATGTAAAAATATATGAAGCTGATGGAAACTCTGATGCTGCTCAAGGTTATGATTATATGAATAATGCATTAAGTGCAATCGAGGCAGCGGGTACATTGGATTCCGATAAAATTGTTGAAGGGCTGTCAAGTCTAAGTCGAGATGGACTTTCCGGAAAATTTGAATTCAATGAAGCAAATCATACTGCAAAATCAGGACCAGATTTCCTTCCAGTTCCAGCAGCACAAATACAAGATGGTGAGAATCAAATTATTTGGCCGAAAAACATTGCAACTTCAAAGTATGAAGGACAACCATGGATAAAGTAAATGTTCATTATAGATATAACGGAGGTAGCTTATGAGTAAAACTATTTTGAAGGTAGAAAACGTCAAAAAAGTTTTTGGTGGTTTAACGGCCTTGAAGGATGTGAAATTTGAATTAGCCCAAGATGAAATTCTTGGGTTAATTGGCCCAAATGGGGCCGGAAAAACTACGATGTTTAATGTAATTGCTGGGGTGCTAAAACCAAATGTTGGAAGGATTATATATAAAGATATTAATATAACGAATAAACGTCCGGATCAGCGATGTCATCTAGGGATAGCACGTACATTTCAAGTAACGAAGCCATTTCAAAACATGGATTTAATTGAAAATGTTATGGTAGGTTCCTATTTTGGAAATAAACAGGATAGTATTTCAAAGGCTAGAGCAAAAGCAGAAGAAATATTGGAGTTTGTAGGAATGAGTAATATTAAGGATTTGGAAGCGAAGAGCTTATCTATTGGAAATCTAAAAAAACTAGAGTTGGCTCGAGCTCTTGCAACAGAACCACAAGTTCTTTTATTAGATGAAGTTATTGGAGGGCTTACCCCTTCTGAAGGGAATGAGGTTGTAGGAATTATTAAGAAAATCAAAGAAAGCGGTGTTGCTATCATTATGATTGAGCACGTAATGAAGGCAGTTATGGGAGCGTCCGATCGTATTCTTGTTTTAAACTATGGTGAAGTATTAGCTAAAGGAACACCGAAAGAAATTTCAGAGAATCCTCTCGTAATCGAAGCTTATTTAGGGGGGGTAAAACAACATGCTTAATATTCATGATATTAATGTTTTCTATGGTAATGTACAAGTAATTCACAATCTTTCTATGAAAATAGAAAAAGGTGAAACAGTCGCCTTGTTGGGATCAAATGGTGCTGGAAAAACAACTACCCTTAGAACAATTTCTGGATTGATAGGACCGAAAAGTGGAGCAATTTTTTATAATGATAAACGTCTAGATAAGGTTCCTCCTTCTGCTATTATTTCACATGGAATTTCCCATGTCCCGGAGGATAGAAGACTTTTCCCTCAAATGACGGTAGAAGAAAATTTGCTCATGGGTGCATTTGAAAAATCATTGTGGGGGAAAAGAAAGGAAAAATTAGAGGAAGTATATGAAATGTTCCCAAGGCTACACGAAAGAAAAATGCAACATGGGGGCACATTATCTGGTGGAGAGCAGCAAATGGTGGCTATTGGACGAGCGTTAATGAGTAGTCCGGAGATGTTAATGTTGGATGAACCATCCCTTGGATTAGCACCCAAAATTGTTGAGTCGATCTTTGTATTACTACAAAGACTGAACAAGGAAGGTATTACGATCTTACTAGTAGAACAAAACGTCAACGTTGCTCTCGAAATCTCTGATTATGCGTACGTGATGGAAACAGGAAAAATTGTTCTCGAAGGAAAAGCTGAAAACCTAATGGATAATGTATACGTAAAACAAGCATATTTAGGATTATAAGGAGTGATGATATGGAAATTATAATACAACAAATTTTAAATGGAATTATCGTTGGTTCTATGTATGCATTAATGGCAAGTGGATTGTCACTAATTTGGGGTACAATGAAAATGCTGAACTTGGCACATGGGGAGTTTTACATGCTAGGCGGTTTTTTAATGTTTTTCTTAAATGTATCCGCTGGTATTAATCCGATCATTGCAGCTATTATAAGCATCATTATCGTATTTATTATAGCGGTTGTAGTTCAAAGGGTCATTATTCAATATTTAATGGACAAGCCAAGTTGGACAGAGAGTCATTTGATTGCAACTTTTGGTTTATCTATTTTATTACAAAATTTGGCGCTAAATATTTGGGGTGAACGATTTAAAAATATCCCTTATTATATAGATGCAAAATTTTCCATCTTTGGAATCGGATTATCCGCTCAACGTATTTTAATCTTTATGGTAGCGGTATTGATTATCCTTCTATTCTGGGCATTTCTTAAGTATAGCCGTTTTGGACAAGCATTAAGGGCAACATCACAGGATAGTGATTCTGCAACCCTTTACGGAATCAATACAAAATTAATTTATATGATTGCGTTTGGTGTTAGTGCTGTATTAGCAACGGTTGCAGCGATTATGCTGGCCCCAATTTATTCTGTAAACCCATGGATGGGATCAGACTTACTACTAAAAGCATTGGCAGTAGTTGTTATTGGTGGTCTTGGCAGTTTAGTAGGGGCAATTGTAGGGGGGATTGGATTAGGAATACTTGAAGGATTAGGTGTTTTAGTATTTGCTTCCGAATGGCAAAATGTAATCGCCTTTTCTTTACTAATTTTAGTTTTATGGATCAGGCCTTCTGGATTATTTGGAACAAAGGAGTGGTAGTCATTGAATCTTAAAAACGTTGTAAACGTCAATAATCAGGATACTATCATGGGGAAAAATGTAGCTTGGTATAAAACAAATAAACTTGGTTATTTAATAGGAGCTATATTTCTGCTAATAATTCCTCTATTTGTACAAAGTTATAATCTGCATATTTTAATTTTATCGCTCATATTTGCCATCCTTGCTTCTAGCTGGAATCTAATTGCAGGATACTCAGGGGTATTCTCTTTTGGACATCAAGCTTTCTTTGGGATTGGTGCTTATGTGTCTGCTTTGATGTCGATGAAATTAGATGTATCTCCTTGGTTTGGATTACTTATTGGAGGACTTTTTGCAGCAGTAGCTGGGGCCTTTATTAGTTTACCTGTTTTACGACTTCGAATTGTTCCGTATATTGCTATATTAACTTTAGGTTTTGCGGAAGTTACAAAACTTGTAACTAGTAATCTGGTAACCCTTACAAGAGGAGAATTAGGATTAAGTGGTATTCCTGCATTCACAAGTATCGGGTCAATTAGCTTTAACTTGGCGAACAGGTTAAATATATATTATCTAGTTTTAATCATATTTTTTATTTCCATGTTTATCATATACCGGATTGTAAAGGGGCCTCAAGGGTTGGCATTAAATTCAATTAAAGAATCCCCGGATGCAGCGGAGAGCTTAGGGATTAATCTAACAAAACATAAATTATATGTTTTTATGATTAGTGCCTTTATCGCTGGAGTTGCGGGTTCGTTATTTGCCCATTATGTCCAAGTATTAACACCATCATCTGTCATGAGTATAGATATTATGATGCAAATATTATTAATCGTTGTTGTTGGAGGAATTGGAACAATTGCTGGGCCTGTTGTTGGATCGTTTATAGTTGTCATGGGACTTGAATATTTACGAGTGTTAGGAGACTATAGATTAGTTATTTACGGACTAATTATCGTATTGGTTATTATGTTTATGCCAGATGGGATTATCCGCAAATTTTCAAAAATAAGATTAAATAAGAGGTAAATATTAGTAGTATGCCACATAGGATAATGAGTAATTTAGTAAAATTCAGGAGGGATAGGAATGAGAGTAGCGGCGATTCAACTTAATTCTCGAGATAATAAGAAAGAAAATATTTCAAAGGCACTGAAATTAGTTAAAGAGGCTGCAAATAAAGGTGCAGAATTTATCGTTTTGCCGGAGTATGTTGACTATATGGGTGAAGATAGCGAGAAAGTGGGAATAGGAGAAACAATACCTGGTCCAACAAGTGATGCTTTTGCAAGTGTTGCAAAGGAATATAATGTTTATTTACATTGCGGCAGTATTTTGGAAAAGGCGGACGGGCAACGTGTGTATAACACGAGTATTCTTTTAAATGGTAAGGGTGAAATTGTCAAGTTATATCGAAAAATTCATTTGTATGATGCAGAATTTGAAGGAAGGTATACAATCAAGGAATCGGATACGATTAAACCAGGAAGTGATGTTGTAACAGCGGAGACTGACTTTGGTACGGTCGGTATGACAATCTGTTATGATATTCGTTTCCCAGAATTGTTCCGATCATTAGCTATTCAAGGTAGTAAAGTTATTTTTGTCCCAGCGGCATTTCCTCTATACACGGGAGCACATCATTGGGAAATTCTTTTGCGCGCAAGAGCAATTGAAAATCAATGTTATATAATTGCAGCAGGACAATTTGGAACGGTTCCACCAGAACAAGTGGAATTTGGTAATAGTATGATTATTGATCCTTGGGGAACAGTTCTTGCGAGAGCGCCTGAAAGAGAAGCAATCATTATGCAAGAACTGGATTTAGATTATATCGACCAAGTACGCGGTAAAATTTCATGTATGGCTCATCGGAGACCAGAAGTTTATTCAAGTCTCATAGTGAATGAATAGTTTATGCCTTTATCACGAAAAGAGGATAAAAATGACCAGTATAATTGAGTTGAAAAGAAAAAAACAGTGGCTCGAAGCATTTCCAGTAATTAATCAACTTCGAACCGATTTAACGGAGGAAAGTTTTATCGGTTTGTTAATGGAAATGAAAGAACAAAAATATAAACTGTTCGCATTATATGAAGAAGATAGGATTGTATCTGTAGCGGGTGTCTCTTGGCGGGTCAATTTTTATAACAAGCGGCATGTGTTCATTTATGATTTAGCTACTGACGCTGCATACCGTTCCCACGGATATGGTGAGAAACTACTAAATTTTATTCATCAATGGGCAAAGGATCAGGATGCTGAATTTATTGCATTAGAATCTGGAATTCAACGAACGAATGCACATCGATTTTATGAAGAAAAGATGAATTACGATAAATGGTGTTATTCATTTAGAAAGGAGCTATAAAACTAGCTTTAAAATCATTTAGTTAGTTTGATACACATAATTAAGGATGAAAGATTAATCTTTGATACTACAAGTCTTACAATATTCGTTCTGTTTGAAGATGATGTTTGATAACGGTTCCAGTAGTGATAGATGAGCTTTAGAATGCATTATGTTTTTCCACTGAAATCCCTATCAAAGTGGTACTAATGAAAAAAGTAATTTCGTATGAACCATAGTACTATATAAAAAATGAGGCAAACAAGTATGGTGAAACAAACTTGTAACAGAAACCGTGTTCTGTTACGAGTCCAAATAATTTGCTAATCATAAAGGGACTGGCAACGATTCTTTTTTCGGGCCATAATAAATTTACCTCCATCAAGCCATCAAAATTGATGGTTTTTTCTTTTGTCCTTTATCACAAAATAACTTTTGATTACTTTTGTATTCTTGCTATTACATTCTAAAATCCTTACATGCTGTGGTGATCCGATTTATACTTAACATGTGGAGGCGATCTTATGAAACAACCTGAGCCCGAAAAAATTGTGGAAGAACAGTTAAGCACATCCGGAATGGGTGAAAAGAAGTCTATAAACAGTAACATTTGGCAAGCCATTATTCAAAATGATGCCTCTTTTGATGGATTCTTTTTCTATGGTGTGAAAACCACGGGTATCTTTTGTCGGCCTTCATGTAAATCAAGGGTTCCAAATCAAGAGAATGTACAAATATTTCGTGATGTTGAGCAAGCATTATCTCAACACTTTCGTCCTTGTAAACGATGCAGGCCGGATGGACTGCGAATGCCAGACGAAGAATGGGTGATACAAATTACTGAGTGGATTGACACCCATTACAGTGAAACCTTGACGCTTGATACGATTGCAGAAATGTTCCATGGCAGTCCCTATCACTTGCATCGAATATTCAAGCGCATCAAGGGCATTTCGCTTGCTGGATACATTCAACAAACAAGAATTTCAAAGGCCAAACAGTCTCTTTTTTTTACGGATCAATCCATTAAGGAAATTGCCGAGGCAGTGGGAATTCCCAACGCTGCCCATTTTACAACACTGTTTCAAAAAAAAACGGGTCTTACACCAACAGTGTTTCGGAAAAAGGTACAAACTGAAAAAAATTATGGAGGGGTTCAAGATGAAACAAAATAACACGTTTGTTTATTGGGATTTTTTCTTCTATGAATCATGGCGATTGATGGTGGCTGCAACAAACAAGGGCCTTTGTTATGTGTCTCCCACTCAATCATTTGTGGATTTAGATAAATGGGTGAGTAGCCGACTCCCGAATGCCCGTTTGATTCATGATAAATTGTTAGTAAAGCCCTTTACGTTTCAGTTCAAAGAGTACTTTCAAGGGCGACGAAAGGAATTTGACTTTCCGATCGATATTTACGGTTCTCCATTTCAACGATTAGTCTGGGAAACGCTATACAATATTCCCTATGGACACATGAAATCCTATTCAGATGTTGCGGAGCATCTTCAAAAGTTGAATTCGTTTCGCGCGGTTGGTGCAGCAATAGGTGCTAATCCTGTTCTTATTGCAATCCCTTGCCACCGGGTCGTCGGTAAAGATGGCAGGTTGACAGGATATCGAGGAGGCTTGGAAATGAAACAACAGTTACTGCAACTAGAAAAAAACAGTCGAAATATTGAAAAGACCATGGGTGAACCATCCACGTCGGAACGTATTCCTCTCTAAATGAGATCGTTGAAATTCACTTATAATAAAACGATTGGGTAAGTGGAGGGTATAAGTTTTTACTCTCCAATTATCTTCCATTTTACATGAATCACGGACAGTCTATGAAAGGAATCTTGACTTAATCGATAGATTAACAAGATTTTTAAGGAGGAATTCATTATGTCAAAAGAAATGGTTATGGTAAATGAAAAGTACAAAAATAAAACAAGTTCCCAAGTTGGGCTGTTAGCCGCGTTACTTGGTGGAATATTCTTGGGAAACGTTGATACGGCTATTGTTAACATTGCCACGCCATCTATTCACTCTAGTTTGCACGCGACAAGCGCAGAGCTAATTTTAATCAATTCGGGCTATGCACTGACGTATGCAGCGTTACTAATCACAAGCGCTCGATTAGGTAGTATTCATGGATACCGTCGAATGTTCCTGTATGGGCTTAGTTTTTTTACATTGGCATCCATGTTCTGCGGCATTGCTCCGAACGCGATTGTCCTTGTGATTGCTCGCCTTATTCAAGGGGTTGGTGCAGCACTCATGATATCCCAGGTTCTAACCGGTATCCAGCTAAATTTTGAGGGGAAAGCCAGGACTCACGCTCTTTCGGCTTACACGATTGTATTAGCCGGTAGTGCTGCCATGGGCCAGGTATTGGGTGGCGTGCTTATTTCAGCCAACTTATTTAATATGGGATGGCGCCCGATTTTCTTGATTAATGTACCATTAGGTATTCTGTTTCTTGGGATGGCCGCACGGTTTTTACCCGAAAACGCTGAACACAAGTCCCAACGTCTGGATCTAAAGGGCGTTGTAGTTCTAACACTGGCACTGTTGCTACTCGTTGTCCCCCTTACCTTTGGCCAAAATGAAGGTTGGCCGATGTGGGTATGGAACTGCTTAGTAGGCAGTGCACTAGCATTCGCTTTGTTTATAGTCATGGAACATCGGTTTAAGGCAAAAGGTGGTTATCCAGTAATCAATTTGAGGCTTTTTACTCAGCCGAGTATCTCCCTGGGACTGTTTTCACAATTTGTCATCAGCAGTGTATATTACGCTATTCTGTTCGTGCTAGCACTTTATCTCCAACAGGGACTTGGCAAAAGTCCAACTTACTCTGGGCTTGCTTTGGTCCCATGGGTAGCAGCGTTTGGAATCGGTGGCCCAGTTATTGGGAAACTTTCTGCAAGGAATAAGCGTTTGATGATTCCCATAGCCTCTTTTGTTTTTGCCATCAGTTTCGCCGGAATATGTGTCAGTGTGCTGGCTGGAGCTGTTAGCGGAACATTACTTATAATTTTGCTTGGTTTAGGTGGACTCAGTTTCGGCATAGAATTCACAGGTATGGTTGACCACCTGACCAGCGAGGTTGATAAACGTGATGCCTCTGACATGAGTGGGTTACTCAATACCACCATGAGGCTTGCTAGTGTGTTCGGTGTTGCGATCTTCGGTACCGTATATTTTGGACTTGTGCCTGTACCAGGACGGTCGATTGCTATTCATGGATTTATCGTCATTACAATAATTTTTGCGATTTCTGGGCTTGTTGCAACGTTGGTCGCCTGGCTTTCGATTAATTATCGAAGGCATGGTGTGAAACGACAAAAGTACATATAGATGATTAGGCATTGTCCAGGTTAGATAAAAAACTCTACAGGAATTTAATTTTCCAAAGACGATTTAGCTTCCGAAGCATTTACGTCGCGGAAAGAGGTACCCGTTCCAAAACGGGCGCGGATTCTATTTAAATATCAACAACTATTAGTCGATCATTGGGATGAACTGGCTGAATTGGTCACGATCGAAAATGGCAAAAGTTTTAAAGAGGCACACGGGGAAGTGCTTCATGGTATCGAATGTGTGGAGTTTGCAGCCGGAGCACCATCCTTATCCATGGGATCGCAACTACCATCGATAGCTTCAGGACTTGAATCTGGTGTTTACCGCTATCCAATCGGGGTTGTCGGCGGGATTACCCCGTTCAACTTCCCAATGATGGTACCATGCTGGATGTTCCCAATGGCGATTGTAACGGGAAATACATTCGTTCTAAAACCATCGGAACGGACCCCATTACTGGCAAATCGGTTGGCAGAATAGCTGGAAGAAGCAGGATTGCCAGAAGGTGTATTTAATATCGTCCATGGGGCACATGATGTTGTTAATGGTTTGCTTGAACATGAGCAGATTGGCGTCATTTCTTTCGTTGGTTCTCAGCCGGTAGCAGAGTACGTGTATAAAAAAGGAACGGAAAACTTAAAGCGTGTGCAGGCATTGTCCGGTGCGAAAAATCATTCCATTGTTTTAAAAGATGCTAACTTGAAAACGCAGCAACCCAAATCATCAGTGCTGCTTTTGGCTCGGCCGGGGAACGTTGCATGGCTTGTTCCGTGGTAGCAGGCGTCAGGTCAGGATTTACGGATGAAGCATATAAACAAGCAGGTGCCATCATTACCTCGACTGCAAAAGAAGTCTGGGAAAAGGAAATGGTAATGAAGGTCAAAGAACCGCTTCCAGAAGAATATGATTATTTTTATGAAGGGTTAAATCTATTCACCTACTTGCATCTGGCTGCCGAACCTGAGTTGACCAAGGCATTGATTGATAAAAAAGTGGTTGGGCTTGCTTATGAAACAGTGCAGCTGGATGATCGGTCATTACCATTGTTGGCCCCAATGAGTGAAGTTGCCGGTTACATGGCGACGCAAATTGGTGCCCAATATTTAGAGAAGACGAACGGTGGAAAAGGGGTTCTGTTAGCTGGTATACCTGGCGTGAAACGGGGGAAAGTCACTGTCATTGGCGGTGGGGTAGTAGGTACAAATGCGGCGAAAATTGCTTTAGGCTTAGGTGCAGAAGTATCTATTTTAGAATTGAATCCTGCTCGGTTAAGACAGCTGAATGACTTGTTTGGGTCGTCCGTACCATTATGTCAAACAGTCTGAATATCCATGAAGAAGTCGCGGATGCTGACTTGGTAATTGGTTCAGTGCTGATTCCTAGTGCTAAGGCGCCAGTATTGGTTACGGAAGATATGGTGAAAGATATGCCAAATGGATCGGTCATTGTGGATGTCGCCATTGACCAAGGTGGAAATGTGGAAACAAGTGACCGAATTACCAGTCATGACGATCCGACATTTACGAAGCATGGCGTTGTTCATTATACGGTACCAAATATTCCTGGGGCAGTACCAAGAACAGGGACGCTTGGATTAACCAATGTGACGGTGCCATATGCGCTGCAAATCGCTAATAAAGGATATAAACAGGCTTGTTTGGATAATTCGGCTTTGTTAAAAGGACTGAATACGCTTGATGGCAATGTCACCTTTAAAGGGGTTGCAGAATCGCATCAATTGCCTTATCGGGAAGTGCATTCACTGCTGAATAAGCCTGGAGTTACAATTTAAAATCTTCAAGAAGATAAAAAGGTGGCGGCCTGCATGGGTATGCCACCTTTTTTATTTATTCATCTATAAATATACATCGGATTATTAAAAGAAATTTGCTATAATGGGGAATACATAGAATTGCTTGTGAAAAAGGGGGTCCATGAATGAGCCAAACAATTTTTGATAAGCTACGACCTATTGTTACAGTAGAAGGTACCTTACAGGGGGAGGTGGGTTCTAGGAAGCTAGTTGACCATCATGATCCATATTTATTTTTATCGAATAACGATCATGTATATGCCTATGTTGATCTCAAAAGATTGACGACTCAAGAAATAACGAGCCAGGATTTAAACATGGAGCAAATCCTTTCCAATGCAATTTCCATTGAAAAAATTGGCGTGTTCAATCCGAATCAAACCATTTCTGTACCCTATATTTTTCAAATTTTAGGTGAACCAATTGTGCTAGTGCATGATGACCATCATGAATTGGTGGGCTATCTCAGAAGGGAAGATATGCTCGTCGAAATGTTTCGTGATAATCATAATATTAATATATTGAAGGTGTTGCTTGCGTCAATACCGATGGGGATATTTGTCGTTGATCATCAGCAAAAGGTTGTTAATTGTAATGATTCAGGATTACAAATGATTCGATCTACTGTGGATAAAGTAATGGGAGCGAATGCAGGCAGTATATTTAATGGCGAACATTTGCAACAAGTATTCTCTTCTGGGAAGACCATATTAAACCAAATCCATATTACCGATAAAATGGGGGTATTGGTTGATTATAGTCCGATTGAGCATTCAGACGGAAAGGTAGACGGTGCTATTATCATCGTGCAAGACTTGCCGATGGTGGAGGATATGGCCATGGAAATGGAGACAGTAAAAAACTTAAATCGGGATCTCAACGCGATTCTTTCTACGATTTATGATGAACTGTTAGTTGTTGATCATCGGGGCACATTGATAAGACATAGTGATAATTATATTCGGGATTTTTGGTTAGAAGATCTACATCAGTTAGTTGGGAAAAATATATTGGAATTAGAAGAAAAAGGTCATTTTTCCCCTTCTGTAACAAGAATGGTGCTTGAAAGGAAAGAGAAGGTATCCATTGTGCAGGAAACCAATACTGGAAAGAAAATACTCGCCATTGGTAATCCCATTTTTAATGATTACGGGGGATTAATGCGGGTGGTGATTGCTTCCAGGGACATAACGGAAAATACAAAGCTGAAGACCGAACTACAGCAAACCAAAGAAATAACGCAGCGGTACAAGCAGGAGCTTTCACGATTAAAGAATAAAACTGATCCTTCTAAAGATATCATTTATTGCAGTGCTAAAATGCAAAAGATCATGATTCAAATTGAAAAGATAGCGAGTTTCTCTTCAACGGTGTTAATCCAGGGGGAATCGGGAGTAGGAAAGGAATTAATTGCCCGGGCCATACATACCGAAAGTAATCGCTCTGCAAAGCCATTTTTAACGATCAACTGTGGCTCAATACCAGAAAATTTACTGGAAAGTGAATTGTTTGGCTATGCGAGAGGGGCATTTACCGGTGCGGATGTAAGGGGAAAGCAAGGATATTTTGAGCAGGCGAACGGTGGTGTCCTGTTTCTTGATGAGATTGGTGATATGCCGTTTTCGCTGCAGGTGAAATTGTTAAGGGTACTGCAAGAAAATGAAGTGGTGCCAATTGGAAGCGTTACCCCGATTCCTATCAATGTACAAATCGTTGCAGCAACCAATAAGGACTTAAAGCAGCTGGTTGAAAAAGGAAGTTTTCGTGAGGATTTATATTATCGAATTAATGTCATTCCGATTCATGTACCGCCTTTATGTGAACGACCGGAGGATATACCTTTGTTAGCTTATCATACGCTGCAATCGTTGAACCGGCGATACGACAAAAACTATCATTTCTCACCCGGTGCATTGAACTTATTAGAAAATTATTCGTGGCCGGGTAATATTCGTGAATTGCAGAACCTAATTGAGCGTTTATTTGTGACGGCAGATGAAGATGTGATCAATGAAGACTTTGTTGGACAATTTATGATTACTGGAGAGGTCAAGCGGTCAAGGCCAATGATTTCAAGAATTATCCCGTTAAGTGAAGCGAAGGAAGATGTGGAAGAGCAGTTAATTATGCTAGCAATGAAAAAATATAAGACAACGACAAAGGCAGCGAAGGCACTAGGCATTAGTCAGTCCGCCGTCAGTCGTAAATATAAAAAAATATTGGAGTGCGAGTAAGCATGGAAAGGCAGCTTGTTAGTAACAGATAAGCTGTCTTTTATGCACTCTATAATAAGTGTATGCGTTGATGCATAGTTTTTGTAACTATTCATCACGATGACTTGGGAAAATATGATGCATCATATATTTAAAATTCTTTTATAACAACATATTAGTGTGTTTTCTAATAATATAATTAAATATTGGCATAAGATTTGCAAGTTTAAATAAATAGAATATAAAAAGCAGGAGGTTATTTTATGAACTCGAATATTGCTAAATCAAAAGCTAGTGAACTTACGGAACTAGATAAAAAACATTTCATTCACCCAACGTCAGCACCAAAAGATGTGGCGGAAAACGGACCTGGTATTATCTTTTCGGAAGGTAAGGGCATTTATGCATATAATGCAACGGGGGAAGCTTATATAGATGGCATGTCGATGTTATGGAATGTGAATTTGGGGCATGGGCAAACGGAACTGGCTGAGACAGCTAGAGAGCAAATGTTAAAAATAGCTTATTCTTCAGCCTTTAAAGGTTTCTCTAGTGAGCCGACGATTAGACTTGCTGAAAAACTTGCTTCGATTGCCCCAGGAGATTTAAATGCAGTATTCTTTACGTCAGGTGGTTCGGAATCGAATGACACCGCTTTCAAAGTATCTCGTTTTTACTGGGCACAAAAGGGAAAGCTAGAAAAAAAGAAAATTATTGCATTAAAGGATGGTTATCATGGGGTAACCCAGGCAGCACAAAGTGCAACTGGTATTCCTTCAACACATGAATTTGCTGGAACCAGTGTAGAAGGATTTATTCATGCAAAGGCACATCTAACCAACTGTGAGTTAGGGGATAAAAGTGATCCCAATTATGCGGATTCGATTCGTGAACTGATCGAAAAAGAGGGGGCAGATACCATTGCTGCCATTATTGTGGAAACGGTACAAGGCGCAGGCGGCGTGAATATCCCTCCTGAAGGCTATTTAAAAGCAGTTCAGTCACTTTGTGATGAATTCGATATTTTGTTTATTGCGGATGAAGTGATTTGTGGATTTGGCCGAACCGGAAGAATGTTTGGCATAGAACATTGGGGTGTTGTGCCTGATTTAATGTGTTTTGCAAAAGGAGTTACCAGTGGTTATTCGCAACTCGGTGGCGTAATGATTAGTGATGAAGTAAGAAAACAAATTGTGAATTTTGATGGTGTTTTTGCCCATGGGTTCACCTATAGTGGGCATCCGACTGCATGTGCTGTTGGATTGAAAAACATTGAGATATTAGAGCGAGAAAATGTTGTAAAGAATGTACAACAAATGGAGAAGGAATTACAGAAAGGACTTTCCTATTTAGAGGAGAAGCACGATATCGTACGAAACTGCCGGACAATTGGTCTGTTAGCTGCACTGGAAGTGTTCAATCCGGAGACTGGTGACTATTTTGATGCGTCACTGAATGCAGCTTCCACGGTTGTGGATGAATGCTTCGATCGCAAGCTTATTCTCCGACCAATAGGAACGTTCCGGGTTGCTATTGCACCACCATTAGTGATTAATAAAGAGGAAATTGACAAAATGATCGGGATCATCGATGAGTCACTTACAGCATTTAAGGAAAAGATAAATTAATATTTATCAGACAAGACGAATGGAGGAAACAGATGATTAAAAAACTGCAACTGCGAGGTTCTGCAAAGGAAATCGGTTATGAACATGGCAGCCAGGCTAAACAAGAGGTTCATCACAGTCTGGAAACATATGAAACATTATTTCACGGCTATCAGAATATTACGTGGTCTGAAGCCAAAGAACGGGCACAGGTCCATTTGAAAGCAATTGAACGATATGATCCAGAGATGATAGAGGAAATGGAAGGGATTGCGGATGGGGCAGGTGTGGAATTTGCCGATATTCTTGCTCTAAATGCCCGCAGTGAGATTGCACTAACCGGATATAAAGGGAAGGCATTTTCTGATGGATGTACTGCCATGGCGGTTATGAATCCAATCATATCTGACACGATTATTGGCCAAAATTGGGATTGGAAGGCCTCACAAAAAAGAAGTCTGCTTTTACTAGATATACAGAGTAAAGCTAATCCGGCGATAACAATGGTCACAGAAGGCGGAATCATAGGAAAGATTGGATTTAATTCTGCGGGCGTAGGAATTTGCTTTAATGCCCTAATCACGGATAAAAAGTCTAATGAGGTTCCTATTCATCTGGGTTTGAGGGCGGTGCTAAACTCTAATTCTCTAACAAAAGCCATATCCAAGGTGAAAGGAGGACAAATGGCATCTGCTGCTAGTTTCCTGATTGGATATGATCAAGGAGACGGAAATGGCATGGCGGTTAATGCAGAGGTTTCTCCATTTGGATTGGATTATGTCGGGGGAGATAATGGAACATTAGTCCATACGAATCATATTTGTTCCAATGAAATCAAGAAAAATTTAGAGGACAGAAATGAATTTAAATTTGATGATTCAGCACTTCGTAAAAAGAGAGCTGAGCAGCTAATGCAAACAAGTATCACAAATAAAGAAGTGATTAACGAGCAGTTATTTGAGCGTTGGCTATCTGATGAATTTAATGCTCCTAATTCGATTAATCATTTCGAAAATAACCGTGCACCAGAACATCGCAGAATGGAAACAGTCTTTTCTATCATTATTAACCTATCGAAAAGGCAAGCATTTCTTCGGATCGGGAATTCATTGGATAATAATAATTACGAAAAAGTGGAGAACAGCTTTCTCTTGATCTGAATGAACACTTTCTAAACCATATTTCAAAGATAAATAACTGAAGGCAGGACGATAAATATGCGAATTGGAATCCCATAGAAAAAATATGAAATTCTCATTGCCATCACCCCTGCAGGATGGATACTCTGAAACAAGCAGGACATGAAGGTGTTGTAGAAACAAGTGCGGGGGACGGGTCCAGCAGCTTCATCGATGAGTAATATAAAGAATCAGGAGCAACTATTGTTTCCTCAGCCCGTGAATTTTAGACAAGTGAAATGGTTATGAACGTGAAGGAACCATTGCCAGAGGAATATGGGTATTTTTATCCCACTCTTACTGCCCGCTAAGAGGGGGGATAAAAATTCAGGAAGGTGAGTGTAATGAAATCCGATACAGAGTTTAGAAAAGTACTTACATTATTACCTGTCGTATTATTTGGATTGGCCTATATGGTTCCTTTAACCGTATTTACTACTTACGGAATTGTATCCCAATTAACGAAAGGGATGCTGCCAATGGCTTATGTTGTAACTCTGCTTACTATGTTGTTTACATCCTTTAGTTATGGGCGGATGGTTAGAGCCTATCCATATGCTGGTTCCGCCTATACATACGCTCAAAAATCACTTAATCCACATATTGGTTTTTTTGTTGGGTGGGTTTTATTATTAGATTATCTGTTTTTGCCAATGATCAACTACTTAGTTATTGGAATATACTTAAATGCTGAATTCCCGGCAATTCCAGTGTGGTTTTGGCTAATACTAGCGATCATGATTGTAACAATTGTTAATGTTAGAGGTATCAGGGTTGTTGCAGGAGTGAATTTCACTTTGATTTCTTTTCAGATTATCTTTGTTGCTTTATTTATCATTCTCTCCGTTAAAGGACTTTTAAGTGGTGAAGGTGCAGGGACCCTTTTCTCAACATTACCATTTTTTAACCCCGAGGGTTCATCTTCTCCCGTTTTTGGAGGGGCTGCAATTTTATGTCTCTCATTTTTAGGCTTTGATGCTGTTTCAACATTGTCTGAGGAAACTATTAATGCCAAAAAAATAATACCAAAGGCAATCTTTCTAGTTACGATTATTGGTGGTTTATTATTCATCATTATTTCTTACCTTGGTCAACTTGTATTTCCTGACTATATGTCGTTTAAGGATCCAGACTCCGCTGGTTTAGAAGTTGCGGCATTTCTTGGTGGAACTTTATTTAAATCCTTTTTCTTGACTGCTTATATCTTAGGTTGTTTTGCCTCAGCTACAAGCTCGCATGCAAGTGTATCAAGATTGTTATATGCGATGGGGCGAGATACAATTCTTCCCAAAAAAATATTTGGATACCTTTATTCAAAATATCGAACCCCTGTATTTAACACAATTATCGTGGGGGTTGTAGCGTTGTCAGCTTTATTATTTAGTTTAGAAACAGTTTCTTCTTTTATTAGTTTTGGGGCACTTTCTGCTTTTACCTTTGTGCATATATCAGTGTTTGCCCATTTTTACGTAAGAAACAGGAAACGCACATTTAAAGACTTTATACTTTATTTATTACTTCCGTTAATAGGAGTAATATTATGTATTTGGTTATGGACTAGCTTAAGTAAATTCGCCTTCCTGTTAGGGATTAGTTGGTTAATTATTGGATGCATTTATTTAATGTATCTAACTAGGATGTTTAAGAAGCAACCACCTGAATTATCATTTGAGGAATCAATTGATGAAGTAGAGATCACATCGTAATTTTATCCCACTTTTAACGGGCAGTAAGACTCCCACTTCATGGGTTTAAGGTGAAACCAAAAAAGATTAGTGGGAGTAAACTGGTCCTATTCTCTTCACTAACATTACGTGGGGAAGGAAGGGTAGGCTAGGAACACCACGTCCTGTGGCGATGCCTGCATTAGAACGTCTGCGTTCGTCGAAATCCCCCACTTAATGAAGTTTCACTTTATGTATGGTGGAACCTTTTTATGTTTTACTTTTTCTGAAAACGAGATTGAATCAAAGGCAAGGAGCAACTCCTTGCCTTTACTACGGTAACGGCTGCTGCTGGGTAATACAGTGGATATTCCCGCCACCAACGGAAATTTCCCGTGTATAAACGGGGACAACTTCACGATCGGGAAATATCTCTTTAAACGTGTTGATAGCAATTTCGTCTTGTGGATCATGAAAAACGGGTATAACGACCCCACCATTACAGATATAACAATTAATATATGTCGCAATAAATGTATCATTAGGTGAACGATCATAACTGGTTGCGTTCATGTCGATTTGCTGGCTTTCCTCTTTAGTTAATACGATTTGTTTTGGAAGTTGTATTTTGTGGATTGTAAAATTTCTTCCTTTTGCATCGGTTTCCTTCATTAATTGTTGGTAAGCCTGATGCAATACATCATATTGTGGATGTTTGGGATCGTCTGTCCAGCCTATTACAAGCTCTCCAGGTCGGGCAAAAAATATAACTTCATCGACATGTCCATCTGTTTCATCACCAACTAGACCATCCTTTAGCCAAATAACTTTATCAATGTTTAAATAGTCGCGAAGCTTTTCCTCAATCGCTTGCTTGGACAAATTAGGGTTTCGATTTGGATTCAATAGGCATTGTTCGGTGGTGATCAGTGTACCCTCACCATCGACTGTAATTGCTCCACCTTCTAACACGATATCAAAGGCATCATATCGATGAATTTGTTCGATTTCCAATACTTTTTGTTTTACTAGTGCATCCTGATCCCAAGGAAAATATAATCCTTCATCCAGCCCTCCCCATGCATTAAACTTCCAATCTATTCCGCGAACTTCTCCATGATCATTTTTAATAAATGTTGGTCCGATATCGCGTATCCAGGCATCATTCGATGAAATCTCAACTACCCGAATATGGTTAGGCAAACGTGCACGTGCATGTTCAAATTGGTCAGTTCCTACACCAACGGTAACGGTTTCGAATTGTGCGATTGCCTTTGCAACTTCTACATATGCTTGTTGTGCCGGTTTTGCTCCCGCTCTCCATGTATCGGTTCGGGTGGGCCATAGCATCCAAGTACCTTGATGCTGTTCAAATTCACCCGGCATTCTGAATCCATCTTGTTTGGGCTTGTTATCTATTGTTGATACCAATGGAATTCCTCCTTTTAACATTTTAATGCAAGTTCTGTACCATAATAAAGTGAAACTTCATGCAGTGGGGTTTCCCTTTCTCCCCCACTGCATAGAGGAACAAAGGCTAAGAACTCGAACGTCTGAGTTGCAGCGCCTTTGTGACCTGCGTCCTGCAGATTGAGAACAGAATCGGACCTTTGTCATGCAGTTTACCCCCACTTATCTTTTTTAGTTGCCCCTCAAAATCTTGAAGTGGGGGGTCTTACTGCCCGTTAAGGAGGGATAAAATGGTATATGTTCAAAAATTCATGGCTAAAATTATACTTTCTCATAAGGTTTTAATGTGAACGAGTCATAATCGATTCATTTAAAGATGATACTTTTTTAACCGTCTTACATAGGCAGATTGTGTAATACCAAGTGATTTAGCTGCCTTTCTAGTAGACTTATGCTCTGTTTTAGCGTTTTTTATTGTTTCTTTCTCTATTTCCTCTAAATAATCTGTAAGGTTATGCTCCCCTAAATTATAAGCCTCCTTCATATATTGATTTTCATATAATACCTTGTCTGGAAGGGCATTAGCTTCTATGGTATTTGATTTAGCAGTCACTACCAAATATTCAATCATATTTTCCAATTCTCGAATATTCCCCGGCCAGCGATAATGTTTAAGTTTATCAATCACATCTTCGCTTAGTTGGAAGATTTCTGATATCTTTTCTTGAAAGAATCAAAAAAATAATAAATTAATAGGGGGATATCATCTATCCTCTCCCTTAATGAAGGGACCTGAATGGATACAACATTTAGACGATAATAAAGATCCTCCCTAAATAGTTTGTTTTTAACCATTTGATGAAGGTTTTGGTTTGTCGCAGTAATTTTTTGATCGGTTTTTCAGCAAGTTACCTAGTTATTTGCAAAAACCGCTGCTTATTCCTGGTGTAGCTTGATAATGAAATCTTTACTGATACCAAGGGGCGAAGTTTATTTATCATGTCCGAAACTTGAGTAAATTATGAAATACTTGAAGTTATACTAATCGGGTGGTATGCAGTGATTGGGGAGGATAGCATAGCTTACCTAAGTATTGATTTTGCAAAGGTTCATTAAAGCAAGTTCAAGAAGTTCTGATAAAATGTGGATCCATTAGAATATAAGAGAAGAAACGTTCATCTTTCGTGGGCTGGTAAAAAGTGAGTTTCCCCTTTTCGCATTCATTAAAATTAGTCCACTTGATAAATTTCCTATTAAGCATCGTAACGAGGATTGATGTTAATTGTAGTTATGCGTTTCTTCATATGTATCGATTTAAGATATGTTAATGAAAAGATGAATAGCTACGTAAGTTCTATATATACATTATTTTTTCAAAATAATTACCATATGCAACAAAAATGGGCGTCTTTGACAAAGTGTCAAGGCGCTCTAGTTATAAGAAGGTTATTTCTTAAAAATTGAGCAGAGCGTTGTTTTATGCATAAATGATTAGAGTATGCATTATTTCATAAAATTGTGATACAAAATCGTTTGAAACAGTGAATACAGGGTTGGCATAAAAGTTGCAATCATTGTAATTATTATAATTATCAAACCAAGAAGGAGGCTTTAAGTATAACGAACAGGACATAGGAATTCATTCTTGTTAAAACTTGGTACGACTTTCAAAGTAATGCCTGAAAAATTTCCGATATAAGGAGAGTAGGTATATGGCGGAAAAAAGTACGCTAAAGCGTTCGCTGGGCCTTTGGGCGATTGTCGGGCTTGGTTTAGGTTATATGACCCCGACAGTGGTATTTGATACATTCGGGATTGTTTCAAAAGAAACAAATGGAGTTGTTCCGCTTGCATATGTAGCGGCATTAATCGTCATGTTATTTACCGCCGTTAGCTATGGAAAAATGGTACAAGAGTTTCCCAGTGCAGGTTCAGCCTATACGTATACAAGAGAAACGATGAATCCTTACCTTGGTTTTATGGTCGGTTGGGCAGCCCTATTGGATTACTTACTTCTTCCAATGGTTAATGCATTGATCATTCGCATTTACATGGTATCTTTTTTTCCAGAGGTACCAGCATGGATTTGGGTAGTTAGTTATGTCATTGTGGTGACAGGAATCAATATTTGGGGTATGGGAAAAACCTCCAGTTTAAATTCCATTCTTATTGTTTTTGTATCCACTTTAATTTTAGCTTTTATTGTTCTTGCCTTTATTAAATTATCTCAAGGGATGGGGCAAGGAACAATTATGACAACAGAACCGTTATTCCATTCCAATGTACAGTTAACCGCTGTTTTAACAGGTGCAACGGTTGTGTGCTTTTCGTTCATTGGTTTTGACGCCATTACAATGTATACAGAAGAAGCTAAAAATACTAACATTATGCCGAAAGCGATTATGCTGACAGTACTCATCGGCGGAGGTATCTTTTTTGTTTGTGGTCATTTCACACAAGCATTGTTTCCTGACGTATCCGTTTTTAAAGTAGTTGATGACCCATTACCTGAGATAGGTTTATATCTCGGTGGAACACTCTTCAAAATACTATTTGTGGCTGGTGGATTTGCGGCGACTACAGCTTCTGGACTTGCTTCACATGCAAGTGTTTCTCGTTTGATATATGTTATGGGGCGAAATGGTGTATTGCCAAGAAAATTCTTTGGGTACGTCCATCCAACATCCAGAACCCCGATCTTCTCAGTTATATTGGTTGGCGCAGTATCGTTACTTGCAATATCCCCTAGTTTGGAATTAATTTCTGCTGTTATTAATTTTGGCGCATTGATTGCCTTTACATTTGTTAATTTATCCGTTGTCTCCCATTTTGTGTTCCGAAAGAAAATGTATAAAGCACCAAAAGATATTTTTTCTTACTTGATCATGCCTCTTATTGGCGCTGGTTTAACTGGAGTCTTATGGTATTTTCTACACGCTGATGCACTTATTGGAGGTCTCGTTTGGGTAGTAATCGGGTTTATTTACATGCTATATCAAACGAAATTCTTTAAAAGGAAAATGGCTGACCTTGATTTTGAAGAAGCGGAGAAAACAGCTTCTCTTTGATGAAAATGACAAATCTGTATGTGGAGCACAGTGTTTCTTTAATTTGTAATGGGTAATCGGTAATTGAAATTGCAAGCGCTGTCAAAAAGGGGGATATTTGTTACCTTCCTTTAGAAAAATAGTTGCTTCTTTTCACTCCACGATAGGAAAGTAGCATAAAAATAATGGAATTTTCAAGTGTTTTAGGCAGAGAATGGTTTTATCCCGCCTTAATGGGGAGTAAGCCCCCCACTTCAAGGTTTTAAGGTGGAACTAAAAAAGATAAGTGAGGTCAACTGCATGACAAAGGCCTGATTCTGTTCTCAGTCTGCACGATGCAGGTCACAAAGGCGTTGCAACTCAGATGCCTGAGAACTTAGCCTTGGATTCCTTAGTATAAGTGGGGGAGAAAGGACAGGCAAAAACCGTCACTTCCTGTGACAACGCCTGCACTAGCACATCTGAGTGCGTCGAACCCCCCACTGAACGAAGTTTCACTTTATTTGGAGGGGTGAAAATTGAAAAATTACATGGTTCAATTAGAAAATATTACAAAACAATTCGGCGGTTACAGAGCAGTTGATGATTTAAATCTAAACGTGAAAGCGGGGGAATTTCTAACCTTGCTTGGTCCGTCTGGTTGTGGGAAAACGACAACATTACGAATGATTGCGGGATTTGAAAAACCAACTTCCGGCTATGTAAAGATTGATGAAAAGAAAGTTGACAATGTGGAGCCATATAGACGGGAAGCGAACACTGTGTTTCAAAGTTATTCGTTGTTTCCACATATGAATGTGGCAGAAAACATTGCATTTGGATTGAAAATGAAAAAGATTAATAAACAGGAAATACGAGAACGTGTAAAAGAAGCACTAAATATGGTGCAATTGGAGGATTATGGCGGGCGGAGTGTTAAACAATTGAGCGGCGGTCAGCAACAACGGATCGCTATTGCCCGAGCTATAGTGAACAATCCTAAAGTTTTACTGCTTGATGAACCATTGGGAGCACTTGACTTAAAGCTACGAAAACAAATGCAAATAGAGTTAAAACGTCTACAACAGAGTCTTGGTATAACCTTCATTTATGTAACCCACGATCAGGAAGAAGCGTTAACTATGTCTGATCGCATCGTGGTTATGAATAAAGGGAAAATTGAACAAATGGGCAGTCCGAATGAAATTTATGAGAAACCAAAGACGCGGTTTGTAGCCAATTTCATTGGAGAAACAAACATCTTCAAGGGGGTGGTGGATCATCTGGATAGAGACTATGCTTTATTAAATGTTGCTGGCCAACATGTTCTCATACCAAAAAGCAATGACCTAAAAGAAGCAGAAGAAGTATATATTTCCGTTCGGCCGGAAAATACCGGAATTGTGTCCGAAAAACAGAACGAACCATTTGTTCTAACCGGAGCATTTAAAGAAAAGATTTATATTGGAACGACAACAAAAGTGGTTGTAGAGCTAAATGACGGATCAGAAATGGTTGTTCATGAATCCAATGGAAAAATGGATGATATGCAAAAAGGAAATGAAATCTCAATTAGTTGGGAACCAGCTCATTCTGTCATTTTACGGTAAGTTTAACGAATCAAAACGAATTGGAGGATTTATGGATGAAAAAAATGTTCTGGATGGTCCTGTTAGGTTTGTTGGTTATTAGTTTAACTGCATGTGGTTCTTCCGATGATGCCGCAGCAGACTCTGGAGATCAAGAGCTTGCCGATGAATTGTACTTTTTTAATTGGGGTGGCTATGGTGATGAGGATGTCATCAAAAATTTTGAAAAGGAATATGGTGTGAAAGTGGTCTATGATACGTTCACTTCCAATCAGGAGATGCTGACCAAGTTAAACAAGGCAAATGTTCCATATGATGTCGTTGTTCCAACTGATTATATCGTTGAAAGAATGATTAACCAGGATCTTCTTGCAGAACTAGACATGGACAATATACCAAACTTTGAAAATATCAAAGAGGATTTGCAAAACCCTGAATACGACCCTGGTAAGGACAAAAAGAAATATTCTGTTCCTTATATGTTTGGAACGGAGGGAATCGCCTATAACGAGAAAAAAGTGGAAAAGCCAACCAGTTATGAAGATCTTTGGGATCCCAAATATAAAGGTCATGTAACGATACAAAATGATTCTCGAGAGTCGCTAACAATGGCGCTACAAAAATTAGGATATGACGCTAATAAACCAGATGAAGACAATTTAGAAGAAGCTAAAAAAGAATTAATGGAGTTAAATCCTAGTATCCTTCGATACAGCTCAGAACCAGATGCCGATTTAGTAAATGGAACAGCATGGATTTCTCACACTTATAATGATTCTGCTGCCAGAGCCTATAAGGACAATCCTGATATTAAATTTGTGATGCCTAAAGAAGGTGGAACTGTTTGGGTCGATAATTTGGTTATTCCGAAATCATCCAAACATAAATATACTGCTGAAGTATTTATCAACTTTGTATTAGATGCGAAAATAAGTGCGAAGTTGTCCGAAAATACACCAAGTAGTAATCCAAATGAAGCTGCAAAAGATGAGATGACAGATGAAGTGAAGAATAATCCGAATTCATATCCAGAAATACCGGATAATGCACAATATTATAGGGATTTAAAACCTGAAAAGTTACAGATGATGAATCGTACGTGGCAAGAAGTAAGAGCCAAGTAATGGTGAAAATATGGAATAAATCATATTTATTCCACTCTTAACGGGCAGTAAGATTCCCACTGGATGAAACCAAAAAAGATAAATGGGAGTCAACTGCATGACAAAGGTCCGATTCTGTTCTCAGCCTGCACGATGCAGGTCACAAAGGCATTTCAACTCAGATACCTGAGAACTTAGCCTTTGTTCCTCTATTAAGTGGGGGCGGAAGGGCAGGCTAAAACCGTCACGTCCTTATGCCTTCGCCTGCATTAGCACATCTGAGTGCGTCGGAACCCCTCACTTAATAAGGTTATTGTTTTGTTAGAAGGTGGGTGAAAAAAAGTGAGAGTTAAAACGAAAAGAATATTGTTTATCTATACATTGCTTGTATTCCTTTTCTTTTATATCCCAATGATTGTGCTGATGATATTTTCATTTAATGATTCCAAGCTGGGGACAGTGTGGACTGGTTTTACGTTTGACTGGTATTTCAAATTGATTCATGACGAGCAAATATTAAATGCGTTAAAGAACAGTATTATTGTCACCGTCATCACAACTGTTATTGCAAGTGTCTTAGGAACGTTGGCAGCACTTGCCATTCATCGCTACAAGTTTTTCGGGAAGCAAATGACGAATTTCTTATTTTATATCCCAGTTGTTATCCCGGATATTGTGGTCGGGGTTTCCCTGCTAGCCCTATATGGCTGGCTACATGTTACATTGGGGGTTGCCACAGTCATTCCGGGTCATGTGGTGATTACCACATCGTACGTGATGTTGGTAGTAGTAGCTCGGTTATATGGATTTGATTCGTCATTGGAGGAAGCTGCTAAAGATCTTGGTGCCAATAGCTGGCAAACATTTTGGAAGGTTACATTTCCATTGATTTTCCCAGGGGTTCTTGCCGGCTCGCTGATGGCGTTTACCATATCGCTTGATGAATTTGTAATTGCCTTTTTTAATACAGGTCCTGGTTCAAGTACGTTACCTGTTTTGATTTATTCAATGGTTCGTAAAGGTGTCTCACCAGAAATTAATGCACTTTCAACCATTATGATTATTTTCATTGTCATTATGGTTCTCGTTGTTGGAAAGCGGATGACGCAGACAAAGAAGTAGAAAGGAGACAGATATGGTAAAAAATCTTAAACTCGCATATTCACTATTATCACCAAGTCTACTTTGGTTGCTTTTGTTTTTGGTAATTCCTGTGGCGATGATTGTTGTGATTAGTTTTACGATTAGTGATGGTTATGGGGGAACAATTTTCGAATTCAGCCTTTCCTCATACAAGTTAGCGTTTAGTTCCTTTTATTTAAGTATTATTTGGCAATCGGTCGCATGGGCGTTGGTAGCCTCTATTATATGTCTATTGATGGCCTATCCGTTTGCATATTTCATCGCACGTGTTGATAAGGGAAAAAATATTCTGTTGTTCCTAGTTATGATTCCCTTTTGGTCAAACTTGGTTGTTCGCCTCTATTCATGGAATGCTCTTCTAAATGATGGCGGAGTAATCAATAATATTTTATTGAATTTCGGAATTATCGACGAGCCGATTAAAATGTTATACACACCATTTGCCATTATTATCGGTTTAGTTTATGGTTTCCTGCCCTTTATGATATTGCCAATCTATTCATCTATTGAACAATTGGATCAATCTTATCTAGAGGCAGCGGAAGACTTAGGGGCAAATCCGGTAAAAACATTTTTCAAAGTAACTTTACCTTTAACATTTCCAGGTATTATTGCCGGATTCATTATGACGTTTGTTCCGGCAATCAGTGTGTTTGTTGTTGCTGATCTATTGGGAGGTAACAAGCTGGTCATGGTTGGAAATGTCATCCGTGATTCCTTCTTGGTTGAAATGAACTGGCAATTAGGAGCAGCACTATCTATTTTACTTATGTTATTGGTTCTTTTATCCGTAATGCTCTTTATGAAATTCACATCGTCAAAAGATAAGAATTTACTGTTTTAACGAACAACGTTTACTAGTTTTTTCAGAAAAAAGGAGTGAAAACATGGATCGATTGTCTTTATGGGAAGCGACAGGAAATAAACGAAAAAGGTATCAACGCCTTCAAGGGGATCAGCATTGTGACGTGGTTGTCATCGGAGGTGGTTTCTCAGGACTATCAACAGCTTATCATCTTCAACAAAAAGATTGCCAAACGGTTGTTTTGGAAAAAGAACGAGTTGGCTATGGTGCAAGTGGAAGAAACGGTGGCGAAGTACTTACCGGTTATATTGGATCCATGGAGTTACATGCGAAAAAGAAAGGGATGGAAGTAGCTAGACAAATGTGGCAGTTATCCCTTGATTCGATCGATTTGATTGAAGGTATCATCCATAAACATCAAATATCGTGCGATTTTAGGAGAAATGGAGATTTTCATGCTGCCTACAAACCATCACACATGGATGGTATGAAAAGGGAACAGGAAATAATGGCAAGAGATTTTCATTATGACAAAATAAAGATTGTCGAGAAGCAAGATCTGCAGACTGAATTAAATACTTCCTTTTACCATGGTGGCCGAGTTGATGGGAGTAGTGCTCATTTTCATCCATTAAATTATGTCCTTGGCCTGGCTGAAGCAGTTGAAGAATTGGGCGGGACAATTTATGAACATTCCGAGGCATTACAATATCGCAAAATGTCTGGTGGAGTCGTGGTCGAAACGAATAAAGGACGCGTATTTGCGAAAGATCTCGTAATTGTGACCAATGCGTATTCCGGTAACTTCCAGAATACAATTAAGAGGACGATTGTTCCGGTGGAAAGTATTATGATTGCTACTGAGCCACTGCCTGAGGGAGAGTTGCAAGAATTAATTAAACATGACAGAGCGGTATCAGATACAAAAAACTTACTATATTATTTCCGCAGAACGGCAGATCACCGGATGGCATTTGGAGGTTCCGGCCGTTCCAATAGACGGGATCAGGAGCACCTTTTCCAAAATCTGCGTCAAGGAATGATTGACGTTTTTCCACAACTAAGAAATGCCAGAATCGAGTACAGTTGGGGTGGTAAGGTAGGATTCACGCAGGAGATGCTACCATATATGGGACGTTTGGAAGATGGCGCATATTATGCATTTGGGTTTGCCGGGCATGGGGCCGCGATGTCCTCCATGGCAGGTAAATTGATTGCCAATAGTATATTACATGAGGGGGAGAGAAGTAATCCATTGGAAAAAGAACAGCTGCGCCCCATTCCCTTTCATAGCCAACACGCAAAGGCAGTTGGAATGATGAAATTTTATATGAAGTTTCGTGATCGTATATCTTAAAATGGAACGTAGAAATCATTATTAATTATTTAAACAGGTTAGGAGAGAAATAATGACAAAAGTGGAGCATGCCGGTTATGAAAAGGAAATTGTTGTTTGCCCGATTCAACCAGAAGATATTGACGAGATTATCGAGATGGCTAAAATTGGTTTTGCCAATCCGGAAATCCCTTTTCAACGAAAACATTATGAAAGCCATTTGCGGATTTTTCCAGAGGGGCAAGTTTGTATTAAATTTGATGGTAAAATTGTCGGATCATGTTCCAGTTTAATTGTAAACGTTGACGAATATAATGAAAAGCATACTATCGACGAAATTACGGATGATGGTTTTATTCGAAATCATAATCCGGACGGGGTAAATCTTTACGGTACGGATGTTGTCGTTCATCCGGAATACCGGAATATGAAGATTGGCAGACGTTTGTACGAAGCCCGCCGGCAAATCTGTAAAAAATTTCATTTAAAAAGTATTGTTTTCGGAGGGCGTATTCCTAATTATCACAAGTATGCGGAACAGATAAGCCCAGAGGAATATGTTTATCAAGTAATAAAGAAAAACATGTATGATCCAGTTTTGACGTTTCAGCTAATAAATGGATTTACATTTAAACGTATTCTACCAAACTATTTACCAGATGACCATGCTTCATTAAAGTATGCAACATTAATGGAATGGAAGAATCCAGAGTATGTGCCAAAAGTAACGGAAAAATATAAGCGTGCATTACCCGTTCGTATAGCTGCAGTTCAGTACTCGTTAAAGGAGATTCAATCATTTAAAGCATTTGCCGCGCAAAGTGAATATTATGTCGACGCAAGTTCCAAGATACGATCTGACTTTGTTATGTTCCCTGAATCATTTACAATGCAACTTTTAGCCTTTCTTGGAGAAACCGTGCCAAGTAAACAAGTAAGAAAGGTGGCGGAGTTTACGGAAGATTACCTTGAAGTGTTCTCCGGTATGGCAATTCGTTACAGCATCAATATTATCGCAGGTTCTCATTTTGTTGAGGAGAATGGTTCGCTGTACAATGTTGCCTATTTGTTTCATCGCAATGGCACAATTGATAAGCAGTATAAATTGCATATTTCTCCAGATGAACGGAAATGGTGGGGAACACAAGCTGGCGATGAGGTGAAAGTATTTGATACAGATTGTGGAAAAGTTTCTATCTTAATGGGATACGATATTCAGTTTCCGGAGCTTTCACGAATCGCAGTAGATCAAGGAGCTCAATTGATTTTCAGTCCATTTACTGCACAAGATAAGCAGGGGGATTTGCGCATTCGTTGTTGTGCTCAGGCAAGAGCAATTGAAAACCAAGTTGCAACGGTAACTGCGGGGACAGTTGGGAACTTGACACAGGTATATCATATGAACACAAATTATGCACAATCAGGAATTTTTACCCCTATTGATTATGGGGTTGGTGACGGTGTTATTGGTGAAGCCGCTGCTAACATTGAGATGATGGTGGTGGGCGAAGTAGATTTAGAAGCGCTACGTCGAAACCGTTTGGTTGGTACGGTCCAACCGCTGAATGATCGCCGGCACGACATGTATCATGTGCATGTGGTGACAAACCAGTCCTGAAGTGGCTAAAAGAATAGGGGGAAAACATTTAACTTGTAATGAATTGAATACGTAGAACTAGGCACTCATATTTGACGGCCTAGTTTTACATATTAGGTCTAAGAATTAGTTTTATCTAATTATGCATTTAATCATAATGCTATGTAATTTTTCATAAATGTTCCTCCTTTATGGTTTGAAGATGTGTCATTTATGCAAATATAAATGAAATGGCAGGTTAGTTTATTGAATGATTCGAAACGCAGCAGGACAGCTATTTACCATTTTTAATTACTTAATATCATTTATAAACTTTAGAGTTGATTGGCATAGAAGTTGCATCAGTAATAAGTATAGAATTAACTACTATTTCAGGGGGGGTTAATGTGGCTGTACAAACACAAAGTGCAAAAACTACGAAACTAGTAGCACAGGATAAGGAACATTACATTCATCCTACCACTCCACCGAAAGCACAGGCTGAACAAGGAACACCGCTTATCTTTGCTGATGGGAACGGAGTTTATGCAAATAGTACAGATGGTGAGAAATACTTTGATGGATTATCCATGCTTTGGAATGTGAATTTGGGTCATGGACAACAAGAGCTTGCAGAAGCAGGAAAGGAACAAATGATAAAAATGGCCTATGCTTCATCCTT
Organism: Lentibacillus songyuanensis; assembly: GCF_039548255.1. Taxonomy (NCBI): domain Bacteria; kingdom Bacillati; phylum Bacillota; class Bacilli; order Caryophanales; family Bacillaceae; genus Lentibacillus; species Lentibacillus songyuanensis. The sequence continues at coordinate 88,415 of NZ_JBCLVH010000010.1, forward strand.
TAAGGGATATTCTAACGAACCGGCTATTACGCTTGCGAACAAGCTGTCCAGCATCACTCCTGGTGATTTAAGTGCCGTTTTCTATACTTCTGGTGGATCAGAATCAAATGACACCGCTTTTAAGTTGTCCCGCTTTTACTGGAGTTTAAAAGGTCGGCCAAAGAAGCGAAAAATCATTGCAATGGAGAACGGCTATCATGGTGTTACAGTTGCAGCACAAACAGCGACTGGTATCCCGGCATTCCACGACTTTGCAAATTCGAATATAGCGGATGTTTTCCATGCCAAACCTTATCTTACCAATTGTGAACGCGGAGATAAGAGCGATTCAAACTATGAAGGGTGTATTCGCGATATCGTGGAAAAAGAAGGTGCAGATACGATTGCTGCGTTCATTATGGAACCGATTCAAGGCTCTGGTGGTGTTCATATTCCACCCGAAGGATACATGCAAGCAGTCCGGGATCTATGTGATGAAAACGACATTTTATTTATTGCTGATGAGGTAATTTGTGGTTTTGCCAGAACTGGAAAAATGTTTGCCATGGAACACTGGGATGTCGTACCTGACATGTTGTGTTTTGCCAAAGGTGTAACTAGTGGCTATTCTCAGTTAGGCGGCGTCATGATGAAAAAAGGTATTCGCGATACGATTGTTCAATATGACGGGGTGTTATCACATGGTTTTACTTACAGTGGTCATCCAACAGCTTGTGCCGTTGCCTTGAAAAATATTGAAATAATGGAGCGGGAAGATGTAGTAGGAAATGTACGTAATATGGAGCAGGTGTTAAGAGAAGGGTTTAACTATTTGGAAGATAAACACCCACATGTGACAAGATGCAGAGCTAAGGGGCTGCTGGCAGCCTTTGAACTACGGGAAGAACGGGATAGTGGAAAATACTTTGATCCTTCAGTAGCGCCGGCAATCACCGTTGTGGATGAATGTTTTGACCGGAAACTAATCCTAAGAGCACTTGGATCCAATAAAGAAATTGTTGCCGTAGCGCCACCACTTATCATTAATAAACAAGAAGTGGAAGAAATGATTGCGGTTATTGATGATTCAATTACAGCTTTTGAAAAAACTTGGCAAATAAGGAATGAATATTAAAAAAAGAATTTCGATACGGAATACTTCAGGGAGGTTATAACATGGTTTATATCAATGGTGAATGGCGAGAAACAAAGGAAAAATTGGATGTTAAGAATCCTGCTACTGGGGAAGTAATCGCATCTGTTGCAACGGTAGGAAAGGCGGAAACTAATGAGGCAATTGCTGATGCAAAAGAGGCATTCAAAACATGGAAGAAAACGACTGGAAATCAGCGGAGTCATTATTTAGCAGAAACGGTTCGTTTGATGCGGGTACGCAAGGATGAACTGGCGGAAACGATCACAAAGGAAAATGGCAAACCGCTTGCTGACGCAAAAAGTGAGGTGAACAGTGCGATAAGTTACCTGGAATGGTATGCAGAGGAAGCTAAGCGGGTATATGGGGATACGGTTCCTGCGTCACATCCGGATAAACATCTAATGGTCATTCGTCAACCGGTTGGTGTAGCTGCCGCGATCACGCCATGGAATTTTCCGTTATCCATGATTACCCGCAAAATCGCACCAGCGCTTGCCGCCGGATGTACAATTGTGTTGAAACCTGCACCTGCAACACCGCTATCAGCAATAAAAGTGTTTGAATGTTTCCATGAGGCCAAATTACCAAAAGGAGTAGCAAATCTGGTGATTGGTGATGCGGAAGAAATTGGAAGTGCAATGACAAGCAATCCGGATGTACGCAAGATTACTTTTACTGGATCAACAGCTGTCGGGAAAAAACTAATTCGTGATTCTGCAGATACGGTGAAAAAAATCTCCATGGAATTGGGAGGGCATGCTCCATTAATCGTGTTTGAAGATGCAGATCTGGATGCAGCAGTAGAGGGTGTCTTGCTTTCAAAATTTAAAAATACGGGTCAAACGTGTATCAGTACCAACCGGGTATATGTTTCCGAAAGCATCGCCGAAGAATTTGGGGAAAAGCTCGCAGATAGGGTTTCCAATTTAAAGGTCGGCAATGGATTGGAAGATGGTATTGATGTTGGTCCGTTAATTAATGCTGCAGCGTTAGAAAAAGTATCCAGTCATGTAGAAGATGCTAAAAGACATCACGGAAAAGTACTCTGTGGAGGAAAAAAAATCGGTGGCGAGCAAAACTTCTACGAGCCAACTGTTATTCATTATGCAAATGATGAGATGAAGATTGCTATAGAAGAAACATTTGGCCCGGTAGCTCCTATCTTTACATTTAAAACAGAAGAAGAAGTGGTGGAAAGGGCGAACCATGTTTCCTATGGATTAGCTGCGTATTGTTTCACAAATGATTTGGGCCGTGGCTTTCGAATGATGCAGGAATTAGAGTTCGGGATTGTTGGTATTAATGACCCAACACCAATCACCATTCAGGCTCCATTTGGTGGTGTCAAAGAAAGCGGTATTGGAAAAGAAGGTGGAAAATACGGGCTCGTGGAGTATTTGGAAGAAAAGTTTGTTTCTATTAAAACAAACGAGTAAGTAGTATGGGGACCAGTGCTTTCCATAGATAAGAAGACAATGCTGGTTCCTGTAGGATTAACACCGTGGAATGAACAAGAGGGGGAATGAGATGTTAGGTACAGATGTATCAACTATAAAAAAGAAACTTATCGTACGAAATACAAGACATGAGGATATAGAAGGTATCATCAAGATGAACAAGCTTGGTTTTGGCAATGAAGCTATCGCCTTTAAACGGGAACATTTCGAAAGCCAATTGAAAATTTTCCCTGAAGGTCAAATTTGTATTGAATATGATGGGGTAATTGTTGGTTCGTGCTCCAGTATTATTGTCAACTTTGATGAATATGGGGAAGATCATTCATTTGATGAAATTGCCGATGAAGGGTTTATCCGCAATCATAATCCGGCAGGGAAGAATTTATATGGGATTGAGGTTGTCGTTCACCCGGAATATCGACAAATGAAAATTGGTAGACGTTTATACGAAGCACGTCGTAAAATATGTAAAAAATTTAATTTGGAAAGTATTTTATTCGGCGGGAGGCTGCCAAATTATCATAAATATGGGGATCAGATATCAGCGGATGAATATACGAATGAAGTCATCAATCGAAACTTGTATGACCCTGTGCTTACCTTTCAACTAATGAACGGCTTTAAACTGCACAAAGTCATGGCAAACTATTTACCAGATGACCATGCCTCATTAAAATATGCAACATTAATGGAATGGAGGAATCCGGAATATGTGCCGGTGATAACTGAAAAATATAAGCGTGCGTTGCCCATACGTATATCAGCAATTCAATATCCGATGAAGGCAATTCAATCGTTTAAGGATTTTGCATCACAAAGTGAATACTATATCGATGCAAGTTCCAAGGTACGATCCGACTTTGTCGTGTTTCCGGAGTTATTTACAATACAGCTATTATCTTTTATTAAGAAAACCGCGCCAAACAAACAGGTAAGGGAGGTGGCAGCGTATACCAAGGACTACTTGCAGTTATTTTCCGAAATGGCAATTCGCTACAGTATCAATATTATTGCCGGTTCTCAATTCGTAATTGAGAAGGGTTCGCTGTATAATGTTGCTTATTTATTTCATCGTAATGGCAGAATTGATGAGCAATATAAACTGCACATTTCTCAAGATGAACGGAAATGGTGGGGAACGCAAGCTGGTAATGGAGTGAAGGTATTTGATACGGACTGTGGAAAAGTTTCCATCTTAATAGGATACGATATTCAGTTTCCAGAGCTTGCAAGAATTGCTGTGAATCAAGGTACTCAATTGATTTTTATTCCATTTACAGCACAAGATCAACAGGCCAATTTGCGAATTCGTTGCTGTGCCCGGGCAAGAGCCATTGAAAATCAAGTGGCCACGATCACTGCGGGTACCGTTGGGAACTTGACCCATGTTTATCATATGAACACGAACTATGCACAATCCGGGATATTCATGCCGATTGATTATGGATCAACTGATGATGGGATTATCGGAGAGGCTGCTGTAAATACCGAAACGATGGTGATAGGTGAAGTCGATCTCGAAGCTATAAGGCAAAATCGTTTGATTGGAACGGTCACACCGTTAAAAGATAGGCGAGATGACCTTTATCAAGTGAAGTCATTAGGGGAGCAACTATCTTTTGTTAATTCTTAATAGTTGCATTATTAAGTGATTTTGATTATCGAATATTACTTTTATAAAAGTAAAACACCGTTGGGGGAAGACATTTATGAGTACTTTAGAGCAAGCGGACCTTGTATTAACTAGTGAAGCGATATTTACCGGACAACATGATAAACCTATAAAGGGGTCAGTCGCTATTCGGGATCGTTATATTGTAGCTGTTGGTTCAGTGGAGGAAGTTAAACCGTTCATTGGCTCTCATACAAAGGTGCTGGATGTTGGGGAGAAATTAATTATGCCAGGATTTCAGGATTTTCACCTGCATCTATTTCTAGGTAGCTTGGCACAGGTTAGTGTCTCATTGCTTGATGCGAAGTCTGAACAGGAAACAGCAGAAATGGTGAAGGTGTTTGCTGATAGCCGCCCCGATGATCCTTGGGTGATTGGTTTTAGCTGGTATCATGTGTTTTGGGATGAAAAGAAACTCCCGCATCGTTCAACACTTGATCAATTTATTTCAGATCGTCCAGTATTCCTGTTTAATGCAGAGTGTCATGGAGCATGGCTGAACAGTAAAGCACTAGAAGTGATTGGGATTGATCGTAATACTCCAGACCCTCCGTTTGGCGGAATAGCAAAAGATGAAAATGGAGAGCCGACTGGATTTCTATATGAAACAGCGATGGGATTAGCTGAACAGGCATTTACTAGCATTCCAAGAGAACGAAAAGCATGCATCCTAGAAAAATTTTTGAACCAGGCGGCGAAATTGGGTATTACGACAGTAAGTGATATGCTTCCGCTTCCTAATTTGGAGCTCGGCGATTTGGATATCTATCAAGAATTTGAGGAAAAAGGGAAATTAACCACACGGATCCAGTTTATGACTGCACTAAATGGTGACTTAGAACGCCCACGAGTATTAAGAGAGCAATACTGTTCGGATAAGCTGATGTTTTCTGGTTTGAAACAGTTCCTGGATGGGGTCCCTACAACATATACCGCCTACCTCTTAGAACCCTACTCAGATTGTCCTGAAACAAGAGGTAATACACTGATTCCGATAGACCAGGTGAAACAATGGATTATCGATGCTGACCGTGAAGACTTTCGGATTCGACTACATGCTTGTGGAGATGGAGCGGTTAGGTTGGGATTGGATAGCTTTGAAGCTGCGCAAAAAATAAATGGGGTACGGGATTCACGACACACGATTGAGCATATTGAAGTCATCCATCCTGATGATCTGGATCGTTTTTCGCAACTGGGTGTTATTGCATCAATGCAGCCGGAGCATTTAGGAGTGTCTGAAAAATATGAAGACAACGATTATCTGGACCGATTGGGCAAGGAACGAGAGCCTTTTACATGGCCGATTAACACCCTAAAACAACGCGGTGCTCGAATGGCTTTTGGCACAGATTTTCCTGTGGTGGGATTAGATCCAATGATGGAAATTTATCGAGCTGTGACTAGGGTATTTAATGATGGCAATCCAATAGGAGGCTGGAACCCGGCTGAAAAGGTCACACTGGCAGAGGCTTTACATGATTATACTAACGGTTCGGCATACGGAGGATTTCGGGAACATGAGCTAGGTACACTTGAAAAGGGAAAACTTGCTGATGTCATTGTACTTGACCGAAATTTATTTGATGTGCCGGTAGAAGAGATTAAAGATACGAAGGTGAAATTAACGGTGATGGATGGGGAGATTGTGTATCAAGATTTTATAGAAAAAGGGAGCTAAGCAACTAGTTCCCTTTGCCTTTTCGTAAGTTGGCAAGCAACTATCTTTTTAATTTCATTTTTTGATAACCCGATTCAGAAGATGAATCGTCAACCCAAACAATATTGTATTTATCCATTAATTTGTCCCTTCGCTCAAGAAATGCATCATATTTTTTCTCCAACTTCTTGGTATTTTCATTCATTTCATCATCAGTTAGTTCTCCTTTATAATAAGCTATACCGTCTTTAAACCCTTTATAGGCAAATTCTTCTCCTTCCATCTCTAATCGATGTAACTTTTTAACTTCCTTATGTTCCAATTCGATATGATTGAGATAATCCAATATTTCCTTCATACTTGGCATTAGTTCTTCTTTCACATAGGTGCTTGCCTTATTTTTACTATCATTTTCAATGTCAATCAGTTTATCTTTTTTTGGGTTTAAGTTTTCCTCTTTCATTTTTTGGACGGTAATCCAATCATTATTATAGTAATCAATTAATTCTTTTGCTGCTTCGTCATCATTTGAACAACCAGTCATAATCAGCAACAGTATCATACTAATCCATATAAAAAACATTTTTTTCAAGTGTGACACCCCATGTTTTATACGATTCATATAATCAGAGAGCCTTTTTATGTTTCAAAAAGCTCTCATTATAATGTTTTTAATTTATCCCGATAATCGAGTATATCTTATCCTTTAAATCTTCCCTATTTTTCAGTTCATAAAAGCCGTCTACTTTGCCTTTAGCCTGATCATACTTGAGGTCATATTTTTCCATGAGTTTTTCTTGATAATCAAGGACTTCATCATATTTTTCTTTAAGTTTGTCTTCTTTTTCCTGTATTTCCTTATCATTTATTTCGCCACGATAATGTGCTGGAAAATCTTTAAGTCCTTCATAGAAAAACTCATCTGCCTCAACTTGTAATTGATGTAACTTTTGAACCTCTTTATGATCTAACTTAATGCCATGAAGATAATCTAGTATTTCTTTCATACTGGGTATGATTTCTTCTTTAGCATAGGTATTGGCACTTTCATCACCTATTTCTATTTGACGGAGTAATTCAATCTTCTTTGATCCTAATTTTTCTTGTTTCATTTTTTGAACAGTAATCCAGTCATTATTATAGTAATCAATTAACTCCTTAGCTACTTCATCGTCATTTGAACAACTTGTAATAGAAAGTAGTATAATCATACTTATACATATAAAAAACATTCTTTTCATCATGTTGAACACTCCAGATCCGGCCACTGTTGAATTGCTGGTCGATAATATGTTTCAGGATCTAGTTATTAATTAAATCCTCCACCGTCATTCCTTCCTCAAGGATTCATAAAATCTTTTCTGGTATAATTATCGTCTTCGTCAAAAAGGCTGGTGGTTAGTTCCGAATCCAAGACAATTATCCGTCACATCATAATGGATAGATTCCACTCTTGCCAATAATGGATCATTCGGTCCTTGTTCAAAGTCGATATCTTCGCCAACCGCATCTATTTGCCGCTGATAATTTCGTAACATGATAAATAAGCACTGAGCTAGCAGCGTCTGTTCCGTTAATGACATGATCCTCCGGTCGCTCGTTACCGGAAAACAAATATAACTCAACCATAGCGATTTCTTTAGCTAAATTATTTTCACTGGATAATACCTCATCATTTACACGTTTCTTCAGTTTTTCGGGGTCTTTTTACAACATAATCACAATGGATTTTTTTCATAACAGGCTTGTAAAGAAGATTGTCTTGTCTTTAAAGCTTTCCCCGGATGTTTTTAACTCCTTTAGTGATATCTCTAAGCGAAGAGCGTACAGACTTAACATTTATGAAAATCAGTTCGCTCGATAAATTTTCTATTAATCCTTATGCTTTAGTTCGTAAAAGCCATCGACTTTGTCTTTTTCTTTATCATATTTCAGGTCATATTTTTCTATTAGTTTATCCCGGTACTCAAGGACGTCATCATATTTTTCTTTTAATTCATCTTCATGGGTCATGTATTGGGTATCTGAGATATCATCATTAAAATAATCAATTCCCATTTTTAAATGGGTTTTGCCAAATTCCTCCGCCTTCATTTGCAAATCGTTCATTTTTTTAACCTCTTTGTGTTCCAGTTCTACGGACTTAAGTCGCTCTAAAACCTCGTTAAAAGATGGTATAATTTCGTCTTTGTACAAAGCGATAGCTTCTCCTCTATAATTTTCTTCTTGTTCTTCCTGAATTTTCAAAAGTCTTTCTTGGGCATCATCCATTTTTGCACTCTTCATTGCATGGATAGGAATCCATTCTTCATTATAATATTCAATCAGCTCGTCAGCCGTCTCCTCATCATTGCTACAAGCAGCTAAGAGGAACAAGGCAGAAACAGCGAGCATCCATGTAAAAATTTTCTTCATAGGCTACTCCTTTATGTGAAAATACCTGCTATCTTTTTGTTTTTTCCAAATCATTTTAAATGCTAACGGCCGAATACTATAGCATGATTTCATTAATATCAAAACATTACTTTCGTGCTGATTAAAAGGGATTAACAAGAATGGGAAGTGATCAAATCTGCCGTTGTCGTGCAGGAATTTGTGAGTGGGTTTAACAATGATGTGTAGTAGTTTCAATCCAGATGGAACAACGTCATCGAGTTGACAGCCTGTATAAATTAACATAATGTTAACACTTTTGCATAATTAGTTATAAATTACCAGTAAAAATCGAGATGTTCAAGGTAAAAAGTATTCATTTTCATAAGAAATTTGTAATGCCTTTTGTGGTTCTTTGGTAGTGTATTTGTTCCATAATCAGTTAATGAAAACCGCCAATGAAATAAAAGGGGGAAACATCACTTTTTTGCTGTTTAAAGCAGGTATGATATTATTGGCTGCTATGGATTCATCTTATTTTTGTCGGTGATAGAAAAAGCTCACTTTTTTATAAAAAATAAGGCTTTACAACAGACCTTTTGCATGAAAATATAGTACAATCATGAAATGAGTAAAACGGTGGTTTGAAAATAAATTCGCATATTAAGGTGCATGATCATGTTTTTCATTGATTGACGCATACTGTAAGTGTCTTTATTAGTTCTGAAATAGTTCACAGTTTTTTAAAGGAGTAACATAGTATGGAGAAAAATCAAACGGTGGCACTTGTCATTGTATTAATCAATTTATTTTTGGCATTTTTGGGGATTAGTCTCGTTATTCCCGTTGTTCCAACCATTATGAATGAATTACATTTATCCGGTTCGGTTGTTGGATATCTTGTTGCAGCATTTGCTTTTTTACAGCTGCTGGCTTCTCCAATTGCTGGAAAGTGGGTGGATCGTTTTGGACGAAAAAAAATGATCGTGATTGGATTAATTATCTTTGCTTTTTCTGAATTTCTATTTGGCATCGGCAAGGATGTGGTTGCACTATTCATATCACGCATGGTTGGAGGGGTTAGCGCAGCTTTTATTATGTCCGCAGTTACAGCGTATATTGCCGATATTACATCGCCCGACTACCGACCAAAGGCATTGGGGTATATGTCAGCGGCGATTAATACTGGTTTTATCGTAGGGCCGGGAGTTGGCGGCTTTTTGGCTGGTATTGGAACAAGGATGCCGTTTTTCTTCGCTGCTGTCTTTGGTTTAATAGCGGCTGTACTATCATTTGTATTGTTGCAAGAGCCTGAGCGACATCAAGATGATGTACAGCAGATTCCAGGGGCACAAACAGGTTGGAAACGGATATTCATACCAATCTATCTCATTTCTTTTTTAATTATCTTTATTTTTTCATTTGGTCTATCATCGTTTGAATCGTTGTTCTCCTTGTTTGCTGACCATAAATTTGGTTTTACACCGAAAGACATTGCGATTATGATTTCGGGTGGGGGCATATTAGGTGCAATTTTTCAGGTGGTCTTTTTTGGCCATTTTATCAAATGGTTTGGAGAGGTTCGGTTAGTCCGTTATTGTTTGATTTTCTCGATGGTTTTGGTATTTTTAATGACGCTGGTACATGAATATTATATGATTATGCTTGTTACTATAACCATTTTTATTGGCTTTGACTTATTGCGGCCGACTGTTACCACCTATCTGTCGCGGATTGCGGGAAACGAGCAAGGCTTTGTTGCCGGGATGAACTCTATGTTTACGAGCATCGGTAACGTGATTGGGCCAGTCATTGGCGGACTTTTGTTCGATATTGATCTGAATTATCCGTTTTACTTTGCAGCTATTTTATTAGCGGTAGGTATTGGTATTACGTTTGCGTGGAAAGAGTCTGCCAAAGACCATGCATGATGTGCAAAGTATACAAATATAAAAACAGAGCCGTTATCATAACAGCTCTGTTTTTACATTCTTTTTACAAATTCCCAATCGACAAATACTTTGTCTCCAAATAAGGCTCAATTCCTTCAATTCCGCCTTCACGGCCAAGGCCGCTCTCCTTCATGCCACCAAATGGTGCGTGGGCAGCAGATGGTCCGCCATCATTCCAGCCAACAATACCGAAGTCCAGATGATCATGTAAATATGTTCCGGTTCGGTAATCATTCGTAAAGAAATAGGCTGCAAGACCGTATGGCGTGTTGTTGGCAATTTCAACAGCTTCTTCTAACTTGTTAAAGGTTGTAATTGGAGCAACTGGACCAAATGTTTCCTGGTGCATGATGTCCATATTATCCTTAACATTGTTTAATACAGTTGGGTAAACATAGTAATATCCTTTATCATCATCCGTATCATATTTATTGCCGACTAATACTTCTGCACCTTTTTCGACAGCGTCGTTTACCTGTTCAACAATTTTTTCGTAGCCCTTTTTGTTGATGATCGGTCCGACATCGGTGCCTTTATCCATGCCGTTACCAACCTTGAGTTTCTCCACTTCTGCTGCCAGCTTCTTGGAATACTCCTCTACTATGTTTTCGTGGATAATCAGCCGGTTAGCGCAGACACAGGTTTGACCTGCATTTCTAAATTTGGTGGCAATTGTTTGTTGTACCGCAAAATCAAGATCGGCGTCTTCGGCAACGATTAGTGGAGCATGCCCACCTAATTCCATTGTTACATGCTTGACTGAATCGGCACTGTTTTTAATTAATGTTTTGCCCACAGGGGTGGAACCGGTAAACGTGATTTTACGAACGTAATCACTGCTGGTAAAAATATCACCGGCAATACTTCCACGCGTGTTGACGCATTGTACCGCATCTTCAGGAATCCCTGCTTCATGGGCAAGTTCAATGATCCGAATCGCGGTTAATGGTGTTTCTACTGCTGGTTTTACAATAAACGTACAGCCTGCCGCAAGAGCTGGAGCTGCTTTTCTGGTCATCATGGCTGCTGGGAAATTCCAGGGAGTGATTGCTGCTACAAGTCCCACCGGCTGATGGCTGACAATAATGCGCTTGTTTTCCGTATTCGCCGGAATGGTGCGACCATAAATTCGTTTTGCTTCTTCAGCATACCAGTCAATATAACTTGCTGCATAGTCAACCTCACCTAATGATTCATGCATTGGCTTCCCATTTTCTTTGGTCATGATTTCAGCGATTTCTTGTTTGTTTTCCTTAACCTTGTCAGACCATTTTTGCAGTAAACGGGAACGTTCATGCGCGTTGACTTTTGCCCATTCCTTAAAGGCTTTATGCCCGAGTTCTAATTTCTTGTTAATTTCTTCTTCTGTATTCATCGTGACTTGCTCAATGATTTCGCCTGTGGCAGGGTTCGTTACGTTGAATTGTTTTGTCATTGCTAGTGCCTCCTTTTATGATCTTTTTGATCTTGATATGTTTACCTATCTTTCATTAGCATAATACAATTTTGTTAGATGCTAAAGGAATAGGGTTCAGCAGATAACATATTTTCACAAAAATTCTTATTGTTCATTCTTCCTTTAAGACCGCCCGATAGTTAAAAATACCCGTTTGGCACCAGTTTTAATCAAATGCCTTTTCCAACATATCCAGTCCTTTTGTTAGTTCTTCATCTGTGATGACTAACGGTGCTAAAAAGCGGATCACATTGCCTTTAATTCCAGCAGAAAGTAGCAATAAGCCGTTATCGTTCGCGTTCATGACAATTTCGGCTGTCTTTTGTTTGTTCGGCTGTTTGGTTGTAGTATCGATAACCAATTCAGCAGCAACCATAGATCCCAAACGACGTATTTCTCCGATATAGTCATGTTGCTCTTTCAAGGATAGTAATTTATGTTCTATTTTTTGGCCAATCATTTCCGATTTTTGTGATAAGTTTTCCTCTTCCATGATATCGATGACAGCTAATGCAGCGGCACAAGCAACCGGACTACCTGCGTAGGTGCCCCCTAATTCACCTGGACCTGCAGCATTTAGAATCTCTGTCTTACCAACAACGCCGCTTAATGGCAGACCAGCCGCCAATGATTTGGATACAGTAATAAGGTCAGGTACGACATCAAAATGTTCCATAGCAAATAACTTTCCAGTCCGTCCAAAGCCTGTCTGAATTTCATCGCCGACAAAGACAATCCCATGCTCATGGCAAAAGTTACTTACAAATTGTACGAATTTTTTCGGTGGAATAACAAAGCCCCCTTCCCCCTGAACAGGCTCCATCACGATACAAGCAACTGTTTCAGGCGCTACTGTTGCAAGAAAGAAGTCTTTAAATTCCTCGATTTTTTGGTCCACATAAGCATCCTCAGTCATGGTATCAGGCTTATGGTATGTGTATGGATATGGAGCTTGATAAACTTCAGGGGCAAATGGTCCAAAGCCAAATTTATACGGTTTCACTTTACTTGTCATACTCATGGTCATATTGGTCCGGCCATGGAATCCTCTTGTAAATGAAACAACAGCTTGTCTGCCTGTATAGCGGCGGGCTGCTTTTACCGCGTTCTCCACTGCTTCAGCCCCTGAATTTAATAGGATAGCTTGTTTATCAAATGTTCCAGGGGTGATCTCGCATAACTTTTCTGCCAGTTGAATATAGCCTTCGTACATCATGACATTAAAACCTGGATGCAGGAATCGATCGACTTGCTGTTTAACCGCTTCCGTGACTTTTGGATGGGTATGGCCGACGTTTAGCGTTCCGATGGCTCCGGCAAAATCGATCCATTTCCTTCCTTCGATATCGGTTACCGTTGCACCGCTTGCATGTGCTGCAATGTTCAAATTCCCATTGCTTACACCGCGTGGGATGTATTTTTGACGCTTGGCTTGTAACTCTTCGGTTGTTGCTACTGTTGTGGTCATCGTAATCACTCCTTATTCTAATATAGTGATAAGTATGACAACAATCTGGTATAATGAAAAGTACCAGTTATTAATTTTATTGGGCACCAGATTAGGAGGATGGCTAATGTTGATTACGCTTAATAAAATAGACGACAGGAAAAATTTATATAAACAAATTTATCTGCGTATAAAAGGACAGGTTTTGGAAGGCAGATTACAAGCACATGAAAAGCTCCCATCAAAACGGCAGTTAGCTGAACAACTAAATGTTAGTGTGAATACAGTGACAAGCGCCTATGAGCAGCTGCTTGCGGAGGGATACATTTATACAAAAGAAAGAAAAGGCTATTATGTAGAAAATATTACCCCGTTTATCCAAAAAGGCAAGCGGCATGAACAGTCGTTACCGGAGGATTTAAAAGAGCAGCATTTCACAGGGGAAGGGTGGCTTTCCTTATCGCATATGACATCCGATATAGCTATGTTTCCCTTTCATGAATGGATGAAATGCCAGCAAAAAGCACTGATGAATCATAAATATGAATTATCCGAGGTCAGCCATTATCAGGGACCATATCTGGTGCGGCAAAGTATCGCCCGTTTAATTGCTATGTCACGCGGGGTGGTTTGTAAGCCGGAGCAAATTGTTATCGGGGCAGGCACCCAGTTGTTAATTCGCAATTTAATGGATCTAAATGAAAAAGGGACAGTTGTTGCGATGGAGGACCCTGGATATTCGCGGTTCTATACGCTGCTTGCAGATATGGGATTTGATGTACATACGCTTGCAATCGACGATAAAGGAATTGCAATGAATGAAGTCGAAGCGACCGATATTAATTACTTATTTGTCACCCCATCACACCAGTTCCCAACTGGCAAAATCATGCCTATCGCAAGGAGGGTTGAATTATTAAATTGGTCTATCAAAAAAACCGACCGTTATATTATTGAAGACGATTATGATAGTGAATTCAAATATGAGACGGATAACATTCCATCGTTGCAAAGTTTAGACCAAAATCAGCGTATCATTTACACAGGTACGTTTTCCAAAACAATGCTACCTGGATTGCGGATCAGCTACATGGTTTTGCCGCCAGATATATTGAGGAAATACCGGGAAAAATATCGGTATTTTATGCAGAGCAGTAATGTTCTATCGTTATATACCTTATATTATTTTATTGAGACAGGAGGATATGCACGCCATCTTAAACGGATGACGCACCATTATGAATCGAAACGTAAGGAATTGATCGCTCATATCTGCCGGCGATTTGGGAAGCGGGTTGTTATAGAAGATATTCCGGCCGGCTTGCATTTTTTGGCATGGTTTAAAACGAGAAAAACATATGAGCAAGTGGAAAAAGCAGCGAAGCAAGAAAAGCTGGAAATTTATACGATGCGACGGTTTATGTTGACGAAGCGGTATGAAACTGCAGGTATGGTTGAATTGGTGTTGGGGTTTGCTAGTATTGGGGAAGAGGAGATATCGGAGGCGGTGGAGAGGCTGGGAAGGGTTTTGGAATAAAAATAATCGTTTTATGATTTAATACGAAAGTCCAAGCATGTTTATACAAAGAGGCGTCCCCAATAATAGGGCGCCTTCACATTCAATGTTAAATAGGTTATTAAATCATACCTTTATATTTTTGAAGCTTTCTAACAATAGTCGGTTGACTTACTCCTAATAACCTGGCCATTTCTGTGGTACTGTTACACCTCACATGAGCATCACGAAGGATCCGTATTTCTGTATCTGCCATAATTTCAGGAAGTGTTCTTTTTGTTCCAACCATCGAAACAGGAAAACCGGAAGTAGCAATTTCTTGAGGGAGGTGCTCTTGCGTAATGATTTCTTCATCTATCGTTAAGATTAGTCTTTCAATGATATTTGCAAGCTCTCTTACATTTCCAGGCCAGGAATAGTTGAGTAAACAATCAATTGCTTCATGCGATAGTTCTTTTTCCTGATTATAAAGTTGATTGAACTTCTTTATAAGATCCATAATCATAGCAATCAAATCCTCTTTACGTTCACGTAAGGGCGGGATTGCAAGATGAATCACAGAAAGCCGAAAATATAAATCTTCTCTAAATTTTCCTTGCTCTATCATTTCTTCTATATTAATGTTGGTTGCGGTTACCAGACGAAAATTTACTGTTTTTGAAGTAGTGTCTCCGATTGTATAAAATTGTTTTTCCTGAATGAGTGTTAGCAGCTTAGCCTGTAAAGTGTAGGGTAATTCACCTATTTCGTCTAAGAATAAGGTGCCTTCCTCTGCTTCTTCAACTAAACCTTTCTTACCTTTAGGATTTGCCCCTGTGAAAGCGCCGGGTTTATATCCAAATAGTTCTGATTCAAGCAAGGATTCAGGTATACTTCCACAATCGATTTTTACTAACTTTCCTTTTCTTTCACTTTTATTATGCAGGTATTCAGCTAGTAAGCTTTTTCCAACCCCTGATTCTCCAGTAAATAAAACAGTTGCCTCTGTTTTTGCCACTCTGTCAAGGGAAGTAATGATATTCTTCATTTTCTCACTTCTCGCCACAATTCCAAAAGTGATATCCTTGGCATTTTGAAGTTGGTATAATTCCTGCTTAATACTTTTTAGTTCTCCCTCTACTTTTTTTACATATGCTTTTAACTTGTCCATTTCTGTTATATCCTGTGCATAACACACGATTAATTTGACATCTTGGTTACGATCGTAAATGAAATTTCCAGTGGCTAGTAACTTTTGTCCGGTCTGCGTTTCCTGAATCAGTGTTTGTTTCTTACCTGTTTCAATGACTTTTTTTGCTAAGGAAGGATAAAATACTTTCTCTTTTTCTAGTTCTATTACTGATCTCCCAATTAGTTCTGCTTTTTTTAATCCAAACCAATATTCACATGAATCATTAGTATAGACTATATTCCCTTCTGGATTGGTAATAACGACACCCGTATATATTGTATTAATGATTTCTTCCCAGTCCCACAATTCATTTGGTTTCATGCGTAGCCTCCATGGTTCGAGTAATAAATTTCAAAAATAATTATGGAAAATCATCCCGTATATGGCCTATTACATAGAATTGTAGCACAAGTAATAACCTTATACAATATTGTATAAGGTTATACCGATTCGTATAAGGTCTTCATAAACCGGTTTCTGTCACATGAAATACATTAAATTAGTAACTTTTTAGCTATAAAATAGATTGTGTAGAAGCTTATATAATTTACATTAGGATTAATCTTGAATATTACAGGCTATACAAACTTGTATAACTTATATAACAGTTATTATTACAACCTGCCCTCATGATAAGAATGGCTCAAGTTGGCATATAAATTGCAAATAATAAAATGAATAATCGTTATTATTAATATTCAACACAAGGGAGAGACAGATATGGTAAACAAATCGTTATTATTTTATGGAGGCTCTATCTTAACAATGGGAAAAAAAGAAGGGGTAGAGGCTGTTGCTGTAAGGGAGAATAAAGTTGTATGTACCGGCTCACTAGAGGAGTGTAACAGAAAATTACAGGGTGATGAAGTTAAAAAAGTTGATCTAGGGGGACGTTGCCTTATACCTGGGTTTATTGACCCGCATGCCCATCTTATGATGTTAGGAATGTGTCATACATGGATTGATCTCAGCTATCCAACGGTAAAAAATATGGATGATTTAGTCAATCAACTTTCTAAACATAAAGAAATACTAAAGCCTGAAGGGATCATTCGTGGATTCGGTTTTGACCAGCGGAATTTGGAAGAGAAACGTTATCCTACTGCAGATGACCTTGATAGAGTAAGTAAGAATCATTCTGTGCAAATTATGCATGTAAGCGGTCATTCAAATGTAGTTAATCATTTTTTACTTAATCAATTGGGAATTGACGAACATACAGAAGATCCTGTTGCCGGTGTTGTTGGAAAAGATGAAAATGGGATACCTAATGGGCAGTTATTCGATAGTGCCAATGACTTTTTTGCAAAGAAATCAGGAGTCGTTATTGGTAATCATGGGCCAAATATTCATATGCCTGATACTCCTATCGGCTTACAAACGCTGGTTAAGGTTGGACAGGAGCAATGCATTTCTGCTGGCATCACCACGATTAACGATCCACAAGTTACCAAACAAGAAATGGAATCATTTGAAACCGCCAAAGCAAATGGAAACCTTAAATTACGCGTTGTCATGTCGTTTTTATCTACGTATTTGGATGAGTTAATAAAACTTGGGCTTCGTTCGGGATTTGGAGATGAGAAATTATCAATTGGATCTATAAAATTATATGCGGATGGTTCATTAAATTCGGGAACAGCATACTTATCATCCGGATATTCTGATAGCAAGCGTAAACAAGGATATCTTTATCATGAACCAGATGAATTTAAAGATATTTTCGTAAAGGCACATTTACAAGGATTTCAGACAATTACGCATGCTCAAGGTGACGGAGCAATTCAATTGGTTATTGATGGTGCAAGGGCATCACAAGAGCTATCACCGGACAGTGATCGTCGTCATCGAATCGAGCATTGTGGTTTACCTGCTGTTTCACAAGTTGATGACATTGCTGAATTGGGTATTTGGCCTGTACCTCAGCCACAACATGTTTATCAGTTTGGAGAAGGTGTTGTGCGTGCAGTAGGTGAGTATGGTGAAAATTATTCTCCATATGGCTGGTTTAAGGAGAAAAATATTCCTATTGTATTGTCTTCGGATACGCCTGTTGCTCCACCAAATCCTTTGTTGGCCATTTATGCTGCTGTTACGCGTTCAACATTGCAAGGTAACATTGTTGGGGCAGAGCATAAAATTTCGCTTACAGAGGCTTTACAAGGATATACAATAGAAGCTGCAAAGGCGATACACCGTGAACATTTAATTGGATCCATTGAAGAGGGTAAGTTAGCGGATTTTGCCATTTTAACTGACAATCCTTATGACATACCAATGGATCATTTTAAAGATATTGAGGTTTGTGAAACTTGGGTTGGAGGCGAACAAATCTTTTCTAACATGGGTTCGCTCATTGTTTGAATTTGAATGGAAATAACCCACACTAAATAGGATCGAAGTCTATTTGTGAACATAATTTTGGCGGACACGATTTATGCTCTAAGTTGACAAAGGTGATATTGGTTTATGAATCAATGTATCATGTCTGTCAGACTTCATAAGATCTGTTGTTATAACTTCTAAATTATGGATTAAAGGTTACTAGAAGGGAGAATTTGGTTTATGGCCTCTCAAGAAAAACAAATGGTGATGAATTGGGTAACAGACAACGAGAAGAAACTGTCAGACTGGAATCAAGTCATTTGGAATTATGGTGAGACAGCATGGAGAGAATATAAGTCTTCTGCATGGTATATCAACCGATTAAAAGAGGAAGGATTTGTAGTAGAAGAAGGAAGCGGCGGAATGCCAACTGCATTTTGTGCCACCTGGGATAATGGAAATGGACCAGTAATTGGAGGGTATGCGGAATATGATGCCGTCCCCGGCAATTGTCAAGCGGCGGAAACCGTTGAGCGGCCACGGGACGGACTTAGCAAATATGCGGGTGGGCACACGGATCCACATTCCGCATTAGGCATTGGATCATTTGGAGGCTTTTTAGCTGCGAAAGCAACCATGGAGCAAAATAATATAAAAGGGAAACTAAAATTTTTTGGGGAACCTGCTGAAAAATTAAGGGGTTCGAAACCTATTCATGCTGCTAAGGGTTACTATAATGATCTAGATGCAGCTATAAGTTTCCATCCTTTTTACATGTTACCTTTATGCAATACAACACGTTTGGATACGCATTGTGCGGTTGGATATTCAGTAATGTATACGTTTACCTGTGATGAGCCAGAGACATGGTTATCGTCAGGAGGGGATTCGCCTATTCCAGCTTCGCATGCAACAGCCCGGGCTCCAGGAGCAACGGATGCGGTTGTGAATATGTACAGTTTGTCCAAGATGTATAGGGAGCATATGCTGTCATATAACATGGGCTGGTCTGTCAATGAAACCATTTTAAATACAGGTCAAGCAACTGCAGACAATATTCCAGGACAAATGGCCCAAATCTATTATTTTATCCGTGTCCCTACTATTGAGATGGCCGAAAAAGTGGTTCAGGTTCTTGATCAAAATGCTGAAAGTGCTGCAAAATCAGCTCATTGTAATTGGAAACGAGATTGGATCACAAAGTCACGTACTGGACTTGAAAATCATGCCATGGCAGAAGCAACCTATCAGAATTTAGAAATTGCGGGAGCGCCTAAATTTAATGGGGATGCTATAAAAATTGCACAAGAGATCCAAGCAAATCTTGGCTTTGAACCGATGGACAAACCATTTTTGGAAGAGATTGAAACATTGATATCGCCGGAAGAAGCGGAAAGAAAAATGCGGGAAATGTTACCGTCATGGCAACGTCATTTTACATCAGATGACTATACCGAATATTGTTGGCATGCTCCAACTGTCAGGTTGTATATTGGGCGACCGGCGCTAAAATCGCCTGAATCGGGCTATGCTTACCCGGCATGGGTTATGAATGCATTGGGGGGAATAAGAGAATGCATTGATCCGATGATTATAAGCGCCTCCAAAACAGTTGGGATGACGATTATTGATTTGTTAACACAGCCTGGATTATTAAAACAGGCGAAAGATGAGTTCGTGGAACGTACTGGAGGTGGTATAGGTGGAGAGGAATGGGTTCCGCCGCTATGTGATTATGAGCCTCCAATTCATTATCGGTGGCCGGAATATGTAACGACGGAAAGAGGAGAAAATCAGTGGGTGATCCCCACCATTAAATAGTGAGCATAAATGAAAGGAGATTTTTAATGAGAAGAAATATAGTAGTAATAGGTTCACTTATTGTGGTTGCAGTATTTGTGAGCTTCGGTATACTAGCCCCAGAAACGATGGGGCAAATCTCCGAATACATTCTTTATACGTTTATTAGTGACAATTTTGGATGGTATTACATGTTGGTAGCTTTTCTCTTTGTGATAATCTGTTTATATGTTGCTTTTTCAAAATACGGAAGAATTCGCTTAGGTAAGGATGACGATAGACCAGAATTTAGCACATTTTCTTGGATTGCTATGTTATATAGCTCAGGTCTGGCGATTAGTCTATTCTTCTGGGGAGTTGCTGAACCAGTTCTAATGTATCTCGAGCCTCCTTTTGGTGAAGGGGGGACAGTGGAATCCGCGAAAGTCGCAATGCAATATACTTTCTTTCATTGGGGCTTACACAGTTGGGGAACATATGCAATTATTGGATTAATGATGGCGTATTTTCAATATAGAAAGGGCACCCCGCCGTTAATTAATCATACGTTAAAACCATTGTTGGGTGAGCGGGCATTTGGACCGCTTGGTAAAGTTATCAATATTATTGCTATATTTGCCGTCATCAGTGGTATAACGACTTCCTTAGGGTTGGGAGTTAAGCAAATGGGGGCAGGTTTTGAATACGTTTGGAATATAGATAACACACCTATTAATCAAATTATTTTAATCCTTCTATTAACGATTTTGTTTATTATTTCTGCCAGTACTGGCATAGAACGGGGAATAAAATGGTTGTCCAATATTAATATCGTACTTGCTTTAGCAATTATGGTGTTGATCTTTGTATTGGGACCGACTAGGCACATTCTAGAAATTATCGTAAATACAACCGGTAACTACGTAAAGAACTTTGTTGGTATGAGTTTTCATCTTGAGCCATTTCTTAATGATTACACATGGCAAGCGGGTTGGGATTTCTTTTATTGGGGCTGGGCAATCAGTTTTGGTGTATTTGTGGGGATTTTCATTGCAAGAATTTCCAAAGGACGAACTATAAAAGAATTTATTTTTGGTGCAGTGCTTATTCCTTCAATAGCAACGATGATCTGGTATTCAACTCTCGGTGGAAGTGCACTATACAACGTTATTAATTTACAAAATACAGAGTTAGCAAATCGAATTTTAGCAAATATGGATACCGCTTTGTTCTACTTTTTAGAGCTTTTCCCTATTAGCCCTATTCTTATTGGTATGACAATCATTTCTTTAATCATCTTCTTTGTAACATCAGCCGACTCTACAGTTTATGTGTTAGGAATGTATAGTGAAGAAACGATAGCTCCATCAAATAGAAGTAAAATATTGTGGGGGGTCGTTATTGCCGGGGTTGCGATTGCATTACTTTTAAGTGGTGGATTAGTTCCGTTGCAAACTGTTTCTGCTGTTGCAGGTTTACCATTTTCTTTAGTCATTATAGCTATGAGCATTTCGTTTTTTAAATCGTTGAGGGCCGAGAAAGATATAGTGCGTTCATCACCATTAAAAACGGAGGAAAAAAAGCAAGAATTGAGTAATGAGATATCTAAAAGTTCATAAAATAGTAAGTTAATAGAGGGGTTCTCTTTATTTCTTGAAAATAGTCATATGACTTAAAGAAATTTAGAAGAACCTTTTTTTGTGGAATTTTTATACGTTCTGCCAAATAAACTGTTAAAATTGCTACAAGGTAAATAAAAAATAGGAAGGTGATAAGCTAATGTCAAATATGAAACTTCTAAAAATTGAATTAGACGGAATCTTAGATGCATCCAATGATAATATTGTGGTAACTGATGGGGAGGGGAACGTGTTACGGGTAAGTGCAAATTGCCTGAGTATTTATGGGAAGACCAAGGAAGATTTAACTGGTAAGACAGTCTTCCAATTGGAAGAGGAACATATTTTTTATCCATCTGTAACAGCAAAAGTATTGCATACGAAAAAAGAAGTACAGGTAATGCAGAAAACACCGACGAATAAAGTTGTGATGGCAACGGGGATTCCGCTTACAGACAATGATGGGGATATTGTCAGGATCATCAGCTTTTCCCACGATTTGACAGAAATTCAGCAGTTAAGGGAAGATTATGAGCAACTGCAGCTTAAAATGTTGCGGTATGAATCGGAAATCGAGGAGTTAAGAGAGAACAAAGCGGATGAAGTAGTGATTAAAAGTAAAACCATGCAGGACATTTATCATATGGTACAGCGGGTTGCGGCATCCGATGCTACTGCTGTGTTACTAGGTGAATCGGGCGTTGGAAAAAATGTCATTGCGCATATGTTACATGATTATAGTCAGCGAAAGAATGAATCATTTATAGAAGTAA
This sequence comes from Lentibacillus songyuanensis, assembly GCF_039548255.1. Classification (NCBI taxonomy): domain Bacteria; kingdom Bacillati; phylum Bacillota; class Bacilli; order Caryophanales; family Bacillaceae; genus Lentibacillus; species Lentibacillus songyuanensis. The sequence continues at coordinate 110,750 of NZ_JBCLVH010000010.1, forward strand.
ATTGTGGTGCGATTCCGGAAACGTTATTCGAATCTGAAATTTTTGGTTATGAGCCTGGCGCTTTTACAGGCGCTGATAAAAATGGGAAACCGGGTATGATTGAGCTTGCGGACCGAGGTACACTGTTTCTTGATGAAATTGGTGAACTGCCATTAGCCATTCAAGTAAAACTTTTAAAGGTTTTGCAGGAAAAGAGAATTACCAGAATTGGTGGCTCGATAGGAAAGAATGTTGATTTTCGTCTGATTGCAGCAACTAACCAGGACTTGGAAGTAATGATAGCTCAAGGTAAGTTTAGGAGAGATTTGTTCTATCGTTTGAATGTTATACCAATTACGGTTCCCCCTTTACGAGAAAGAAAAGAGGATGTCTATCAATTAATCCAACACTATTTATCCGTCTTTAACCATAAATATAAAACGAATAAAGTGCTTCATCCAGCGGCAATTAATAACTTACAAAATTATGATTGGCCCGGTAATGTGCGCGAACTAGAAAATTTAATCGAACGGTTAGTTATAACATCGATGTCAAACATAATTTATCCGTCCGACCTTCCATTTGTTGAAGAAACTGACAACATAGGGACAGGGTTACCAACAGAAGAGTGGACCACAGAGGCTTTTGAACGAAAAGGTTTGACAATGCAGGAAGCGTTACGAGAAGTAGAAAAAAACTGGTTGAAGCGGGCATATCGTCAATATAAAACAACGTATGAAATGGCAAAGTTCCTTGGTTTGAGCCAGTCCACAGTCGTTCGCCGGTTAAAAGAATACCAAATCAATTCAAAATGAATCGATTGATTCATTTTGAATTGATAATTTGTTAGTTGAGTCAAAATTGAATTAAATGAACACGTTGAATCCGCTTAATTTGCGGGACTAAAAAGTGGCATGGATTTTGCAATAATAAAAGTATTCGAAGGAGGGAATTTTTATGTACCAACCAAAAGATTCGTCAAAATCGCCACGCTACACCGGTCCGCGTACATTTATGCGATTGGAATATTTACCGACAACAGAAGATGTGGATTTTGCTGTCATAGGTGTACCATTTGATACTGCAGCTTCCAATCGTACTGGTCAACGCTATGGTCCACAACATATCCGAGATTTTTCTGTTTTACTTCGTCCTTATAACCCTGATCAGGATATTAATATTTTTGATTATTGTTCAGGGGTTGATTACGGCGATATTGATATTATTCCTGGAAATATTCATCGGACATATGACAATATCGTTCATGCACTTGAACCAATTTTGGATAAAGAAATTATTCCCGTCATGATGGGTGGGGATCATTCGATTACATTAGGGCATTTGCGGGCATTCGCCAAGAAATATGGACCGATCGCATTAGTCCATTTTGATTCACATAGTGACACCTGGGACAATTATTTTGGTGAAAAATATGTCCATGGAACGCCTTTTCGCCGGGCGGTTGAAGAAGGATTAATCGATGTGGACCATTCCATTCAGGTTGGAATGCGCGGTCCGCTTTATGGCCCAGAAGATATGCAGGACGCTAGAGACCTTGGTTATGAAGTTATTCCAATGAAAGAAGTTAGAGAAATTGGTTATGACAAAGTGATGGAGCGAATTCATGCCCGCGCTGGCGACCGTCCGGTATTTGTTACCTATGATATCGATTTCCTTGACCCTGCATATGCACCAGGAACAGGGACCCCAGAAGTTGGCGGACCGACAAGTTATGAAGCATTGGAATATGTCCGTGGCTTGGATGGACTTAATATCAAAGGTTTTGATTTGGTGGAAGTATTACCAAGTTATGATAGTGGAGAAATTACCGCTGTTGCAGCATCTTCCGTTATTTTTGAGATGATTACATTGATAGCCATGAAGAAACGTACTGAGCAGTATGAAAAAGTAGATGTGATAAGGTAAGGGCTCTGACTATTGAGGGGTGCTTTATCCGATATTATCAGAATGTTTATATTATATAATCTCTAAATGGAAATAAGGAGAATATGATGATTAATAAAAAACAGTTATTTATAAACGGGCAGTGGATAAATGGAGAAGGCGAAAAAAGAACGATTATAAATCCAGCAAATGAAAGAAAAATTATAGACATTTCTGAGGCAACGGCTAAACAAGCGGAACAGGCAGCTGCAGCTGCGAGAACAGCATTTGACGAAACAGACTGGTGGATAAATAGAAAGAAACGTATCCAGGTCCTATACCGGGTTGCAGATTTATTAGGTGAAAATGTTAATGAAATGGCTAAAATCGAAACACAAAACACCGGCAAACCAATTAGGGAATCCAAAATGGATATGGAGGATTCGATAAACTGTCTTCGATATTATGCGAAACTTATAGAATCGGAAACATATCGGAAAATGGATATGGAAGATGGCTCGGTGAGTACGATAATATATGAACCAATTGGAGTTTGCTCGCTCATTTTACCTTGGAATTTTCCACTATTACTTGGGATGTGGAAAATTGCTCCAGCTTTAGCGGCAGGGAACACGGTTATTTTTAAACCGTCGGAAGTAACACCATTGTCGATGATTCAATTTACTGCGTTGCTCCAGGAAGCTGGCGTACCGGAAGGAGTATTTAATTTAGTTTTGGGAGATGGAGAAACCGTAGGAAAGTCTCTGATTTCTAATCAAAACATTGATAAGGTTTCATTTACAGGGGGAGTGCAAACCGGTAGAAATATTAATGAAGCCTGTGCAAGATCGTTCAAGCGTATCTCACTTGAGTTGGGCGGAAAGTCTGCGATGATAATTTTGGAAGAGGCAGACATTAATAAAGCTGTTGAATGGATTATGTTTGGCGGGTTTTTTAATCAAGGTGAAGTTTGTGTAGCCTCTTCAAGAGTGTTAATTCATGAATCCCTATATCAAAAAGTCATCGATCGTTTGAGGGAATCAATAGGCAAAATTAGGATTGGAGATCCAAGGCTGGAGACAACGGAGATGGGTCCAATTATTAATAAAAGCCATTTAGAAAAGGTGAAAAGTTACTTATCTGTGGGGGTTAGAGAAGGGGCTACCTTAATCGGAGGAGAAGAGATAGAAGGTTTAGGATATTATATTCAACCTGCGATTTTTGTCGATGTTCACCAAGAAATGACAGTTGTTCAGGAAGAAATATTCGGCCCGGTTATAACTGTACAATCTTTTAAGGACGATAAGGAAGCGGTTAATTTAGCTAATGGAACACAGTATGGTTTAGCGGCAGGGGTAATTGGTGATGTAGACCACGCTTCAGCAATTGCGGCAAAAATTAAAGCGGGTACAATTTGGATCAATAATTATCATATTCCTTATGTGGAAGCGCCGTGGGGAGGATATAAACAGAGTGGAATAGGAAGAGAGCTTGGCCCCCAGGGATTGGATTCTTTTAAGGAGATAAAGCACATTAATCACATTACTCAGCTTCTTAAACTAGGTTGGTACCAATTCCAAGATAAAGATAGTTAGGTTGTTTACAATCTTGACAAAAAAGGGAGTGATAATCTTAAGGTTAAGGTGAGCCCCATAATATTAATTATAGATTATAGATTTATAGTAATTACATTTTTAATAAATGATAAAGGAGAAATAAAAAAATGAGAGTTGCAATGGGTAGCTTTTGGCATGAAACAAGTAGCTTTAGTAGTGAATATACATCGTTGGAAGACTTCTGGGTGCTGGATAAGAAGGACACGATGGTGAAAAAACAAAGAGGGATACGAACGTGTTCGGGCAATATCGGCGGATTTGTTGATTATGGAGAACAAAAGGAATGGGATATTGTGCCACTGATTGCTGCTGGTGCCATACCTTCGGGACCAATAAGAAAGGATGCTTATGAATTTATTAAAAATGAAATAATTAACAATTTAAGAGATAAAAAGTTGGATGGAGTACTACTGCATTTGCATGGTGCAGCAGTGGTTGAGGGTTATGAAGATTGCGAAGGTGATTTGCTGACCGCTGTTAGAAATGAAGTAGGAGATGAAATGCCTCTTTTAGTGGTACTGGATCCACATGGTAATATTTCTGATGTAACTGCGAAGAAAGCAGATGCTATATTTGCATATAATACGCAGCCACATCAAGACTCTTATGAAAGGGAGCAAGAAGCGTGTCAGCTTCTAGAGAAAGTTGTATTTGATAAAGTTAAGCCTGTTTGCGTAAGAATGCAGCCACCAATACTTCTACCAGCTCTACGTACGAATACAGATAATGGTCCAATGAAAGCTCTGATGGATAGAGCATATGAATGGGAAGCAAATGAAAACGTTATAAATGTTTCACCTTTTGCTGGATTCTATGGCTCCGATAAAAAAGAAGCAGGTGCATCATGTATTGTTGTGACCAATGATGATAAAGCTTTGGCAGAAAAAATAGCAAAGGACATGGTGGAATACATGTGGGAGATTAAAGAACAATTTTTCATAGATATGCCGCCAGTAGAAACTGCTATAGAGAATGCTATGAAGAAGGGAGGTTTATGGGCATTTGTTGATGAATGTGATGATCCTTGTGGTGCTGGGCCAGGAGATGGAACTTATTTATTACGGGCAATTTTAGATGCGAAAGTGCCTTCTGGGGGAGTTTCCACAATGCATGATCCTCATGTTATAGAAAGTGCTTTTACTGTTGGTACTGGAGGCGTTGTAAAAGGAAAATTAGGTGCTTGGATAGATGAACATCATGGCGAGCCAATCGAAATAAATGCAAAAGTGATCAAGTTAACCGATGAAAGTTTACCTTTTGCATATTATGGAGGTCCTCCTCAAGATGTTGGCAGAATAGCAGTGTTAGATCAAAATGGAATTTTAATCGTAGTAACAGAACGTAAAGCGGATACTGAAAATTTTAATGTATTTGAATGGTTGGGTATCGATGTAAGAGACTTAAATATCATTGTACTGAAAGGATTGGGACATGCGTATAAAAAAGCTTTTAAAGATCTGCCAAAGGGATATATTACCCCGGCAAGCATAGGAATTACAAATCCGGATGTAAGAAAGATTGGGAAATTCAAGCATATCAGAAGACCGGTTTATCCGCTTGATGAGAATGTTGAACTAAGATACAAATAACGATTGACTAGTATAAATGATTAGGATTTTAAATGCAGAGAGGGGGCAATAATCAGTAAAATTGGTTCCCTCCTCACTCATTAATATGATAAGACTTGCAATCTACCTTGCTAACAGCGCTAAGTAATAGTGTCTAATCCGGCAGTATAAATACAAGGACGCGTGTATCAAAGTTGCATTCAGTTTAAAATAAAAAGCTAATGAAGGGTGGGTAACCATAAATGGAAATAGCTGAAAAGTCAGAGCCTACAAACCAATCGGGTGAGCAAAGGGAGTTAGGATCTGAACCTATAGGAAAGTTATTCCCTAAATATACGATACCTGCTATTTTTTCGGGTTTGTTTTTTGGTGTTCAAGTTATCTTTGATGGTATGTTTTTAGGAAATGGTGTAGGCCCAGAGGCTTTAACAACTATAGCCATATTATTCCCGTATTTCGTACTCATTACTGCTTTATCCAATTTATTTGGTAATGGGGGGGCTTCCATCTGCGCAGTAGAGGTTGGAAAGGGAAATAAAGAAAAGGCAAAAAAAATTTTGGGTCAGTCAATTGCGTTTTCACTAGCAATCACATTGACTATGTCTATCATTTCTTTCCTCTTGTTGCCGTTTATATTGAATGGATTAGGGGCACGGGGTGAGATAGTCGATATGGCCATGGAATTTATGAAAGTATATTTGATATTTTTTCCTTTCATGACTACTGGTTATACACTGTTTTATTTTGCAAGAGCAGATGAAAGGCCTTTGCTAGCACTGCTCGCATTATTTATTCCGCCGGTGCTCGCCATACTCACGGAATATATTCTGATATTTAAGCTCCAATATGGAATAGTTTCTTCAGCTATCGCAGTTTCCATTGAATTGGGACCTTCATTTCTATTAATTTTTTACTTTTTATTTGGCAGAACTGATTTAAGGTTAAATTTATCGGATTTTCGAATGAGACTTTATGATTTTTTGCGTATAGCTAAAGTGGGGTTTCCATCTTGTGCAATTCAATTAACAACATTTTTTTCGGTTATTATCGTGAATAACATATTAGCATATGCAGGGGCTAATTCGTATGAGGTTGGTGCATACGGGATTAACAATGCTTATATTTATTATGTATTGTTGATCGTTGGATATTCCTTTGGTATAGGTATTCAGCCGATTGTCAGTTACAACTTTGGGAATAAATCGTTCGATAGAGTGAAAAGCGCGCTTAAGTATGGTTGTATTTGGGGATTCGGTATTATGACACTTATACTTATTGCATGTATAGTTTTTATAGAACCTTTAGCGGGCACATTCTGTGGTGGAGACAGTGCCTGTGTTGGGCCGACAAAAATAATCACACAAAAATTTACGATGGGATTATCTATAGCAACTGTAGCAATGGTTATTTCCTACTATTATCAAGCCCTTGAAAAAACAGGAAGGGCAGTTCTGATAGTAGTTTCCAGAAAAGTATTTTTATTCCCGTTAATTTTTGTATTTTTCAAAGCTATGGGAGTTGATGGTATATGGTATGCATTTCCATTGGCAGAGGTATCTACCTGCTTCGTTGCGATGACCATGATTAGAAAAGACCTTAGAAAACTTAGAATCGTTAATGTAGTGGCTTGATATGATTAGGAGGAAAGATTAAATGAAAATATATGATTTAAGTCCCCCTTTGAAAACTGGAATGTGGAACTATGGTGCTCCTTATATTCCGTTTGAAATGGAAAAGATAGCTACATTGGAAAAAAACGGTTATATTGCTAGAAAACTGACCTTATCCACACATATGGGCTCTCACATTGAATGTGAAGCACATTGGAAAAATGATGGAATAGGCGTAGACCAACTTGACTTAAATCATTTTGTTGGAAATGGCAAAGTCATTCAGTTTAGTAGTCAGGTAGAGCCCTATTTTGAAATAAACAAAAAAAGATTAATTGAGGCAGGAGGAGATAAATTAAAAGAAGGTGATATCTGTATATTAAGCACAGGTTGGGATTGCCGTATAGATCAGGGCAATTATGCAGAGAAAAGTCCATTCATAACTATAGATGCTGCAAGTTATTTATGTGAAAAGAAAATAAAATTAATGGCAGCTGATTTTCCAATGTGTGGAGATCCAAGAGATGGATTAGATTTTGTTCCGGAGGGGACACCGCTTCCAGATACAATATTATTTGAAAAAAATATTCCCATTATAGTGGGACTGGTGCAGACCAATAGACTTCCAAATGAAGTGTTTTTTGTTGGAAGTCCTTTGAAAATAGAGGGAGCAGACGGTTCGCCTGTAAGAGCTATTGCAATAGAACTGGGATAAAAAAGTGCCACATCCTTATTAAGGAAGGTTAAGCATTCTTTATTGTTAATTTAGTTAATGATTTTAAAGGAGGAAATAACATGGATAAAACAAGCGCTTTTAATCATTTGAAATTTTTTGCAGAATGTGGAACAAGAATTGCTGGTACAGAACCAACTTTTAAAGCTGCCAAGTATATTCAGAATGTATTCCAACAGGTGGGGCTGTCTACTTGGAATCATGAATTCGATATTCCGATGTATGGCCTAGAAAATTCATCTTATTTAAAGGTAAAGGTTAATGGTAAATGGCATAGCTTAATTCACAAATCAGCCTGGTTTTCTGGAAATACACCTGTAGATGGGATTGAAAGTCCGCTGGTATATGCACAAGACGGGAGTGAAGCGGTGCTTAAAAGAATAAATCCCGAAGGAAAAGTTTTATTAATTGCCAGGGATTCCTACTATAATTATCCTGATGACGATATTTACCGTCGATTAATTAAGTATAAACCGGCTGCAGTTTTGTTTACAACCGCGTCAGGTTGGGAGGGGGAGCCACCAGATGTGTACTATAACTTTAATACGGTTGATGCAGAAGGAGATGCTCCCCCTACAGCTGTTATTCTTTATTCAGACGCCTTAAGGCTGTTAGAGAAAGATCAGGATATTTCTGTTAAGTATTATGCAAGATACAATAGGAGCAAGGGTTCCTGTTCTAATGTGATAGGAACACTTCAAGGGACAGATGCAGCGGCTGGGGATATAGTTGTCTGCGCACATTATGATAGTGTCCCTGGAGGCCCAGGAATTGGTGATGATGCAGGTGGGGTTGTGTCTATGATGGCTCTAGCGGAATATTATAGTAAACTTGCTCGGCAAGGCGATAAACAACGCAGAACGATGCATTTTATTGCCTGGTCAGGTCATGAAGTAGGTCTGCATGGAAGCAGAGAATTTTTGCGGGATAACCCTGACATTTTAAATAATACAAAGTTTGTATTCAATTATGATATTGTAGGAAATCGTATTTCAACAAATACATTAATGGTTTCGGCGAGTCATGAAATCACTCAAGAAATAACAAATGTATCTGAATCCCTTGGTTATGATTGGCAAATAGATGCAGGGGTATGGGGATTGGATACAACCAATTTTTGTGCCGCGCAGATCCCGGGTGTTAATCTAGTTCAGACTTTAACTAACTGGAATCATACCACTCGTGATAACATTAACAGCTGTCACCCGGACTCTTTTATTGATCCGCTCATTTTTGGAAAAGGGTTACTAAACTGGGTTGCTAATACTGAAACAATTCAACAAGGATATCCAGAAGATATGAATGAAGTAGCACTTCAATATAGTAAGAAATATGGGTGGGGGTTATATCAGGAGGTCAAAAGTTAAGTATGTACCAAAAGATAAATAATTAGCTGACATAACTCTGTGCAGTTAATTTTATTCTGCCAGATGAGCAATAAGACGCCCTCTTCAAGATTTTGTGGTGGAACTAAAAGTGGGTGTTAATTGCTGATAAAGGTCTGATTCTGTGCGGGCTGCAAAACTCAGGTCACAATGGCGTTACAATAGGATCCTGTGAATGTAACCTTTGTTCATCTATTTTAAGTGGGAGGGAGAGGAAAGGTTAAAACATCTCACGTCCTGTGCGTTGGATCTCCTACTTAATAAAGTTTCATTTTATTAAATTAAAAGATAGCTTGTTAAACAATTAAAAAGCATTCGGGGTTCCAATAGTCAGTTGGGACTCCGAAAATGGTTTAGATAAAACGGGAAAAATAAGAGGAAGAAACTTTTTGAAAATAATATTCGGAATATTGGGATAATAATAAGTTTCTTGGAGGTGTTTTTATGAAAAACTCGTATACTTTTGATCGTAGTTTAGGTTTACCCTCAATTATTTTCTTTGGTCTTGCTTATATGACTCCCATGGGGTTATTTACAAGTTATGGAATTGTTGAAGATGTGACGAACGGAATGACTCCTGCAGCTTATATTATAGCTTTAATTGTTATGTCTTTTACAATCTATGGCTATGGACAAATGGTGAAAGCCTATCCTGTTGCTGGTTCAACTTATACTTATGCACAAAAATCCATCCATCCGAATGTTGGTTTTATTATAGGGTGGGCATTTCTGTTGGACTATGCTTTTGCTTCTATTATTAATAGTTTAGTAATGGGACTATACCTAAATGAATCAATTCCAAGCGTCCCCATATGGGGTTGGATCGTTTTGTTTTTAATTATAATTGCAGCAATAAATTATTTAGGTATAAAGATAGCCACAAATATAAACGCGATAATTTTTATATTTCAGATACTCGTCCTAATCATTTTTTCATTATTATGTATTAGGACAATAGTGAAGGGAGGAGATAGCGGGGGCTTTTCTATTAGTCCGTTCTTTAACTCAATGTCATCATTTGCACCTATAATGTCTGGAGCAGCAATTCTTTGTATGTCTTTTTTAGGCTTTGATTCGATAACAACATTATCGGAAGAGACCAAGAGGCCAAAAAAAAATATTCCCAAAGCAATGTTTTTAATTATCATTATCGGTGCTGTATTATTTACCGGTATATCTTACTTAGCTCATTCAGTGTTTCCGGATTATGATAGATTTAAAGATTTAGACGTTGCAGGGTCCGAGATTGCGTTTGTTATAGGAGGAAATTTATTTAGTGCGTTTTTTCTCTCTGGAATGATTGTTGGAGTATTAGGTACAGGTATTGCTTCTGTAGCAGGAATGTCACGATTATTATTTGCTATGGGACGAGATTCGGTTATACCTAAGAGAATATTCGGTTATATTCATCCAAAGTATAAAACGCCAACAAACAATATTATTATTATTTGTATCATTGCACTATCTTCATTATTTATAGACCTAACGACTGCGGTATCATTAATTAACTTTGGTGCATTTGTTACGTATACAGCTGTAAATATTTCCGTCATTTCGCATTATTATATAAGAAATAATAAACGCACGACAAAAGGTACTATTTTCTATTTGGTTCTACCTGTTGCTGGGGCAGGGTTAAATTTATGGATGTTGTCACGGTTAAGTAGCGTTTCACTTTGGATAGGAAGTATATGGATCTTTTGTGGATTAATATATCTTGCAATGCTTACCCGACTTTTTACTAGAAAGGCGCCAGAATTGCAATCTAAGCCGGACCAAAGTATCAGTCACAATTCAAATTTTACTGCTTGATTATAATTAGTAATGTTGTGTCAACCAATATTTGGATGAGTCCTATTGAACAAGCATTTGAAACTGTTTTCATAGACGGAAGGATCTACAAATATGTGATTTAATCATGGTCGACAACTGCCCATTCAGTGGGGGAGGAAAGGCAGGCTAAGAATGCAACGCCTGCACTAAAAATATCCTGTTTGTAAAACCTCCACTGAATGAACCTTTATTTCATAATTATTTCCTCACCACAACCTGAATCAAATGACAATCTCCACTATGCTTCTTTCCTTCATGCCGTTTTGCTTCACCATAATAAAAATGCAGGCATTTGCAATCACGGATCCAATCTAAAATGTCTTTCGGGTCATACAGCATGTCCTTTGCTGGTGGTCCGCCTGTACCATATTCTAACTGAGCCTCGGAGTATACTTCAAAGATCGCATATCCACCAGTTTTGACCGACCCGATCAAGCTGTCAATTAGAAACTTTTGATCCGATCTTGGAACATGACCAAATACCATGATGGCAGCGTCAAATTGATTTTCTTCCACTTTTTCCTGGGTGAGATCAAGTTCAACGGTTTTGACGGTAACATTATTTTTGGCAGCTAATGCGCTTGTTTTTTCCAGGCCAACATCTGACTGATCAAATGCTGTTACGTCATACCCTAGCCTTGCCAAATAAACTGCATTTCTGCCTTCTCCTTCAGCAAAGCATCCAATCTTCGCATGTGCCGGTATAAGGGTGTTTTTTTCTTGAATAAATTTATTTGCGGTTTCTCCGTAAACATAATCTGTATCGGAGAAGCTACTGTTCCAATGTTCTTTTGACATAGATACTAATCTCCTTTGCTACGTTTGTTACATTTGTACTGTATCATATAAACCTATGGAGGTACGACTGTATTGCTCAATAGGTGACAAATGCAAAAAATATAACGAACATTTTAGGCTAATGCAGTGCTGCGTATGCAAACTTTTACATTTTGTACTGACTTGTATTCACTATATGAGCTCAACATAAATAAAAGGAAGTAAGAAGGAAAAGATGAATGCAAATTGTTTAGGGATATTCTCGTTATCGATGCTGCCATTATAAATAACTAGGGTGGTAGCGAGGTCACTGAAAAGTTCCATTCATAATCGTTTGGAAGAAAACGACCCGAAACGTGCGGGATGCAGAGGTTTTAAAACGAATCTATTTTACTTTTTCAGCAGCCTCGGTGGTAGTGCGGGCCCATTTTGACTTTGGCTAATAGTATAAAACTACCTAAGCTAATAGTTATGTTAAAACACCCTCCAAATTGAAAAGTTCAACTTGGAGGGTGTTCTGTCTATCATACTTTAACCTGCCTTAACGGGCATTAAGACCCCCACTTCAAGATTTTGAGGTGAAACCAAAAAAGATAAATGGGGGTCAACTGCATGACAAAGGTCCGATTCTGTTCGGGCCTGCACGATGCAGGTCACAAAGGCGTTGCAACTCAGACGTTCGAGATCTTAGCCTTTGTTCTCCTGTCTTAGTGGGGGAGAAAGGGAAAAGAAAGAGAAACCCCCACTGAATGAAGTTTCACTTTATTGAAATGACTTAGCGCCAATGTAACTATCTTGCCAATAGTCCTTATCTAAAGATTCGATCTCTACACCCGTTTCTTCTGTACCAGCGTGAATCATTTGGTTGTTTCCAATGTAGATACCGCTGTGAGACACACCATCTTTATATGTATCCTCGAAAAATACAACATCGCCAGGGACTGGATTATCTACAAATGTTCCATTATTTTCCCACATTTCCGCATGTGTTCTATCTAATGGTATGCCGACCTGATCGAACACATAGTTGACAAAACCACTGCTGTCAAAGCCTTCTTCTGGGGTCGAACCTCCAAATGTATAAGGGGTGCCCACTAAACTTTCAGCGATGGATACTACATTAGACGTCGACTCAGTTGAAGTGTTTTCTACGGTTTCAGATTTCGTTTGCTGATCAGGGGCTTCCGTAATGGTTAGCTCTCCATCATCCGTACTTGTATTTGGAGTAGAAGATAATGCTTTTTTTGTTTCCGGGCCAACAATTCCATCGACTGCAAGAGCATTATCCTGTTGAAATACGCGCACGGTATTTTCAGTATCTGGACCAAAGATCCCATCCACATTCAACTCGTACCCTTGCTCATTTAGGGCAGTTTGTACATTGGTAACAGATTCTCCATTGTCCCCTTGCGAAACAAGGTCTGAAGTAATGGTGGCAGTAGGTGTTGCTTCGTTGCTAACTGATTCATTTTCGCTTGAACCCTTGTCTGGAGCTGCCCCGTGGGCGAAAACACTTCCAGAAATGGCTGGAGAAAACGTGATCGCTGTTACGATACCTGTGGCTACAATATACTTCCTAATCGAATGGTTCCTGTTTAACATTATGTACTCTCCTTTGGTGTGTATTTTATCAATATCTATTCTAACAAATGAAATAGATTATGAGATTATAAGGAGCATACAATTTCGTTACACCTGTTTTCAAAATATGACAATGTGTAATGTTGTTGTGTGAATACTTGCCATATAGATCATAATTCGCAAAAAGGAGCTTTGCCAAATGCCTTAATTTCCATTATGATGTAAAGTAATTAGGTGCGTCGTGGTGCATGAAGGAAGCCTGCTTAGAAATTTACGGGGTGCAGGCAGCATGGATTTTTTTGGAGGGACGTTCAATGGCAATTAGGATAATGATTGCAGATGATAATTCATTCATTCGAGAAGGGCTGAATATTATATTATCTACATATGAAGAATTTGAAGTACTGGCATTAGTAAATGATGGACTGGAGGCTGTGGAATATTGTCAGAGCCATGCTGTTGATATTGCTTTATTGGATGTGCGGATGCCCCGGATGAACGGGGTAGAGGCGACCAAGCAAATTGTAGCGTCCACAAAGACAAAGCCGGTTATTTTAACAACCTTTGATGATGACGATTACATCCTCGGTGCGATCAAGAATGGCGCCAAGGGATATTTGCTGAAAAATAATGATCCTGAACGAATTCGTGATGCATTAAAAAGCGTATATCATGGCACAAGCATTATTCAGGATGAAATGCTTGATAAAATCAAATCCAATTTATCCACAGGGAAACCAGAAATGGAGACAACGATTGATAGAGATTTATTTACGGAGCGGGAATTGGAAATTATGTCGTACATTGCAAAGGGTTATGCCAATAAAGAGATTGCCGAACGAATGTTTATATCGGGCGGTACGGTGGCTAATTACATCACCACGATTTTAGGAAAAACGGGATTGAAGCATCGCACACAAATTGCTGTTTACTATTTGACAGGAAACGTGTATTAATATGGAGCGCTGGTCAATTATCAATAAGATGATGCTAATATTTTTTATCGCGCTGACCTTAGTGTATCAGGAGATAACTAATATTTCCTGGGATGTGTTTTTTCTTTTAATGTACTTTTGCGTGAATATTAGTTTGCATCTTTTCAAGCAGCGTTATGTGATCACTTGTTTTTTATTCATCTCTATGACATTGTCAGTTATTGCGAGCTTTTATGCTAGTCCATTTTTTGTGCTGTTGGTACCACTATCAATTGTAGAACTCTTTGATCAATGGTCCAATCAAAAACTAATGTCATTCGTTATTGCAGTTATTCCTGTTTTTTATTTGCAAGCTGATATGCAGGCTGTGTATATGCTAGTAACTGCTTACACATTTCTGACCTATACGATGGGAAAGGTCTATCATCAGAAGCTGGTAAAAAATGAAGCGCAGTTAGATACGATGCGCGTGACCCAGCAAAAACTTGTGAAACAAATCAATGAAAATGATGCCTATATCAAACAGTCGGCCTATACGTTTAAACTAGAGGAACGCAATCGTATTTCTCAGGAAATCCATGATGATATTGGCCATGCGATTACGGGAGCATTGATTCAAATGGAGGCAACGAAGCGATTGCTGAGGAGAGATCCGGAAAAGGCAGAGGAATTACTACAAAATTCGATTGGGATTACGCAGGACGGCATCGAGCGGATTCGTCTTACATTAAAAAATATGAAGCCGACAACTGAACAGGTCGGAATTAATCATTTGAAACTATACATTGATAAATTTGCGGCGAGGCATCAGAAGCGGACAATTCTCACTTACCAGGGAGATACAGACCGGATAAGTGCAATTCAATGGAAAGTTATTCAGGAGAATATCATGGAGACCTTTACCAATTCGCTAAAATATGCTGAAAATAGTACGCAAATCACAGTTGATGTGAATGTGCTTAACAAACTGATTAAAGTGGAAGTAAAGGACGACGGTAAAGGCGCTGAAAAAATGGAAAAAGGGCTGGGCATTATTGGCATGGAGGAGCGGACAGCTACATTGGATGGGAAGATCATTATTGACGGAAGGAACGGCTTCTCGGTCACAACTTTGCTGCCGATTCAAGTTGCAAATTGATAAAAACGCTGATGGAGATGTAAAAACATGAAGATCTTCATGTCATGTAATGAAGGAATGCACTTACGCTGGTGCATTCCTTTTTCTATACTAATAACTAGGATACCAATTAAAGGAGAGAAGCCGATGAACATTTTAGAAATAAATGACCTGACGAAAAAGTTTGGTGATTTTATAGCCGTTGATAATATGTCTTTATCTATTGCCGAGGGAGAGATCTTTGGTTTTCTTGGATCCAATGGTGCGGGGAAAAGTACAACCATCCACATGATCACAGGTTTATTGCGAAAAAACACAGGCTCGATCATGATGTTGGGAAAAGAAACTAGCAAGCATAGTGAATTCATCAAGAAACATATTGGACTGGTACCGCAGGAATTAGCCATTTACGAGGACTTAACCGCCTATGAAAATGTAAACTTCTTTGCGGGGTTATATGGGTTGCGCGGACAGGAACTGCATGACAGGACTGTAGAAGCATTGGAATTTGTCGGATTGGCTGAAAAACAAAAGAACTACCCAAAAACTTTTTCTGGCGGAATGAAACGGCGGCTTAACATTGCCTGTGCTATTGCACATCAGCCAAAGCTGATTATTATGGACGAACCGACTGTCGGGATTGATCCGCAATCAAGAAATTATATTTTAACTTCGGTTCGTAAGTTAAATGACATGGGATGCACGATTATTTATACAAGTCACTATATGGAAGAAGTCGAAGAAATTTGCAGTCGTATTGCAATTGTTGATCATGGAAAAATTATTGCTGAGGGAACAAAAGAACAGCTAAAATCATTGATCACCGATTCGAAACTTATTGTTATTGAGGTTCAGTCTGCTGATGGAATTGATGTGGATTCGATACACAGGATTCAAGGCGTGACGACCGTGAATGTGGACGAAAATACAGTACAAATTACCTCAGAATTAGGTGTGAACAATTTAAATAAAATTATTGCTTACTTTATTAATCATAAACTCGAAATTCGTTCTCTAGACGAAAAGGAACCAAATCTGGAAACAGTATTTTTAACGCTGACAGGTAGGAATTTGCGGGATTCGTAAAGAAAGGGGGAAGTCATGATGAACATGTTACAAATTGCCTGGAAAGAAATGAGACATCTCTTCCGTAATATTCGGACACTGGTATTCATGCTTGCATTTCCAATCCTGCTCATGCTTGTGCTCGGTACGGCTTTGAGCGGTGCATTCAATGAAGATATTGCTATTGATGACATGGATGTACTATATCAAAACTCGAATGCTGGTATGACACAACCGTTTGAGGATTTTACAAAAGGAGCAGCTGAATCGGGCATTCATTTTAAACCGATTGCGCCCCAAGCGGATGGGAAAGAACAGGTGGAACAAGGGAAGGCAGAGGGATATGTTGCGATTGATCAAAAAGGGGTCCATTTGTATGTGAATGATCAAAGCAGTTTGGAAGCAAGTATTTTACAAGGAACTCTTGCTACTTTTGTCGATAAATACAATCTGGTCAGCGAAATAACCAAAGATTCTCCGGAGAAAGCTAAGCGTGTATTATCCAGTGAACCAAAACAAGATTACATTAACGAACGTTCACTTCAACCTGAAAGTCAGCCAGGGTCGATGGATTATTATGCGATCGCGATGACAACTATGATTGCACTTTATGCGGCAACTGCGGCTACAAGCCTGATTACGCACGAACGTTCTCGCAATACAGCCAATCGATTAATGGTAGCACCAATTCATAAACGAGATATTTTTATTGGGAAAGTACTAGGGAGTGTGGTTATTAATTTAATCTGTATTGTTTTGGTCATATTGTTCAGCAAGTTCGTGTTTCACGCAAATTGGGGAACTCATTGGGGATTGGTATTACTTGTTCTGCTGACTGAAGTCATGTTAGCTGTTAGTGTCGGACTAGGGGCTTCCTTTTTAATAAGAACGCCAGCAGGTCCGCGATTAGTGGTTCTGCTTCTTATTCAATTGGCCTCCTTCTTTGGCGGAGCGTATTTTCCGATTGAGAATCCGGAGGGCATATTAAACGTGTTAAATAAGCTATCTCCGCTCACATTAGAGAATGATGCGATGTTCAAAATGATTTATGCGAATGATTTATCGTCGGTTATGCCTGCTATTGGGATGAACCTTGGTATCGCCTTCTTATTCCTGCTAATTGCGACGGTATCATTACAGCGAAGGGAAGGATTATAATGAAGGATATAGTATGGCTGATCAGTAAAACACTACTAACCACGTTTCGATACAGAAAGAATATTTTATTATATTTAGTGACGCCTCTGGCAAGCGTACTTGTTGCGATAGTTGCCTATGGAGGGCAAACAAGTGAAATGACAATTGGGGTGGTTAGCCATGATGATAAACCAGTCGCTGCTGAGACTATTTCCTTTTTAAAAGGCTTGGATCATATGCAAGTGGAGGAAATGAAGGAGGAAGATGTAACAGAAAAATTGACGTCAGGCAAGGTAGATAGTGTTATTACCTTTGACCAAGGATATTCGGAAAGTGTACTGGCTGGAGAACCAAAGCATGTTGACCTGACCTCAATTAAAGGAGAAAGTGTTACGGCCTTTGTAAAATCCTCCTTGTATCAGTATATTGATAATTTGTCTTCATTAGGTAAAGCGGCTGGTGGGGATCCAGAAAAATTTACGCATCTTTACCACGAATATCAACAAGCAAATTTTCAAATGGAAACAACAACATTAGAAAATTCCTCTGCTAGCGAACAGATGACATTAGCAGCTATTGGTTTTTTAATCATGATCATGATGATGTCGGCTGCTAACATGTCGGAAATTATTTTGGCAGAAAAGGAGAATCGGACGTACTTTCGCTTATTGTCTACGCCGATTACAGCTCGAAAATATATTTTATCCAATGTGATCGTAAATATGATGGTGATGATTATTCAGGTTGTTCTTACGCTCGTTGTTTTGTCTTATGTCTTTCACATTGATTTGCATGTTTCGCTTTGGAGGGCATTACTGGTGATGGTGATTTTTTCACTCATCTCGGTAGGTGTTTCGTTAGTTATCGTTGCTTTTTCTAACAGCCGGGGTGCATCAACAGCCTTGACAAATCTAATTATTTTACCAACGGTCATGCTTTCGGGATGTTTTTGGCCGGTGGAAGTGATGCCGACATCGATTCAGAAAATATCTGAATTTCTGCCACAACGATGGACTCTAGATACCTTAACAAAACTGCAGGAAGGAAGCTCATTTGGCAGTCTGTATTTAAATATACTGATTTTGCTTGCCTTTGCAGCGGCACTCTTTCTCATTGCGATTTATAAATTTAGTCATAATAATAGTACGAGAAGTTTTATTTAAAATGGAATGTGGAGTGTCGAAAAGTTTGTCGGTGCAGGGGCAGCGATAGGTCGGAAAAATCCCGTCAAGTCGGGAGAGAATGCCACCTAGTCGGGAGAGAACGGCACTTAGTCGGGAGGGAGTGCCACCTAGTCGGGAGAGAACACGCCAAAGTCGGGAGAGAATGCCACCTAGTCGGGAGAGAACACGCCAAAGTCAGGAGAGAGCACCCTCAGCGCGGGAGAGTGATCCTCTATTTTCGTTTTGTCTTCCCGCGTTATCGATCAATAATTTTTATGGCCCTAACAAAACTAGTTTCAGTGGAGTGACCATACATGCATTCACACTATCCGGTCCACCGCCCGAAATCCTTTTGTTTTCAAATTATCCATGCGGTGGTCAAAATTCTCCATTGCATCGGAAGGGTCGATGTTTGATAAATTTAGTGTATCCATAATTGATTGTTCAAACATGACTGATAGGATTACCGTATCTTTTTGGTGACCGGTTGCTGTATTTAACCGGTCCTCCAAAACATTTACGACAACCCGGTCAACAGGCAAAAGCGCTAAGATATTACGGGCTGCATATATGGCACAGCTACAGACATAATCCTGTTTGATAGCGTAATAGTCGGTTTTTGTCATCTTTCGTTTGGAAACGCGACCTGTTTTGGTGATCGAGAGTCTCTTTTCTGGAAGTACATCATCCGCTTTAATCATAAATGTGACGGTGGGGATATGGGTGTCGTTCACGATAAATTGAAAGTGATCGCCCCATTTTGCTAAATCGGAAAAGGCATGCTCCTGTTCGATTACTTCTAAAAAGACATCATCGTCTCCATCTAGAACACGGCTAGCTTGGTGATGCTGTTTTTCCCATGAGTTGTAGGATTCAGCATCTTCTTTCTTAGCAGTAGCAATTGTTTGCTTTAGTTGTTGTCGTTTTTTATCTGCCAACGATTTGAATAGACGTTGGAAAGGGTTAGGTGAAAACTGCTGATATGCTTTTAATGCCTTTTGCTCTTGAGGGCCGATTTCCGCGGGGGGAAACGGGGCTGGCAAGGCTTGAACTTCTTTCCAATTGATTGGCTGTAATGGTTTCTTATGTAAATGGGTAATCCGATCAATATACTGATTGAACTCCTCAACGATCCACTGATTGTCTTGTGCTTGCAGTGATTTTTGCTGTCTTGACGAAGTAGGATGGGAAGCGGACTTTTTCGTTGCTGACTTGGTATAATACAACCCTGTTCCTGGAAGTCCAACCGAATTCGTTCGCCTGCCGCTTGAATGACTGGTGTGGCGTAACCCTCTTGTGCCAAAGCTCAGACCCACCCCAGATTTACCTACGTTTACCCGTACACCTTTACCTGCTTTAACGCTTTTTTTGATCCGGAATCCCATGGTTATACCTCCAGGTTATTTAATATCGTGTTATGAGGTAAGTGGAAAGAACACTAAATCACCTTCAACAACAATCGCTTCAACAACGGTCCAAATTGCTCCGGAAGTTCCGCCACACTTGGAACCATCAAACGTTCTTTCCCGTAAATATTCTTCATGGTTGCATCGTCATGTTCATCAATTTCCCCATCGGATAAAAACATTCCAATCACTTCGATTCCCTGTTTACGTGCATTAGCGACTGCAATGTTCGTATCCACAATCCCATTCTGATCATAGCCCATTGCTGCAGGCTCACCATCAGAAAAAATGAGCAGAAATTTGTTCTTTTCCCTTCTTGCCATTAATTCTTTGGTAATGATGTGGATACTGAAGCCATCCCGGTTATCTTCTTCTGGTTCCAGTTGCATGATTTTGGCGCCACCATTTTGATAGAACGAATCATTGTAAGCATGGATCCGGTGGAAGTAGTTAGGCTGATAGTTTTCCTTTGACTCATTGGCGTCTTCCCAAAAGCCAACAATAGAATGGGGGATTTTTAACTGATTTAATACTTCATGAAACAGAGTGATCCCGCGTTTGGTCTCATCCATTTTATTGTGCATCGAGGCAGAACAGTCGACAAGCAGGGTAAAAACGGCATCCACTTCATGAGATTCCTGGCTTTTCTTATAAAATACACGCGGGTTTTCGTCGATGACTAGCGGTAATAGTTTTTTCGACAGTCTGCCGATGACTAAATCTTTTCGTGGTGCATTCTGTTTATGCTCGATCGTTTTTTCAATGGTTCGAGCAAGCCTTCGTTTAAATGGGTCAATCTCACTAACAAATTGACGATATAACGCTCGATCCGCTTCAGAAGGAGCAATGGCATTTTTTTCAATAGCAACAGCATGCTTGTTTGCTTCCCCGTAACTACTGTCGCTCGCTTTCTCTCCCGGTTGCTTATTTTCCTGTTTTTCCAACGATTCAATCTCAGAGTAGTCATTCTGTTCACTTTTTCCTGCTGTACCTTGCACGCTGGCTGTTGCTTGATCACCATCTTCCGTTTCGCGAGCGTTGCCTCCACGGATATTTGTTTTCGTACCAACTTCCAGTTCAAATTGGAGAAAGTTCTGTTTCCGATCACTGTTTTGATTTTCCCGATGCCAGGTGGAAAAAGGTTCATCGAAATAGTCGTTATTTTCCTCATCCACATCTTCTAGATCCTGGTTTGCAAGTTCATCGGTTCTTGTTAGCTCATCAAACAGTGTATTTTTGGATAAGGATTCGATATGAGCAATGGGAAATGTGAAGTAGTCATTGACCATGTCGGTGTATTCATGTTCCACTAAAAATACAATTTTTCTGGCGACATTCGTAATATCCGCTGCTGTTTTCGCATCAAAACTGGCGTATAGGAGTGATTTTAATTTTTTCAATTGATCAAGTTGTTTTGTTGTTGCATGTGGAAATTCAGGATCAGGCTGGTCTGCTTGTAATAATAGATAGATGAGGCAAAACAGCTCATCCAGTGCATAACTTCTGGTTACATTGGTCGCCAATTGGGTGGTGAAAAAGTGCTGCAAATAGGTAGTTCGAATGGCGAAGTCACGTTTTGTACCTGGACGGGAGTGTTTGACAATTTCCTCCAGCCGAATATCTTCCAGTAATGTGACAAGCTGGGTTGCAAATTTCGGCAGCTTGGATTCCTCCACATCGTTTAAATAGGTGTTTAGGGTCGGAACATGAGTGTGATGCAAGGTTCCGATCGTCCGTAAAAACACATCGGTCTTATAGCCAGGCACCCTGATTTCCGCTTTGTCCATGTCCCACATACTGCTGCCTGTCACATGATGATAGATGATGTCAATGGTGGATCCATATGTGTAGGCAAAGGTAAAAGCCGCGTTATCAGATAAGACGGTTGTCAGGTCCTGCAACTGCAGGTATAAATTTGTATCAACACTTGTATCAATCCATCGGTTATCCATCATATAGCTACTCCCCTCTAAAATAGTGTATCAGCTATATTATTGACGAATTCTCGCTCACGATCTTCCTCCAGTTTATCCATCATTGCCCGGACAATTGCGCGTTTTGGTGGAATGACGGTACTCAAATCGCACGCATCCAATAATGCTCGGATCGATGCGGCGTCTTCTGCAATTTTTCCTTGCGAGACAGCGTTAATGAGATCAGCGGACAGCTTAACAAATAGATTAATCGTTGCTTCATCTGCAAGTCTTGTATTTGTTTGAATCAACTGTTTTAGCTGTTCCCCTTGCAAATAAGGAATGTCGATCATAATGAAGCGGTTTTTCAATGCCTCATTCAATGGAACGGTACCGACATAACCTTCATTGATCGCTGCGATGACGTTAAATCCATTTTCCGCGTTAATAATTTCATTGGTAAATGGGTTTGTAACTGTTCGCCGGTAATCTAGTACCCCATTAATAAGTGGTAATGTTTCTGGTTTTGCCATGTTGATTTCATCAATGTATAAAAAAGTTCCATGCTGCATTGCGCTCGTTACCGGGCCCGCTACAAATTCAATGATTTGCTTTTCATTCTGGTAGGCGAGTGTTTTAAAGCCCATAAGACTTTCTGCATCCAGATCTACCGAACAGTTAATGCTAAACATGGGTTGCTGGAATAGGTTTGACAGTGTTTCTGCAAATTTCGTTTTTCCCGCTCCTGTTGGGCCTTTCAATAAGATGTTTTTGCCCATACTTAACGCGGAAATCGCATCTGTTAACAGGTCTAACTGTGGCGGAACATAGCCACTATTGCGTATTAGATTATCGTATGCATGATCGATGGCTTTCGGTGTTGTTTCCAGTAATGCTTGTATATGTTCAGGCAGATTGTAATTATTTTTCATTGGAATACTCCTCTCCCACAAATATTGTAAAGGTTACGTAGAAAGAAGGCAATTGCAATAAGGTGTTTTTTGGGGGACTGCATTGCACTAGGCGAACAATTTTCTATATAAGTGGGCGGCGACGCATCCAATGTTGCACTGGTCACTATCAACATATTAGTCGGAAATACTATCTACTTGCTCTACATATCGCTACCCGCATCAAAAGGTACTATGTTATAATGAAGATAATAAATGATCAAGGACTTCTGACGATCTATTCATTCTTCTTTACAGATGAAATAGCACAATTTTACCTAAAGGAGCGGAAATAATGCAACAAACTCAATTCGAAAAAGTGAAAAACGGAAAAGGTTTTATTGCAGCATTGGATCAAAGTGGTGGAAGTACACCAAAAGCACTGGCAGCATACGGCGTTATGGAAGATGCTTATACAAATGAAGATGAAATGTTTCAATTGGTCCATGATATGCGGACTCGAATTATTACGTCACCGGCCTTTGATACAGATTACATTTTAGGCGCTATTCTCTTTGAACAAACAATGGACAGCAAAGTGGAAGGAATGTATACCGCAGATTATTTAGCCGAGAAAAAAGGCATTGCTCCATTTTTAAAAATTGATAAAGGGCTTGCGGACGTATCAAATGGTGTGCAATTAATGAAACCAATTCCAGATTTGGCTGAAACATTGAAACGTGCGAACGAGCGTCACATTTTTGGGACAAAAATGCGTTCAGTGATCAAAGACGCAAATCCAGAGGGAATCAAGGCCGTGGTTGACCAGCAATTTGACCTTGCTAAACAAATTATTGCTGCCGGCTTAATGCCGATTGTCGAACCGGAAGTAGATATTAATAGCTTAGAAAAAGAGAAATGTGAAGAACTGTTAAAGACAGAAATTCAACAGCATCTGGATCAGTTAAGTGACGATCAACTGGTGATGTTAAAATTAACTATCCCGTCCAAACCAAATATGTATAAGGAACTCATCGATCACCCGAATGTTGTGCGCGTTGTGGCGCTTTCTGGCGGATACTCCCGCGATGTGGCAAATGAAAAATTGAAGGAAAATGACGGATTAATTGCCAGCTTTTCTAGAGCGTTAAGCCAGGACTTAAATGTTGACCAAACGGATGAGGCATTTAATGCAGCATTGGAAAAAGCGGTTCGATCGATTTATGAGGCTTCGATTTAACGGGGCGCTTTTGATTGGGCTATAAAGGGATTCCAGAGCAACTGTGTTCTGGAATCTTTTCTTATTCCACTTTGACTGTTTCTGGATCAAGCTTTATTCATAATACTCTTCCACCCCCCTCCCGAAAAAAGTTTGACAAATTTGTGAACGGGGTAAATAATACAAGTAAAGGGGGAGGGTGACAATGAAGTCAGAATTAAAAATACTGAATGTTGTGAAATACATAGGCTATAGTATACTTACTGTTGGGATCGCAATTTTTCTCTATGGTTTTATGATTAGCGATCATAGTGCGGTTACAGGCATTGGTATTGGAACAGTGATGGGTGCAATTTTTATCTTTTTGATGGGCATTTTCTTCGTGGCGACGGAAGAAATGGATCGAAAGACAGAGAAAGGGATTCGTCTTGATCCGTAAAATGAATGAAATGAAAACGATATCTTTCTAGAATAACTGATTCGGCCCTTACCATGAATACATGATAATAAGCTCATTAGGGACACAAATTATATTAGATTTGTTATAATGGACCCATAAATCTAGACACGAAATAAGGAGATGTTAAAGTAGATTTATGGGGAAAAGAAAACAATATTCA
>NZ_JBCLVH010000011.1:0-124181 GCF_039548255.1 Lentibacillus songyuanensis
GTAACCCAACTCGTCCATCAGTGGGAACTAGACAAGGCGCTATAGGCTTATATACGGCCCATTCTACAGCCATGGGTAATTTAGTTAAAAGCTTTAAATAAATTATACTCTGATTTTGGGGTTACGTTCTTGGGCTGTAGAACGTTACCTCAAAATCGGGGCCAGCAAGCGACAGCGCGGTAGCCCGAATAAAGTGTACAAAATGATAGTGCCTGAAATATTGGTATGAAAGCAGCGTCGAGAAAAACTTGACACATACCGTCATTGACAGCCATACCTTTATTACTTATAATTAAAACAATTGAATATTAAAAACGGGTTGACTTATAGAAGTATTTCTATGTCATGAAAAGGGAAGTTCGGTTAAAAGCCGACGCGGTACCGCCACTGTATATGTGAGTTTTCTATCGATATACCACTGTCGATTGATGGGAAGGTGATAGAAAATGAAGACCATGAGCCAGGATAACTGCCTGTTTTTGCACCATTCAACCTACGAGTATAGGAGGTGTGCCTACACATGAATACATTAAAATATACGTGTATATACGTACGTTTACATAATGTTGTTGACACATATTATTAGCTTACATCTCTCGGTTGAAGAGATGTATTTTTTTGCACAAATTTCTCAACTAAAAGGTGTAAAATACGAAACTATTAAGGGGAATAATGATGAATGAAAAACTATTAAAGCCATTCATGTTATTTTTTGCATTATTGTTGGTATTGGGCAATATTCTTGGTTTTCATCCAATAACTATAGAAGCTGCTTCTTTGGAAAGCGCTGTCACGGTTTCGGCACAAAACTATGAAGGGGAAGAAGTTTTGCCGTTAACAGCCGTAAGCTTTGATCCAGGAGATGATGCTTATGATGTTTTAAAAGCTGCAACAGATCAAAATAATATTGAACTAGAGACAAAGGAATATGGTAGTATGGGCCACTATATTACCAAAATAGGTGACGTCGAGGAGGATATGCCATACTATTGGTCATTCAATACACAGGGGGTATATTCGGATGTTGGCGTGTCTTCGTATAAAGTTAAAAATGGAGATAATTTAACATTTACTACTGTATCCATGGAAGATGGTATGAACGCCCCGACGATGACAGTTACCGTTTCAGCGGTAGATGGGGAGGACAATCCTGTTATTGACGAAACAGAAGTTGATTTAACGATAAGAAGTACAGCCTATGATGCATTATATCAAGCAGCTAAAGCACAAGATGTTGATCTTGATGTATCCGTAGACGAGGATTTATTTACGTTTATTAATAACATAGATGATACGGAACTAGCTGAAAACGATTATTGGAATTTAACTATTAATGGTGATGCCGCACAGAAAGGCGCTGTGCAAAGCAGGTTGGAAGACGGAGATACTGTTCAACTCGAAGTTCAATCGTTTGATGACGCTTCGGATTCAGATAATGGGGAGCAAGAAGAAAATGAAGAACCAAGTGAAGGGAATACTGACGAAAATTCACCAGATCAGGATATACCTAGTGATTCAGATGAAATAGATGAATCGGATAAATCATCAGATAATAAAGCAAATTATGATGTAACACAACATATGGATGATCTTTTTAACTATGTTGATCAGAATATTTCATTGGAATATGGAAGCGAATGGTGGATTTGGGGATTAGCACATACGGATTATCCAGTTCCTGATAGTTATATAGATTCTGTTAAAGAAAAAGTTAAAGAGGCAAATGGAGAATTTAGAAGTTTTGAATTGCAAAAGATTATTATTGCTTTATCGCTGCTCGGCGAGGATGTAACTGATTATGACCTTATTGATATATTAGTCGACGACGAAAACAACCCTTATCCAGGAATTAATGGTGATATTTATACCTTAATCGCGGTTGATAGTGGTCATTATGATGTACCAGAGGGATATAGAGAAAATCTAATTGAATCTATTCTTAAGCAAGAAAAGGATAATGGTGGATGGGCGCTTTTCGGAAGTGATCCTACAATTGATATTACGGCCATGGTGTTAGCTTCTCTTGCACCTTATCAGGATAATCCAGAGGTAAAAGCGGCGACTGACCGAGCAGTTAATTATCTTTCAGAGGAACAAGAGAATAATGGTGGTTTTTATGAAACATTTACCGGTGGAGATACGAGTGAGTCCATATCGCAAGTGATTGTTGCCTTAAGTTCATTAGGAATAGATCCAACAGGTGATCTGTTTACCAAAGATGGTGGAAATCTATTAGAACACTTAGCGGAATTCCAACAAGATGATGGTGGTTATTCGCATGTGCTCGATAGCAATTCCATGCCGATGTCATCTGAGCAGGCTTTACTTGCTTATGTCGCATATGAAAAATATAGTAATGATTCAGGTTTAGTATACCAACAACCTGTAATCGATAATGGCGCTGGTGAAGAGCCAGAAGAACCAGGTGATCAAACAAAACCGGATCCGAATCCAGAGGAACCAGGGAATCCATCAAAGCCTGATCCAAATCCGGAAGAACCAAAGGATCCAATTAAACCAGATCCAAATCCAGAGGAACCAGAGAATCCAACGAACCCGGATCCGAATCCAGAAAAACCAGGGAATTTAACAAATCCAAACGATAATGGTATCGATCGTGGTGATAACCAGGCTAACGATGATGATAATGATAATAATAATACCCTAGTACCAGCTTCAAACGATGATGGAACACCCGGAAGTGATTCTGGCAATAAATTACCAAATACAGCGACAACAATGTTCAATTATTTATTAATAGGGTTATTGTTCGTGATGGTGGGAGCGGTTCTCCTGGTTATCAAAAGAAGAAAATCTGCCAAGTTATAATTTATATGTTGGGTAACCCAGTGTTCATAGGGTTACCCAAAAAAGGGGCGTATTCTAGTGAAAAAGAGATTATTCATTTTTATCATGATTGGGATCTTTTTTGCGCTTTTAGTAAGCTGTGGGACAAGTAAGACTGGATCAGAGGCAGATAGCCATCATGTAACAAGTGAAGACAGCAGTCAGGAAAGCACAGCAAAATCGGTTGATAAAACGAATGATAAGAAGAAAAAGACAGCGGATTCCAAATCAGATGCACATACCTCTCATAAGCAAGATAAAAACGATGAAAATAAAAAAAGTGAAAGTGAAAGTAAATCCCATTCTAAATCTAGTTCATCATCCGAAAAGGATAGCAAAACGAATGATACAAAATCTTCTCATTCGTCCAGTAAAAGCAATAGTAATTCTGCTAGTTCTACTAAAGATAAGCAAGCGGGAAAACAAGAATCAAAACCGGCTTCAAAAAACACATCTAAAAAAGAAACGAAACAGGCTTCAAAGCAAAGTTCAAAGCAGGATACAAAAAAAGATTCCAAAAAGGATAAAAGTAAAAAACAGCCAGAAAAAACAAAGAAGACGCCTCCAAAAACAGTTACAGTTTCCGTTACAACTGGTGATGTCAAAGGGACTATCTTATCGGATACAAACGTTCCGATGAAAGATGGAGATATGGTGTTAGATGTCACGCGGAAGATTTTAAAGGAAAAAGGGATTCAAATTAGTGTTCGGGGATCGAAGGCATCTGCTTACGTGGAGGGAATCGACAATTTGTATGAGTTTGATGAGGGAGAACTGAGTGGCTGGCATATCCGGGTAAATGGAAAAATGATTGACCGAAGTGCAGGGATATGGCCAATTAAACCAGGGGACGCGATCAATTGGAACTATACTACGAACTATTTGGAGGACTCCGAGGATTGGTAAGAGGAATTCGTTCCTATCATCCATTTATTCTATTTCTCTATTATGTTCTGGTTATAGCTGGGCTGATGCTGTATCAGCACCCTATTTTCCTTCTGGTCGCATTGATTCTCATTATTTGGTTTAACTTTTTGCTTGATAAGGGACAGAGATTAAAAAAATGGTGTTGGGCTATTGTGCTCATGAGCTTGTTTATCCTTGTCCTAACACCAATCTTTAATCGGCGGGGCAACCATATCCTATTCTATTTATTTGATAATCCAGTTATGTTAGAAGCGATTATTCAAGGTGTGATGATTGCCTCGACGCTGGCAGGAATTTTAGCTCTGTTTGTTACCTTCAATATCGTCATACCCGCGGACAAATTTTTATATTTATTTTCCAGGGTCATTCCGCAATGGGCGCTTTTGATTATGCTTTCCATGAGATTTGTCCCGGTTTTGCAACGAAAAATAAAAGAAATGGAAATGATTCAGACCGTCAAGGGATTATCGCTAAAGCAAGGGTCGATTCCGAGACGTGCCAAAAATGGAATGCAATTAGTACAAATGCTACTAACGGGTTCGCTGGAAGATTCCATCCAGGCTGCAGACTCCATGACAGCACGAGGGTATGGCCTGCAGAAAAGAAGTAACTATCAGGCGTATGAGATGAAGCGAAGAGACTGGATAGCATTTGGTTATTTCATCGTTTTAAGTCTCATGTTGCTCTATGGTTGGCGGATAAATGCGGGGACACTCCAGCTGTTACCAGAGTTGGAAACGATCTGGAAGACGGAGTGGAAAAATATCTTTATGGTTATGTGGATATTTCTTATCGGCTTTCCTAATTTGGCAGAGGGAAAGGAAGTCATCAAGTGGAAATTTTATCAGCGAAAAATATCACGTTTGCCTACCCGGATGCACAAACAAGCGCGGTAACGAACATTAATTTTTCCGTCAATAAGGGGGAGTTTATTGTTCTTTGTGGACCATCCGGCAGTGGGAAATCAACACTTCTACAATTAATCAAGCATGATATCGCTCCTCACGGTAGGAGACATGGACATATTTTATATAAAGGAAAAGAACTGGAAAACCATCCCGCTGTCAAACGGGCAAAGGATATCGGGATGGTATTTCAGCATCCCGATCATCAAATCGTGATGGAAAATGTCATGGATGAACTCTTATTTGGGTTAGAGAATATTGGCTGCTCGACGGCTGAAATGCGTAAAAAGGTTGCTGAGATGGTACACTTTTTCGACTTAAACCATTTGTTGGCCAAAAAAACCCATGAATTATCTGGAGGAGAGAAGCAGCTTCTTAATCTTGCTTCTGTTCTACTCTTAGATCCAGAAGTTTTATTGCTTGATGAACCAACAGGGCAATTGGACCCGATTGCCTCCAGGGAGTTTTTCCATACATTAGAACGCGTAAACGATGAATTTGGTATTACCATTCTTGTCGTCGAGCATCAATTAGAAGAATTGTTTTCGATAGCAGATAAGGTGATGGTACTGGAAGGAGGTTATATTACCCATTTTGATGCACCCAAAGAGGTGATTCGTCAACTTTCCAGTCAATCTAACCTTCAACAATATTTGCCTATTACGTCGAAGGTTTATTTAAATTATAGTGATGAGGTACAGCCTGAATGTATCCCAGTAAATGTGAAAGGTACGAAACAATGGCTTGATCGGCAACAGATTATGGAAACGAATTTATCAGAACAACAGGCAGCTACAGTTAATGAAGATCATCATAAAGATTTTTTGCAACTAAAGGAAATTGATTTTCAATATGATCGATACACACCACTTGTCTTGAATAACCTGTCCATGTCGGTTGCCAGGGGAGAATGGCATGCCATCCTTGGCGCCAATGGCTCAGGAAAGTCGACCTTATTAAAGGTTATCAGTGGTATCGTCAAGCCGCAGCATGGATACGTAACGTTCAACGGAAAAAAACAAAAAAGAATCGATGCAGGTCAAATCGGATATCTTCCGCAAGACCCTGCTTTGTTTTTTGTTCAGGATAGCCTTATGAAAGAATACCGTTCCATTGCAGACGCTTTTGGAATGGAAAATGCAGAAACAGTTATTGAAACGTGGTTGGATAAATTTCAGTTTGCATCCTTCAAGGATCGTCATCCGTATGATTTGAGTGGTGGGGAACGGCAAAAAGCAGCGCTGATTGGCGCACTATTAGTTAACCCATCTATTTTACTCATTGATGAACCAACAAAAGGACTCGATCCCCAAGCAAAAGAAAAATTAGGTACCACCTTACAATCCCTGATGGAAGAGGGGATGACCATTATGATGGTAACACATGATGTGGAATTCGCCGCTTCCTATGCAACACGATGCAGTATGATTTTTCAAGGGGATATTACGGTAACAGAGAATACGAGACAATTTTTTCAGGAAAACATGTACTATACAACGGTTATGAATCGAATAACGCGAAAAATGGACGTTCCAACTGTCGTTACATTGCAGGAGGCAAAACGAAAATGGCGTTTACAAAAAAATATTTGATCGGATTAGCTATCTTACTTCTTATTGTGCTAATAGGGTTTACATTACTCAGCTCCCGTCATTATCTCATCTTTAGCTTATTGATTATGATCGCTTCATTTACACCATTTATGGCTCGATTTGCCAAGCAGAAATTGACAAGCAGAGAATTGGTGATGCTGGCCATTTTAGGAGCAATTGCGGCCGTGAGTCGTGTTCCATTTGCATCATTACCGAGTGTACAGCCAACCACATTTGTGATTATTGTAACGGCCATTGTATTAGGCCCACAAAGTGGTTTCGTTGTTGGTGTCTTAGCCGCCATTGTTTCCAATCTTTTTTTAGGGCAAGGACCATGGACACCGTGGCAAATGTACGCTTGGGGAATGATTGGGCTCATTGCCGGTCTGATGCGCAATCGATGGCTGATGAAACACATCGTTGGAAGATGCATCTATGGGTTTGTCATGGGATTTATCTTCGGGTGGTTTATGAACTTGTGGGTTGTTCTTGGCTTGATGCAGGAATTTAACTGGGCAGAACTGCTTGCCTATTATAGTGCCAGCTTTTGGTTTGACCTTGCCCATGGGCTGTCAAATGTGTTCTTTCTGGCATTGTTTAGTACGTCGTGGATTCGGATAATAGAGCGGTTTCAGCGGAAGTATGGGCTGTTTGTTAAAGAAAACCCATGATTCATCAGCCGGCTTGGTACAAATAGCTACGCTTACGTTGATTATAACCATTGTCGTTCCTAAACCAAAAGAAGTAACCGCCCTCCTCAAGGACAAGATTACTTCTCTTTGGTTAGACATAATAAACTGGCTAACTGCTTCATCCGATGGAGGCTGCTGAAAAATGAAATAGACACGCATCCCACACATTTCGTATTTGCTGGCGCACGATACGGGCCGGCGCTCGCACGTTTTCGGGCCGGTTCCCGCACGATTTGGCCGTATTCCCGCACGATTCGGGTTAGTTCCCGCACGATACGGGTCAGCTCCCGCACGATTTGGTCGTATTCCCGCACGTTTCGGATTAGTTCCCGCACGATTTGGCCCGGTTCCCGCACGATTCGGGTTAGTTCCCGCACGATTTGGCCGTATTCCCGCACGATTCGGGTCAGTTCCCGCACGATTCGGCCGCATCCCCGCACGATACGGGTCGGCGCTCGCACGTTTCCGGCCCGGCCCTCTTCCAAACGATTACGAAAGGAACTTTTTCAGTGGTCTCCTATCGGTGCGGGGGAGAAAAGGAAACCACCACTGAATGAAGTTTCACTTTATCCTGTCAAGTTTAATTACAAATTCCGTAACCTCGCCGAGCCTCTAAATCAGTCCTAACACCGTACGTGAGATGTTCATGCTATGATGATAAACCTGCATGAGCTGGTTGACGATGTCCAGGTAAACGGCGCTGATGTCTGGGTTATGTTCTTGTTTGGTGATCAGGTTGTTAAAGTGTTCGAATTTCGCGTCCTTTTCAAATTGGTTGATGGTCGACTGGGTTTGGATGTTTTTCCGTGCTATTTTCCGGTCATCTTCCTTAAATGCTGTTAATGAGTCTGCATAAGATTGTTCGATATATCCGAGCAATTCGGTTAGTTGGCCTTGATCCTTTCCGCTTAATGAAATATTCTTTTCACTAACTTTCTCCGCTTTACTAATAAACCGGATGACAATGTCGCCAATGTGTTCAATATCATTCAAAATGTTTAACAGCTTCACTTCTTCGTTGGACTGGGTGCTTGATAAGTCGCGCTGTCCAAGCTTTAACAGGTATTGCTGTATCTGGACATACGAGGCATCAATCGTTTGTTCCACTTTGTCAATGTCTTCTTTCGTAACGGTGCCATCAATGTATCCTTTTAACTGATTAATCATATTTTCCCGGACCATTTCCGCCAATCGGAAAATCTCATCCTTGCTGCTAATTAACGCTTCTTCCGGTACGGCTAACAGCCCCTCGTCCAGCCGAATTTGAAATTCAGGTACCGCTGACTGCTGCGGGAAAATCCGTTTGAATAGTTGGGCAATCCATGGTAAGAATGGGAAGAACAACATAGCAATCGCAATATTAAATATGGTATGAAAGTGGGCAATTTGCCGCTCGGGATCGCCGGGTAATAGATCTACCCACCCTGTTATAAACGAAAGCAGCGACATGGCGATGATGACGCCGATGCCTTTAAATAAAAAATAAAATATGGCCAGTTTTTTTCCTTCCAATTGCGAGGATAAACTGGAGACGACCACAGGCAGGGTTGCCCCAACATTTGCCCCGAGAACGAGTGGTAAAACAGCTGGCAGTGTAAGCACACCTGAAGTGACAAAAGCAATTCCGATAATAATCATCGCGGCACTGCTATGCATGAGTGCGGTGAAAACCATGCCAATGAGCGCGAATAAAATTGGTTTATCTGATAGCGTAACCAGAAAGTGCAGGACATTGGCATTTTCGCTCAACGGTTCCAGGGAAGACGTGATTACACCGATCCCAAAGAAAATAAAGCCAATGCTGAGTGCAATTTGGCCGATCGATTTCCAGATATTTTTGTTCAAGAAAATAATGGAAATAGCTCCCAAAAAAATGAATATGGATGCATACTTTGCTACATCAAACGTTAAAATTTGTACCGTAAGCGTTGTCCCAATCGCAGATCCAAGCACAATACCAAATGCTTGCGACAGCGTGATGATCGAGCCGCTTACTAAGCCGACTACCAGAATGTTTGTGACCGTGCTGCTTTGCAGGAAAAATGTCACACCAATTCCGCTTAAAATGCCCTTCCATCGTGTATTTGTCATGGCAGCGAGGGACTTGCGCATTTTCGATGCCCCGACTTTTTGCAAGCCGTTACTTAATAGATGCGTGCCATAAAGGAAGATCCCTAAGCCGCCAAAAAATCCTAATATACTAGCTAACATTATAATTCCTCTTTCTATCTAATACTCCTTAATTGCTATGTGGTTTGCAAGATGGAAACAATTGCCGTTTCAAAGCGTAGAAGATGTTATTTCGCGATTATATCTCATCGTTGGATTTCGATAGCGTACGTTTCCCTGGCCGAACCATCTGCGTGCCGCCCGAAAACGTGCGATTGTGGTTCCGAACTGGGTTGTTGCCGCCCGAAAACGTGCGATTGTAGTTCCGAACTGGGTTGTTGCCGCCCGAGAAACGCGATTGTGTCTCGAAATTGGCCATATGCCGCCCGAAAAAGTATGACGTGGCCCAAAATCAATCAGTTTTCGCTCGAGATTAATAGATTCTCTCCTGAGTCGGTGCAGTACCATCACGAAAAAATGGACAACCTCCCCAAACATGCTCGTAACTTTCCTAAAATAAGGATTGCTCCACCACTCGCATGCCAATCACTGATACACCTCAATGGCATCTTTATAGGTTCGTGCCGCATTAACCAAATGGTCCCCGATCCGTTCCAAAAACCGGCTAATAATAACCATCTTCAATCTACTCTCGGTTAACTGCTCATCTTCATTAATTAAATCTACCAAATCCTGGTAAGTCTCTTTGTTTAAATGATTAACATAGGCATCATGTGACATAACGTCATGAAGCTTTTCGGCATTATCATCCTGAATGCCGGCTGTCAGCCAGGTCATCATGTCTTTTTCATAATCAAAAAATGATCGAATCATTGGGCGTAGGATGTTTGTGTCGATGACATCGCTAATCGTAATAATATTGGTTAATTGATCACCAACCCGCTCCAGTTCGCGAATGATCCGGCTCATGGCAAACAACCATTTGATTGCGGATGTGTCCAATTGCTCCAGTGAAATAATTTCTAAAATATATTTTTCTACTTTCTTTTCGTTAG
Source organism: Lentibacillus songyuanensis (assembly GCF_039548255.1). Taxonomy (NCBI): domain Bacteria; kingdom Bacillati; phylum Bacillota; class Bacilli; order Caryophanales; family Bacillaceae; genus Lentibacillus; species Lentibacillus songyuanensis. The sequence continues at coordinate 10,089 of NZ_JBCLVH010000011.1, forward strand.
AATCAATGTAGTCTTCGTTTTCTAAAATAAACGCCTTATTGTCATTTGTTGGTTTGACCAAATACGTATCAAAGTGCTCCATCATTTGCTGCAGGTTATCCAATACTTCCAAAACAAGCTGTTGAATCTGCCCGCGTTTATGATCGTAGTAATTGTCTCGGATCAGCATTATTTCACCCCTTTGCTAAATTGATAGAGAGAATCCAGATCATTATACGAAAAATGCTGAATCAATGTATTCCCATCTTACAAGCATATGAAACCAAATAAAAAAATATGACCCACAAAACGCGCTTTCCAAACAAGGAAAGTTCGGTGTGGATCTCCATGGCCCAATTCGTTATTTGTGATGAAAGTATCTAATATTAAACCATATTTTGAAAGCGTTGTCAAATATGCGAAACGTGATTGGTTTTTCTCCTGTGATGATTATTGACGGGATAATTACTTCGTCCAAGAAAAAGTGAACTGGAGACAAAGTTGATCGAGTTGGTCAAGAAGTCGATCGAGTCAGCATGAAAGTTGATCATGGGACGAGAAGTTCAATCGCTTTTTTGTGGCAGGGTACTTGACTTGTCCCCACATTAACGTGAATACGATGCATAGTAATAAATTATGAAAGTCTTCACAAATATGATGCAGCCTTTTGGGGGCTAGGCATATCAGTTTTACAGTAGAAGAGAGGGATTGGATGGTTCGTTATCGTTTAGTAGCGATTGATTTAGATGAAACACTGCTTTCGTTCGATAAACGGATTTCTGCCAAAAATAAGAAATGGATCAATCGGGCAATACAGGCGGGAGTTATGGTGGTCTTCACCACTGGCAGGGGTAGGCAACGGGTTGGGAAGTATCAAAAAACATTAGGATTGCATGCGCCCATAGTATTGGTGAATGGAGCAGAGGTATGGGGGGAATCAGGTGAATTACTGGAACGATCGATTATTCCTATAAATGATATTCGCGCCTTGCACCAACTTGCAGGATCATATGACGCAAATTTTTGGGGATATCATGTGGATGGTCTGGTTGGAAAGCGCCACTGGACAAAGGAAATGCTTACAAAGGATTGGCTTAAATTTGGCATGCGGCATCGTGATGTACATATTTTAGAAAAAATCAGGGAACAGGTACAGACTTTGCCGGCGATAGAAATGACGAGTTCTTCTTCAACGAATATTGAGATTGGTCCAAAAGGAAAAACGAAAGAATCTGGTATCCGAAAAGTTTGTGCGCATACAGGGATAACGATGGAAGAGGTAATGGCGATCGGGGATAATATGAACGATTTCCGTTTAATAAAAGCTGCGGGATTTGGTGTGGCGATGGGAAACGCAACAAAGCAATTAAAGGAAGTGGCAGATGCGGTGACCGATTCGAATGATAAAAGCGGGGTAGCAAAGGCAATCAAGAAATATGTGCTTTAGCCTGCTAAATCCTGTGGCTGTAGGACTACCACTTCAAGTTTTGAGATCACTGAAAAAATACCTTTCATAATCGTTTAGAAGAAAACGGGCTGAAACGTGCGAGAGCAGGCCTGGAACGTGCGGGAACAAGTCCAAAACGTGCGACAGCAGACCAGAAACGTGCGGGAACAAGTCCAAAACGTGCGACAGCAGGCCTGAGACGTGCGATAACAAGTCCGAAACGTGCGAGAGCAGGCCTGAAACGTGCGATAACAAGTCCGAAACGTGCGGGAGCAGGCCTGAAACGTGCGAGAGCAGGCTTGAAACGTGCGACAGCAGACTGTACAAATGACTTAAGTTCAGTCAAACTTTTTCCTGCAAAAACAAGCGATCACCTATTATTGATCCCACGTTGCAAATAAATCATTTCGTTGGCGAGGTTTTGAATTCGCTTGGCAACAGTACGATCAATAATTTCCTCACTTTCTTCGTTAAAGGCATCATTTTGGATAAAGACATTCCCTGTTGGCACTAATCCTTTTAGATAAGATAGGATCGGCTTTAATTGATATTCTGGTACAAGGAAATGTTTGTTGGACCAGCCTGTGGCTACGATTCCGGTTACTTTATATTTGAAAGCATTCTCGGGGAAAAGGTCTAACAGGTTTTTTAATGCACCAGAAATGGATGCTTGATAAATAGGGGTGCCAAATACCAGGAAATCGGCAGACGCTATCGTATTCACGACATCCCACGTATCCTCGTTATAATCAACTAAAGGAGCACCAACCGAAAACTCCACCTCGTAATCCCTTAAGTCAATCAATTTTGTCTGTATGGATGGGTCGATTAATTTAGCCGCGACCAACACATCGTTGACAGCAAGCGATGTTTTTTCACCGGCCAACGCTCCTGAAATTCCGACAAGTTTCAATAGGATAACCTCTTTTCTATATAGAACCATTTGCTTTTATGGCTTATTCATGATTGGAGTGCCCGATCAGTGGTTTAAGTCTTATGCATCTAGCTATGTTTGCTGGATGTATCGTTCCATGTGAAGCCTATCCTATCGGCAACTTTAATTCAACCAATTTGCTTGGAAATGACTTGGATGTGTGCGGAGCGGGTTATTTCTGGTACCGGGTATTTTGCATGATTTATGATTGTATGTATGTGAAAATAGATCGGATAGCTTGTAAAGTAGATCGGTAAGGTACAAAGTTGATCAAGCCGACCAGAAAGTAGATCGAGCGCACAGCGAACCAATCATGCTTGACAGCAGGGTGTTTTCGTTGGTTCCGGATAAGTTGCTTGTCCCGCCTGAAATGACCTTCTGTTCCATTCTGTTTGTAAAAAAGTTGGACATTTCACAAGCTATAGAAAAAAACAGTACCTTCTACCCCTTTCGAAATGGCAGGTATTTACCATATAATATAGATAGAATTAATAAAATAGTTTTGCAAAGTAGCTGTGAAAAAGAGAGAGAACAGCTTTTGCGTAACTGGGACAAGAGACCGTGCCCAAGAGGAACTGATCTTATGTTCTGTAAGGTATTTGGGGGTGTTGGTTTATATGAAGGTTTTGCATGTGGGTGGTTTACTGAAGGGGATTAGGAATACGAAGGATCGTTTATATAGGTTGGAAGATCAGGTGAAACAACTGCAGGAGCGGGTAAAGGCGGTTGTGATGCTGGATGATTCCTTTCGTGGGAAGGGTGCGCAGGCAATTCGTTCGTTTTATGAGGAACTACATCTGCCTTTTTTGTTGTTTCTGGAAAGGTTTATTGTGGATTATCGGGATGTGTTGCACCGCATGGAGAGTCGGCTGCTGGATCTGGAACCCGATGAAGATGGTTATATCCATCAACAGTTTTTGGAGGGTGATTTGGTAGACGGGTTGAAAAAGGCGGAGCAAGTGACCATTCATTTGACCGATGAAACGAATGCGTTACTTAAGTCGGTAAAAGATATCGTTTCGCTTCCTTATGTAGATGATGAAGAATTCCTGTTTACATTAACGCAAGGAAGAAGTCAGATTTATGAAGCGGTTGAAAAGCTGCATGCCTATGATACCGATCAAACGGCCATGATGGAAAATATTGAAAATGACGTTCAGGTCATGAAGCAATATGTAGCAAAAATAAATGAAAAGCATGTGAGCGGGGATCTTCGTGTTGCGGGTTATTCCGCCAAGCAGCTCGCTGGTGTGGATGCGTATGACCAATTGTTGAAGGGCATACAAGGGATGAATCAGAATTATGAGTTCTCCTCGGAAACAGCTGCGCCTAGTGATTCGAGCGGACCATTGCCGCGCATTGCGCCAGTGCAGGGAGCAACAGTGAGATATGTGCAGCGAAAATGGGAGAAACGGACGGTTGGATATGGGTTTCGGATGATGCGGTCACTTTAGGAATCTTGTTAGGCAAATAGGGAGATTTAATTGAGACCTACTTGGTCGAAAGCGGGCAGGAGCAGCGTCGAAACGTGCGGGCGCCGCGCCGAAACATGCGAGAACTGTACAGAAACGTGCGAGAGCAGCGCCGAAACGTGCGGGAACTGTGTCAAGATGGACCTGTGTCGCGTCAAGACGGGTCGAATCCTGAGTCTAAAACGGGGAGAGCAAGTCAATTTCACTTATTCAGCAGCCTTATTGAATTATCTCCTTTTTTTCAAGTGGGACTACGAATCTGTCTGAATCGTCGTCATTTGGGAAGGAAAGGCAGGCATTGTCACGTCCTGTGGCGATGCCTGCACAAGATTCTTTAAGTTTATTGGCCTCCACTAAGTGAAGTTTCACTTTATGGGTCCACAGGCCAGTCTGTCACCAGCATCTCCTGCTGGTTGTGATTTTCCATCATCAGCACCTTCATGAATGACGAGAGAGGTCCCGTCATTACGTAAAAGAGAGTTCTTTTCACCCTTTTTTAACGTGACATTTTTTACAAGAAATGATTGTTTTACGGTGCCATCTTCTCCAACTTCAATATTTGGCATGTCTCCAGCGTGCGGCCCGTCTGAGGCATCGAACCCATGTTTCGTATCATCAGGATTGAAATGCCCTCCCGCTGATTCGAAGGCTGGTGCTTCGCATTGGCCTTTCTCATGTATATGAAAAGCGTGGGTGCCTTTTGGGAGATTTTCGCCTTCAAGTGTAATTTCCACTCCATCCGAGTCTTGCGTTAATGTCGCGGTACCAACTGATTCATCTTCCCCATTATTCAAGTCAACTTGAACCTTTTGCGCATCCTTGTCTTGTTGAGTAGCCGTTTCCTCTTTATCCGTGGTGTCCTTCTTGTTGCTATTATCCTTATCTGCGTTCCCGCTGCATGCCGTTAAAACAATTGCAATAGTTAATAGAAATAGCATGAAAATCCTGCGTGTCATTATATTGCTCCTTTCCGATTCAAGGTTACTATCATAATTAACGTAAATGAGGCCGGGTAAACCAGTTGAGAAGGAAATCATTCTTAAGTACCAAGGATTAAAAAGCAGTATATGAACAAACGTCTCTCTATCTCGCACTGTTTGTTGATAGAAGGGGCGGGAGCATATCAAATTTGATAGAGGTTCCGATTAGAACGGTTGAGAGCACCATTAAATTTGGAAGTCGCACGCTAGGTTTGATAGAAAGTAAAAGTGTTAATAATGAAGGGAACTATTGAACTTGCAAAAAGGAATGCATTATCCAACACGAATGTTCATTCATGATACAATTAATGAAGCATACCAACAGTTACTAGGGGTGAGATACTTGGATGAAAAGGTAGATAATGAAGTACAGGAAAAGTTAATGGATGCATTGGCGGGGTTAAAAGAGATGCAAAGGGATATGGAAGATAAGCGGGATAAAACGCTTTGACAAAAAATTGAGTTCCTTTTACGCTCAATGATGGATTGAATAAATATACGAAATATGAACTGGATGAAATCAGGAAACAATTAGATATAAAAAATGCAAGCGGCTTGAAGAAAGCAGAATTAATCGCACTTTTACAAGAAAAGATACCGGGAAAATTGAGGCAGATGTGCTTGTAGTTGGACGTGGAGCGTTTCCATATTCTAACCGAAATTGCGCGGAACGGTGGTTACCATACATTCCCCAATTTAAACAAAGATCAAATAGAATACTTTCGAACGAGTGGCATCGTTTATTCCGGTACATTTGCAGGGAAAAAGGTATTGGCGTTACCGGATGAGTTGATCGATTCAGTATTGCCACTAGAAAGTGATCCTAATGTAACTTCTATTGTGCAAAGGAATACGGAATGGATTAAGCTGACCCTTGGACTCTTATATTACTATGGAACATTAAGTATATTTAAATTGGAAGAAATGGTGAAAATGTATACCGGAACACCACTTGACATTCCAACATATTTGACGGTGATGCATCGTGTCAATTCCTATCATAATGTTTTCCATTCTGATGAAGATGGTTTCTCAAATATTAGGGTGTTTGATCCAAAAAGGGTAAAAAAGGAACATCAGATGAGAAAGGACCTGCCTTTCTACCCATTTAAGAAAGGACAACTTATGAAGGCCGGTGAACCAGGTTTTGTGGAACGAAACAAAAGCTATGTGCAATTCGTTCATTTTCTTACTCAAAATTATGAAATGAATAAGCAAGAAGCGGACGGTTTGGTCGAAGAATGTGTGTATGCTACAAGAATAGGTGATAGTCCCAATGATGTTCTGCAATTTTTAGGGGGCACACTTGAATTTACCAGTATGGAGTCCGTTCAAGCCTTAATGAATCAAGTGATTGACTTGATGAATCATACAAGGGAATGGTTTCTTAAAGGCTATATGTCATCTGAATTGCGTAACCAAGAGACATTAAGGCCATTACCAGCAAGCAGACCACCTTTAGGCGAGAGTAGTAAAAAACAAGTAAAAGTAGGCAGGAATGATCCATGTCCTTGTGGTAGTGGGAAAAATATAAAAAATGCTGTGGGAGATCGTGAGGTTAGACTCGTATGGCACGGCCTGTGTCTCGTTTGGAGGGAGGGCCATCCCGTATCGCGCGTGACCTGTGTCCCGATTTGGACAAGCTCCGGCCACGTTTCGGAAATTCGTGCGAGAGCAGGCTTGAAACGTGCGGGAACAAGGCCGAAACGTGCGAGAGCAGGCTTGAAACGTGCGGGAACAAGGCCGAAACGTGCGAGAGCAGGCTTGAAACGTGCGGGAACAAGGCCGAAACGTGCGAGAGCAGGCTTGAAACGTGCGGGAACAAGGCCGAAACGTGCGAGAGCAGGCTTGAAACGTGCGGGAACAAGGCCGAAACGTGCGAGAGCAGGCTTGAAACGTGCGAGAACAAGGCCGAAACGTGCGGGAGCAAGCCAGAAACGTGCGGGAACAAGGCCGAAACGTGCGAGAGCAAGCCAGAAACGTCCAGGATACAGATGTTTTCAAACGAATCTATTTCACTTTTTCAGCAGCTTCCCTAAAAAAGCTAGGCCTAGCTTTTAAACCCAGCCTCCCTAAAAAGGAGGCTGGGTTTGATTAACTTACTCTTTTGTCTGAGAATTGGCTGTGATACAAGTCTGCGTAAAATCTGTTTTGGTCTAGCAGTTCTTGATGTGTTCCTTGCTCGATGACGGTTCCTTTATCCATCACAAGGATGAGGTCAGCTTCTTGAATGGTGGAAAGGCGATGTGCAATCACGAAGCTTGTTCTTCCTTCCATTAATTCATTCATTGCTTGTTGGATAAATACCTCTGTTCGTGTGTCGACACTGGACGTTGCTTCATCCAAGATCATGATTGGTGAATCAGCCAGGATGGCACGGGCAATGGTTAAGAGCTGCTTTTGTCCTTGAGAAATATTTGATGCTTCTTCGTTCAATACCGTCTCATAGCCATCCGGCAGTGTGCGAATAAAATCATCTGCACGTGCAGCGCGGGCGGCAGCCATGATTTCCGATTCACTCGCATGATCTTTTCCGTACGCGATGTTTTCTTTAATGGTTCCGTTGAACAACCACGTGTCCTGCAGTACCATGCCAAAGCTGCGACGAAGTTCACCCCGGGAAATGGTTGTTATATCTTTACCGTCGATGGTGATTTTCCCATCGTTAACCTCGTAAAAACGCATGAGCAAGTTGATCAAGGTGATTTTTCCAGCACCAGTAGGACCGACAATGGCCACCGTCTGACCCGGTGAAACATGAATATTCATATCCTTGATGAGCAGCTCCTGGCCATACCCAAAGTCAACATGTTCAAAGGCAACTTCTCCTCTGGTCTTGGCTCGATCTGTGCCAAGGGATGGCGTTTCCTTCACTTCTTCTTCCTCATCCAGCAGTTCAAAAACACGCTCGGCGGCGGCAACTGTGGCCTGGACGATATTTGCAATGTTGGCCGTTTGGGTGATTGGCTGGCTAAATTGCTTTGAATAGGAAATGAATGCCTGGATATCCCCAATCGAGATGACGCGCTGGGTAACCAATACACCACCTACAATACTAATTAACACATAACTCAAATTCCCGATAAACGACATCACCGGCATAATAATCCCGGAAATAAATTGGGCGCTTTTTCCAGTCTGGTAAAGTTCCTCATTTACCAAGTCAAATGTTTGCTGGGATTTACGTTCCTGTCCAAATGCTTTTACTACTTGATGGCCGGTATACATTTCCTCGATATGGCCATTGAGGTTGCCCAATGTTCGCTGCTGCTTGGCAAAGTACCGCTGTGACTTTTTCAAAAATGGCTTGATCACAAACACGGATAATGGCAGGCTAACGAGTGCAATCAGGGTCAATAAGGGACTGATGGTTAACATCATGATGATGATTCCGACAATCGTAATGATCGAGCGGATAAATTGTGTCAAACTTTGTTGCAGGGTGTTGGCGATTGTATCAATGTCATTCGTTACCCGGCTTAACGTGTCCCCATGTGCGTGTCCATCATAGTATTTGAGCGGCAGTTTTTTCAATTTGGAAAATACATCCGTCCGCATGTCATAGACTGTACGCTGGACCACGCTAGCCATTAGGTACTGCTGCAGCAAATTAAATAGATTACTAACGACATATAACCCCGCAAGTAATAACAACATTTGCCCGATTTTCGCAAAATCAATACCGCCACCAGGAACGCCCTGCAATTTGGCATATGCTCCTTCAAACAATTCCGTTATCGTATTTCCCATGATCTTTGGACCTAAAATCATGAAAATGGTACTGAATATGGCGGCGAAAAATACGAGAATCAACCGTTTTCGACGCGGTTTTAAATAGGATAATAGACGTTTAAATGTACCTTTGAAATCTTTTGGCTTTTGCCCGGACACCATCATGCCGCCATGTCCGCGGGAGGTATCTTTACTCATGCGATCTCCTCCTCTCCAAGCTGTGATGCAACAATTTCCCGGTAGACGTCATTGGATTTTACCAATTCTTTGTGGATGCCAATACCGGCTACATGGCCATGATCAAGGACAATAATTCGATCTGCATCGAGTACCGTACTGACGCGTTGGGCAACAATTAGGACGGTAGCCTGATTGGTTTCTGTTTTCAAGGCTGCGCGTAAATTCGCATCCGTACGGTAATCAAGTGCCGAAAAACTATCATCAAACAAGTATATATCTGGCTTGCGGACAAGCGCTCTGGCAATGGACAAGCGCTGTTTTTGCCCGCCGGATACATTGGTTCCACCTTGCTCCACATTGGTTTCATAGCCGTTCTCCATGTCTTGGATAAATTCGTCAGCCTGAGCAATGGTTGCGGCATGCATGATTTCCTCGGTTGTGGCATCTTCTTTTCCAAAGCGGATATTATCGGCAATGGTACCAGTGAAAAGCGTTGCCTGTTGTGGGACAAACCCAATTTTGGAACGGATTTCGGCCTGTGTTGCTGCTTGAATGTCAGTACCATTTACACGTATCGTCCCGCTTGTAGCGTCATAAAAACGTGGAATTAAATGGACCAGTGTTGATTTGCCTGAGCCAGTTCCACCGATAATTGCCGTTACTTCCCCAGGCCTAGCCGTAAAACTGATATCAGATAAAGCGGGTTCCTCTGCACCTGGGTAACGAAAGGAAACATGATCGAATTCCAGTGTCCCAGGTAATTTGTCTGCCGAATGCTTGCCATGATCATAAATGCTTGGTTTTTGTTCGAGCACGGCATTGATCCGGTTGGCTGAGACCGATGCACGTGGGACGATGACAAACATCATCGAAGCCATCACTAATGCAAACATAATCTGCATCACATATTGAATAAATGCCATCAGATCGCCAATTTGCATGCCGCCGTGATCAATTCGTATCCCGCCAAACCAAATAATGGCAACGATTGTCATATTCATCAGCAGCATCATCGTTGGCATCATGAACGCCATGAGCTTATTCACCCTGATCGAAACATTGGTCAAATTGGCATTGGCATCCTGCAGGCGATCTGCTTCTTGTTCCTCGCGATGAAATGCCCGAATGACACGCACGCCAGTGAGATTTTCCCGCATCACCCTATTTAGTTTATCCAATCTTTCCTGGACAGCTTTAAAAAGTGGAACTCCTTTTTTCATAATCAGGATGACTGCCCCCGCTAAAACAGGCATGGTGGCGACAATCACCAGCGACAGTTTGGCATCCTTGGAGACGGCCATAATAATTCCGCCTATCATCATGAATGGCGCCATAATCACCATTCGCAACAGCATCATCAGCACCTGCTGAATTTGGGTAATATCGTTGGTCGTCCGTGTGATAAGCGATGCGGTGCCAACCTCGTCGAATTCTTTTAGCGAAAAATCCTGTACATGGGTAAATACGTTGCGCCGAATATCCCGGCCAAGCCCCATAGCTATTTTCGCTGAATAATAACTGGCTAATACGGATACGGTCACACCAATTGCCGCAACCAGCAGCATCACGCCACCAATCTTCCAAATGTAGCCGACATCGCCGGTGACCACGCCATGATCCACGATGTCACCCATTAATGTAGGCAGATATAATTCGGACATGGCCTGCGCAAACATGAGCACGAAAACGGTCAACATCAGCCATTTATAGACCTTGATGTTCTTTAATAGTTTTAGCATGTTGAATCGCTCCTTGCGTCGTAAAGATAAGATGCAATTTGTTTATTTATCGCTAGCAGTTCTTGCATTTGTTGATCTGACAAGGATTCCACCGCCTGACGAAATTTGTAATGGATGCTGTCGTCCTGGGAAGGGAGCTGCTGCATCAAGTCGCGGCCCTTTTGACTGATGGACAAATGTATTTCCCGCCGGTTTTCCTCCCGCTGTTGCCGCTGAATTAAACCGGCTTGAACAAGTCCCTCGACCGCTTGACTAAGTGTGCTTTTTGGAAAATTTGTTTTCATCTGCACATCTTTTTGCATCATTTCCTTTTCGTGATGGGCAATGGCCATTAACACAACAAACATGGGTACGGACAGCCCATTGTTCGCCACGGTTATTTTGAAGCAATGCATCATGCTCTTTTGCAGCTTCCAAAAGGAATGCATTAATTCCATCGCTGGATCTAATTTATTATTTTCTTTATTCATGTTACACACCATCCAATGTTATATGGTTCGTATATGAACTGTTTATTTTTGAACTATATAAATGTACTCCCTTATGATGATGTGTGTCAAGTAGGAAATGGGTGGGACGTGGGGGGCGGGTTCGAGATTACTAATGAAACGTGCGGAAACTGCGTCAAGCCGTGCGGGATCTGCATCGAAACGTGCGGGAACTGCGCCAAAACGTGCGGGAACTGTATCGAAACGTGCGAGATTCGCGCCAAAACGTGCGGGAACTGCACTGAAACGTGCGGGAATTGCGCCAAAACGTGCGGGAGCTGCATCGAAACGTGCGAGAGCTGCGCCAAAACGTGCGAGAGCTGCATCGAAACGTGCGGGAGCTGCATCAAAACGTGCGAGAGCTTGCTCGAAACGGGTCAAAGCCGCACCAAGACGGCCCCGAAGCCAGAGTCTAAAACGGAGAGAGCGAGTCATATCACTTTTCAGTGGTCTTGGCCGGTTTGCGTTCGCGGAAAAAGTGCGCTCCGCTGCAGGAAAGACGATCAAATGCGCAGAAATCCTAAATTCCTTTCTCATGAATATTGAGTCGATCACTATGAGCTAGCGGTCACTTGGCGTCAGTTCCCACACGATTATCCCCGCTTTCCCGCTTGCTTGGCGCCTGCTCCCGCTTGTTTCTAATGCTACGTAGACCCTTGAACAAGTTTAATTGTAGAAATCAATTGAACTACTATCAAATAAGCAGCAGCTTCCCTGTGGTCTTTACCTGCTTCCTTTATTCCCAAAAAAATTTTATTTTCGATAAATGAATGAAATAAGTCGAAATAATGCGCGTAAGCTGTCGAATAGCCTGAATAATTGCCATATTTTCCGGTTAGGACATTATAAGTGTCGTTAAATCCTTATTACACATATTTATTAAAGAATGCTTGCGAATATAAAGTTAAAGCTTCAAAAGGATTGGTAAACGCATAAAAAACACGTTTGACATAAAATTATATATTCGTTATGGTATTAAACGTAAAGTTTGTTAACAACATTTAATTTATTTTTAATAAAATGAAGTTAGGATGCAAAGGGGGGCAATCGTGGTTCAATTAAACGTGGATAATCAGGCCTATGATATTGATGGAATTCTATTCGATAAAGATGGGACGTTAATTGATTTCGGTTCGTTGTGGGTGAACTGGGCAGAGGAACTCATCACACGTGTTGTTTCAACTGTGAAATTACCTGAAGAATATAAAAATATCCTTTCCCAATCGATTGGCTATGATAGCAATGAAAGGGATTGGGATGCTAAAGGACCGCTTGCGATTGGGTCAATGGATGATATCGTTACGATTTTGGCTTATCAGCTTTATGCGTTCGGTATTTCGTGGGATCAAGCGCTAGAACTAGTGACGAATGTATACATACAAACGAATCGCCAGACAGGATGGAAGGAAAAAATTCGGCCCATTACTGGTCTGCAGTCATTTTTAGATGAGGCAAAAGCATGTTCAATTAAACTTGGTGTAGTGACATCGGATAATCAGGATCGGGCTATCGACCATTTAAAGGCGTTGAAGATAGATTCCTATTTTGCTAGCGTTATTGGCCATGATCAGGTGACAGTAGGCAAACCGTTTCCTGAGATGGTTGAAAAGGCTTGTGATCAACTGAATCTTACATCCGATCGGGCCATCATTATTGGAGATTCAGACGGGGATATGGTACTTGGAAAAAAAAGCGGAACGGCTGCTAGTATTGGTATTGTCGCTGAGCCGAGTCATTCATCGAGTCACTTCAGGCATGCAGACCATATTATTCACTCTTATCATGATCTCTTCATCCATACGAATGCAAAATGAAGCAGGTACGTTCCTTCACTCACTAGTCTGTGAGATTTTGTAAAAGCATGCCGTTTTCGATTATAAAAAGCAGCGGGAAAGGTGAGCGTGACTATGTCAAAAATAAAAATGCGAAATATTATGAAAAAGTATAGTGATAAAAGTGAAAAGGTAATCCATGATTTTAATTTGGATATCGAGGAAAATGAATTCATTGTGTTTGTTGGTCCCTCCGGATGTGGGAAATCGACCACACTGCGAATGATTGCTGGATTGGAAGGGATAAGCGGGGGCGAACTTTGGATGGATGATAAACTCGTGAACGACCTGCCGCCGAAAGATCGGGATATTGCGATGGTATTTCAAAATTACGCGTTATTTCCGCATTATACGGTCTTTGATAACATTGCCTTTGGATTGAAAATTAGAAAGTATAAAAAGCGTGATATCCAAAAAAAGGTGGAGCATGCAGCCGAGATCTTAGGGCTGACCGCTTACTTAAAACGAAAGCCAAAAGATTTGTCTGGTGGGCAGCGGCAGCGGGTTGCGCTTGGACGAGCCATTGTCCGTAACGCACATATCTTTTTAATGGATGAGCCGTTATCCAACTTAGATGCCAAACTGCGGATTCAAATGCGCAAAGAAATTATTAATTTACATCGCAAATTGAAAACGACAACCATTTATGTCACCCATGATCAGACAGAGGCCATGACGATGGCAACTCGAATTGTCGTTTTAAATAATGGCTACATCGAACAGATTGGCACACCAGAAGAGGTATACCGTCATCCAAAAACTACCTTTGTTGCCAGTTTTATGGGCGCACCACCGATGAATTTTATGAATGGTGTCCTGGCCGACAATAAACTTACCCTGACAGGTGGAGGCGAAATAAGTGGATTGCCAGACAACATTGATTACCAGGGTGACGTTGTGGTTGGGGTACGTCCGGAGGATATCCGATTAAGTGATACAGATACGGAAATAACGATGGAAGTAGAATTTGTGGAATTAATGGGTGCAGACCTTAATGTACATGGAAAAGTGGCCGGCAATGAGCTTGTTATTCGCCTGGATCCGGACCAGAAAGTAAAGGAAAATGACGTCATATCTTTGGAATTCGCCTTACATAAAATACATCTATTCGATCCAAAGAGTGGTCATTCCCTTTATAGAAGGGAAGGGGTGGCACAGTGAGTCGGTTGAAAACAGCGGGTAAACTTTTTTTCTTCCTGGGAATCCCTCTGATCCCACTACTTGTTTTCTGGTTTATTCCAATGATTGTATCCGTGTGGCTGAGTTTTACTGACTGGGACTATATTAGCCCAACCTATGAGTATGTAGGTGCGGATAATTATACCAATGCCTTTACCAGCAGTGAGTTTTATCAAGCATTAAAAAATACCTTCGTTTTTGGTATCTGGACGATCATTCCAACGATTGTGATCGGGTTATTATTGGCGCTGTTATTACGAGAAGGGTTAAAAGGGATTACCTTTTTTCGATCACTTCTGTTTTCGCCTTGGATTACGCCGATGGTAGCGATGTCAATTGTATGGTCATGGATTTATGAGCCGGATGTTGGGTTGTTAAATCAGATGTTAGGCTGGCTCCATTTACCACAGCCGGCATGGTTACAGGATTCCGATACGGCAATCTGGGCGATCATCATTGTTACCGTATGGAAAAATGCCGGATGGGCGATGCTTTTCTATTCGGATTCGTTATCCAAAATCCCGCAAGATCTTTACGAAGTCAGCGATATGGAAGGATCATCCTGGCTGCAAAAAGTACGAACTATTGTCATTCCGCTTGTCTCACCAACAACCCTGTTTTTAGTAATTATGACAGCGATTGAATCGATTCAGGCCTATGACCAGATTCAAGTCATGACACAGGGGGGACCAGCGGGCAGCACAAGGACACTCTTATATTTATACTATCAAATGGCTTTTGAACAATTTAATATGGGACAAGCTACAGCGCTCGCGACGATTATTGTCTTATTAACTGCTGTTTTAGCGCTAACGATGTTTTACGTGTCCAAACGCTGGGTCCATTATTAAGGAGGGGATACGACATGTACAATGCAGAATCAAAAGCAAAGACAATCGTAAATTATGTGTTATTAAGCATACTCGGTATCTTGATGGTATTCCCTTTAATTTGGATGTTTCTAAGTTCATTGAAAACACCGGAAGAAATATTTGCCATCCCATTAAAATGGTTCCCGAGTGTTGCGCAATGGGGGAATTTTAAGGAAGCGCTGGATTTAGCACCGTTTGGACTCTACATCTATAATAGTACGTTCACCGCCTTGGTGATTGTGCTCTTTCAGTTAGTGCTATCAAGCATGATCGCTTATGCACTGACACAAATGCAATTTAAAGGAAAAACGTTATTGTTTAATCTTATTTTACTGACGTATATGCTACCCCCGGCGGCAACGTATGTACCGAGCTATGTGATTGTGGCCAAACTGGGGCTGCTGGACACATTATCCGGGATTATCGTCTCTAATATTGCCAGTGTGTTTTGTATCTTTCTGTTAAGACAGGCATTTATGCAGGTTCCCAAAGAAATGATCGAAGCTGCACGGGCAGATGGGGCGGGAGACTTTGCTATTTTGCGCAGGGTCATGATCCCGATGAGTAAGTCGACGATATTTACCGTGGGATTGATCAGCTTTGTCCAAATGTATAACAATTATTTATGGCCGTCACTCATTGTCAAAAGTGAGCAGAACTATTTGATCACGGTCGGATTAAACAAATTCTTCATGTCAGAGGGTTCTTTTGCTGATAAATGGCCATTGATTATGGGGGCAAACGTGTTATCGGTTATCCCGCTGCTGATTTTATTTGTTGTACTGCATAAATGGTTTATCAAAGGCATTGGTGATACCGGGCTTAAAGGGTAAAAAACATAGATTCATCGTTAACGATTTAAAAGTGGCGTGTTTGTTCGGGAGGATATCTGGTGCAGGCGAGAGGAAGTCCGAAACGTGCGGGAGGAGGCACGAAACGTGCGGGAGGAAGGCTGAAACGTGCGGGAGGAAGGCTGAAACGTGCGGGAGGAGGCACGAAACGTGCGAGAGGAAGTCCGAAACGTGCGGGAGGAGGCACGAAACGTGCGAGAGGAAGTCCGAAACGTGCGAGAGGAAATTCGAAACGTGCGGGAGGGAGTCCGAATCGGGCGAGAGCAGACTTGCAGCAGAGTTTTCGGAACGCATTAATTTTACTTTTTCAGTCATCCCGAACCTTTCCCGTACCCTGTTGCTCATTATTATAAAAAACTAGGAGGAATGAAAAATGCGAAAAAAATTAATAGGTATCTCGTTGGCAGCAATACTGGTTCTTGTGTTATCCGCATGTTCGTCATCAAGTGGAAAGTCAGCTGATGGTGCGGTCGAAATTGAGTTTTGGTATGGATTGGGAAGTGAAGCGGATGAAAACATGAAGCGGATCATTGGTGATTTTAATGAGTCACAGGATGATGTGGTTGTCAAAGCTGTACCGCAAGCTGATTATGACGAAACGTATGAAAAATTGCAAGCAGCCATTGCATCCGATACGGCGCCTGGTGTGTTTCTTTCCGAGATAACACCGCTGACGGATTTGGCGCAAAAAGATGCGGTTGAACCGCTGGATTCCTATGTGAAAGATGATGACGATTTTAACAAGGATGATTTCCTGGATGCACTGATTGCTTCAGCTGAAATTGATGGCTCGTTATATGCGCTGCCAGGTTATGGAACAACACAAGTGATGTATTATCGAAAGGACATTTATGAAGAAGCGGGTATTGATCCAGAAGAAGCTTATTCCTCATGGGAAAATTTAGCGAAAGCCTCGAAAGAATTACAGGAAAAAGGGCTGGTCGACTATGGCCACGAGCCAATGTGGAAAGAGGAAAATCTCATTGATATTGCGTTAAGTAATGGTGGCAACATTTTAAATGAGGACCAGACGAAAGTAATGATCGACAGTCCGGAATGGATCGATTCATGGGATTTCATTCGCAAGCAAATTCATGAAGACGAAACGATGAAAGTGAACTCAGGTGGACAAGGCTGGGAGTATTGGTATAAGACAATCGACCAAGTCATGAATGGTTCCGCAGCCGGTTATACGGGCTCTTCAGGCGATAAAGGCGACCTGGATTTCGATATCATTGATTCGATACCACAGCCGGGTCTGGATGGACATGATGCCAAGCCGATTGTTAACGGATTGTATATGGCGATTCCAAAGGGGATTAGTGATGAAGAAAAAGATGCAGCATACCAATGGATCAGTTACTTTACGAGTCCGGAAGTAAATGCCGATTGGTCGGAGCATATTGGGTATGTACCAACACAGGAGGCAACATTGGATGTACCTGCATATGCCGAGTTCGTGAAGGAAAATCCATATGCTGGTGTACCATACGAACAGGCGCAAACGGCAAGCCCTGAATTTGTCGACCCAACCGGCGGGAAAATCCTCGATGCATTATCCATTGCTACCGACAAAATTGAATTGCAAAACGTACCTGCAGAGGAAGCATTGAAAGCCGCGAAAAAAGATGCACAACAAGCACTTGATGAAGTCAATAGTAAGTAATAAGAGGTGAGAATGATGTCTGATATTTTGCAAATTAGTCAAACGGAAACAGGGAAACAACTGGCGCAACAGCATTCGCTTCATGTACCGAAAGATATTTATGCACTGGCAATCGATGTGAAGATCGAGAAGCCTGTGTGGCTGACAGTAATGGTTTATGATGCGCACAATACATTACGTGCACAGCTGTTAAAAGCGGGTGCCTCGGGGTCGGTGATCATTCATGAAGCAAGTGATAAGACGAGCCCCTATACGATTTCCGGTCCGATCCATGAAGGGGAATGGACGCTGGATATTTCCCTGTCATCGCGTGAGGAAATAAAGGCGTTGGATAGCTGGTGTGATGTCGTTATTTCCTTTAACCAGGATGCTGATGAAGCAGGACAAGCGGATACGGACATCTGGCGGGCGGATCATCATACATTTCGCTTAGATCGCTTGGAACAGGATAAACCGTTTCAACATGATAAGAAATGGTATAAAGGTGACTTTCATACCCACACCATTTATTCTGACGGGGAAATGACGCGCGAGGAAAATATGGAAAGTGCCGCGAAGCAAGGCTTGGACTTCTTCGTGGCGACCGACCACAACATTGTACCGACATCGTGGTTTGCTAAAACAGATACACTCGTTATGCCAGGGGTGGAAGTCACTTCCACTCTCGGGCACTTTAATATTATCAATCCAACTACATCTCCTTTTTCAGCAAACCGATTGCAGGATATGTATGAGGAAGATGGAATGAATCGAATCATTGCGAGTGACTATGGCGATGCGATTATCTCGATAAATCATCCATTTTTAAAAGGGTGCCCGTGGATCTTTGAAGAAACGCTTTTGGAAAATATTGATACAATTGAAATATGCAACGATCCTACCTATCCGGATAATCTTCCGGCAACCGAGGATGCGCTAGTGGCCTGGAATGATTTGTTAAATGATGGGTATCGGATTACTGGAATAGGCGGATCCGATTCCCACCTAAGGCCGGATGACGCATATGAAGGAAGCACAGAGCCATCGTTAATCGGTGATCCCGGAACGTTTGTGTATTGTGAGCAATTGACCGCAAGCAATGTGATGAAGGGTGTTCGAAACGGGCATGTCACCGTATCCAGAGGCGCGTTTGTGCACTTTCGTATTGGTGAGCATATGCCAGGGGATCAGTGTTCGCTTTGGCAAGGAATTGCTAGCGTGCAGGTAGATACCGATGAATCGCTTTACGTGGAGTGGATCATTGACGGAGAAATAGTTGAAAAAGAATGGGCAAATCAGTCGCAGCATGCATTCGATTTCACTGCCCGGGAAGGCTATCATTGGATCCGGGCCGATATTCGATATGCCGATGGCCGCTTGTATGGCTTTGCGAATCCTATTTTCTTTGGGGAGAAGCAGCCGGAAATGAAAAAATGGAGCGAGGTACTTGGATGAAGGTTAAGGGGCGGGAACAGTCTTTCTACGATGTTTTAGAAAACTACTCTGGATTGACCTGAATGGGCATGAAAGCTGATTTAGCCAGCCCATTCATGCCCGAAATGATAGAATATGAAATTCATATTCTGTGGTTGCCGATTTCTCAAATACCCGGCTTTTAGTTAACTTAGGTTAACTAAAAGCCGGGTATTACTATTTAACTATGAGCTCCGAAAGTCGGGAGCGAACTATGCCAGAACGGGAGAGCGCGCCGGAAAGTCGGGAGCGAACTATGCCAGAATGGGAGAGCGCGTTATGCAATGTCTAAAGGAGTTCGGGTACAGAAGGATGGTATCAGTGACAGCACCAAAAGGTTAATGAAAAAATACTGAATATAGTTGAGGAAGACAGCATAAATTTATCCCGCTTTAACGGGCAGCCATCCATGTAACAAAAGCGGGAACGGACCGTTTACTTTGAGAACGATCCGGTAACGATTTTTAATGATTGAATGATAATTCCCGAAAGCAGCAATGAGCAATATGGAAATGTATCGATTTACACGAACGGGAAGAAGGAAACCTATTCTAGCAGCATTGCTGGCAAAACACTAAAAGCCGGTGACGAAATGGAATTTTTATATACGAGAGAAGGAGGTCACTTGGAGTCATGAATCAAAATTAAAACACCATTCTTTCACAAGTCGTTGGTGGCTCTTTGGATGCCATCGCAAAGGAGATGAGCGCAACGGTCACACGGACTGCCCGCTCTCCGTTATTTCCAGACTTGTCACAAGCGCCAGGATGTACCCTGCACTTGTATGCCATTGTTGGGGCGGTGGACCATTGTCATGCCAGTATCTTATAATCGAAAGCCAATTTTGCTTCCAGCGGTGAGAAGTCATATGGGGGATAATGGCGGTCCTGTGGCTGGCGGCTATAATCCAAAAGCAGAGGATATTTGGCATGACGGGCTTCGCATTCCACCGCTGAAAATTTATGAGCGCGGGGAAAAGCGTCAGGATGTCTTTGATATGATCGTGGCAAATAATCGATTGTCCCACTGGCTCGTGATTATATGAATATATAGAAATAACCATATACACAATTTGGCCAAAAAAATAGCCATGTATTTTAACATAGCTTTGTTATCCTATATAATTTAAAAAGATCCCTATGAACCCTGCTATAAAAGTAATACCTAAAAAATATAAAAACGTATAGATTTCATCGGACCACGTTTTTTCTTTTTTAGAAAACAGGTAATCCAGTAAAACAAAAACGGCTGCTAAAATTAACATACTTATAAAATAAATATATCCGTCAAATGTCTGGATAATAAAAAACCCGCCAGCAACCAAAATTAAACCCAAAATATTTTCTCTGAAACTAATCTTTTTTTCTGTAAAGACATTATAAATAACCATAATAAAAATCGGACCTAAAATGTATTCCATATCTACCCACCTTTTTAAAATTCTTTTTGTGCTATTTCTCCGTCTGGTTTTATAACAAATCGCATTTTACCATCCCATGTTTCGCCATCATTATCACTAATATACAAAATAACTTCTTTTGTCCCCACTTTTGGAACAGCAGTCCCGATGATTTCCTTCCATACCGGTATATGTTTTTCAACTTCATATACGCCGAATGCCGGCCCCAAATCCTTCACGATTGTATTATCCTTTACTTTGCTAGGCAATTTGTTTTTTGCGGTCTTTTGTATTTTATCCACTGCGTTTTGTAAAGGGTTAACCATATTTATACCGACTTTAGCCATTTTCGCTAATGCAAACGGACTGTAATAATTGGCGGTAAATTTGGAAGCATCCGCCATATAATAATTGAATCGTCCCATTTCAGCACCGTTGGTATAATAAGTTAAATCCGGATTATCTTTAAAAATAATAAAATTTCCGTCTTGGTTTATATAATGAACATCATGGCCATTAACTTTGGTTTTTAATGGTTCGATCCCTAATTCCTTATAATCAATATTTTTGCCTTTGCTTATTTCTTGATTGCCTTTTTTCCACTCCACGATCCCGTTTTCATTGTTATGATCCACATTCACATTTCCAGACAATTGAACCGGATCCATCCTATTCACTTGATCGAACATTTTCGCCCGTTCATAATCTTTTATGCTTTCTTGTAATACGGGTAATCCCTGTAAGGCTACACGATCCACATAATCGTTAAAACGTGCTTTCCCTTGGTTTGCTCCTGCCCGTTGTATCGTTACCTCCATTTGGTGCATTAAATCGCCAACAGAATCATGTTGTTTTTTTTGCGTAAATGCATCTAAATCATCCAGTAATTCCGTTATTGACTGATTGATTTCCTTATTATTTTTCTTAACGTTAGAAAAATTAGGCTTCGTTGCTGCGCTTATATTCGCCACGCTGTCAATAATCTCGTCAATAGAATTTTTCTTGGTTTTTAAATCATTATATGTATGTTGCATATCTTCTTTTATTTCTTCTAAATAATCGGATTGGATACGTGCATTTGTGCCGTTGTCTACTTCCGATTGGAATGTATCAATGTTATGGGTTAATTGTTCGCTTATATCATCAAATAGCTTGCTAAATGCACTTAATAATGTTATATGGATTTCAGAAAAATAGTTCTTTGCTTGATCGGCTGTTTTACCAGAAAATGATTCCATGTTTAAGATAGTTCCTATATCCGATTTTACTTGATCCAATCTCTTTTGCACTTGATCTCTGTTTTGATTTACGTCCCTTAAAAAATCCTCTAATTCCTCCCTATCTACCCTTTTATTCATATTATCCCCCCAGTTCCCATTATATATAATTGTATACATTTTTATTTGAAATTTCCATACAAAAATAAGGCGCACTATGCTGACCGACATAGTGCGCTTGCTGGGGTCTAATCCAAACACATAACACGTGATCATTTTGCAGATGAATACAATATATTGTGTATTTGACACCTCATATTAATACTATTGTAATTGATAGCAATATTAATTACAATAATATTATCATTTATTTTGCTTTAACCGCTGATCCTTTTTTGTGACACGGCGATTGCTTTTTAGACTTTGTCCCCGGCTTTACCCGTCCTTGTTTTTTCTTAGCCATGTAATTCACCCTTTCATTAATAATATTATAATTAATATCAATAGCAATAAAGCTATCATTTTATAATTGCCCCGGTGCTTTTCGCAACGTATATATTCCGTTACCTCCGGTCGGTTTGAATCGTAACAACATCGGGGTATGGTCTGGCTAAAATCTTGTAAGTTAACCCTCCAAACTTGGAAGGGGTCAAACTCCAATCACTATTCTTAGCTACTGGCTTAACATTGGTTTTATACGTTTTCCACATTTTCGCACTAGCCGGCAAATATACCGTTCCTTTTGCTTGGGTTGTTTTCTTTTTGGTCGCTTTTTTTTGCGGTTTTTGTTGCAGCCTTTTTCGTTCCACCACTAACCGTAACATATTTGCTCGATGCCATGATATAAAACGTTGCGCCTTTGGAATTTTTGATCTGGTATTGGAAAGCATCATCCACTTTAACCCGTTTTACAACGGTAGGAAATCCCGATCCTTTATTCACTGTACCCATTACATCTTTATCTTCCATGACGGTTTAACATAGAATCGAAGGGGATTTAGATGCGATGATTGGCGCTTGTAAGGTAGCCACCAGCCGGATTCAGCATATGTTGGATCAGTATGGCCAAGAACAAATGGTGAACGCGATCGATCAGCGGATTTCGTATACAGAAAAAAGGGTACGGGATGAGATTGCCAGTTGGCCGGATGGAACTTACAGCGCCGAAACGTTTGCTGATCATGACTTTCAAGGAAATCGGGATATTAAAGTTCGCACAACAGTAACAGTTTCCGGCAGTGATTTACACATTGATTTTTCTGGATCGTCCCCACAGGCGAAAGGGTTTATAAATAGTCCGCTTTCCAATACGACATCCTTTGCCTTCGTTGGGATATCTACTTGCTGCGACGAGGATATACCAATTAATGAGGGATATATGAACCCTGTTACCGTCACCGCGCCATCTGGTACCGTGGTCAATCCGGAGTTACCCGCACCGTGTGGACATGCGACTGCTTGTGTCGGCGCGGAAATTGCCGAAGCAGTGTTACTGGCGATTTCCGAATGTGCACCGAAACGCGTTGGGGTAAATGCGCATAAACTGCCGCTAGCTTATACAAATGGTGTGGATAAAGACGGAAATCAGTGGGTTAACCTAAACTTCTTCGGTTATACCGGCGGCGCTGGTGCTGCATACGAAACAGATGGCTGGGGACTGTATCCGCCAGTAATGACAGGTGTAACCCTGCCTTCCATCGAGATGAATGAGATTCAATATCCAAGTCGCGTATTAAAACATGAATATGTAGAGGACTTCACCGGTGCTGGCAAATGGCGCGGTACCCCCGGGCTGGATGTACAAATTCAGCACTTAACCGAGAGTTCAACAAGCGTCATGATGGCCGGTGTACGCAACACGACAAAAGGCTTTGCCGATGGACAGGACGCCCCAAGTAATCAGGTCATCGTCAATTACGGAACACCGCAAGCAGAAAAAGTTGACGAAACATCCTTTGCTGTGAAAATGCCGCCAGGAGGAATCATTCAATTTTACCGTGCAGGTGGAGGCGGCTGGGGAAACCCATTAGAAAGAGACGTAGACGCTGTACTGGAAGACGTGAAAAATGGCTATGTCACCATCCAAGGCGCCTACGAGGAATATGGTGTCGTTATTAATAAGGAAGATCTTACTGTAGATGGTGACGAGACAGAGAAGATTAGAAGTGAGCGGAGAGCGTAATTGCTGGCTTTGCCTGGCTGAAGTTATCGGGAAGCTCGATTACTGTAATAGTTATCTGCATGAGCTACTTTTTAAGAAACGTGCGGGAGCAGGCCTGAAACGTGCGGGAGCAGACCCAAAACGTGCGAGAGCAGATCTGAAACGTGCGGGAGCAGGCCTGAAACGTGCGAGAGCAGGCCTGAAACGTGCGGGAGCAGGCCTGAAACGTGCGAGAGCAGGCCTGAAACGTGCGAGAGCAGGTCTGAAACGTGCGGGAGCAGACCCAAAACGTGCGGGAGCAGGCCTGAAACGTGCGGGAGCAGACCCGAAACGTGCGGCAGCAGATCCGAAACGTGCGAGAGCAGATCTGAAACGTGCAACAGCAAGTACGAAATGTGTAAGATGCATAGATTTTCAAAACGAATCTATTTCACTTTTCAGCAGCCTCACCTGGGTTGGGTTCTTTTTTCTTTGAAAAGGGGTGGGCCTTTTTAACGAACTGCCGGTTGTGGGTGTGCGGTTTAGGTGGAAAGGGGGATGTTTGATTAAAAAGGGAGAGAGCGGCGTCAGACCGGTAGGGAGCAGTTTCTAAACGGGAGAGGGCAGTATTCGAACGGAAGGCCACGTGCAAAATGTTATTGCCAATTTGAATTTCTACATTACAAATGCGCGCATTATTCAAAAACTTGTGGTACAATTTTAGAAAGTATTTCAAAAACTTCATATAAAGGAGAATTCTATGTTACTTCGAAAACGCTCCAAACCGATTCCATTACTAAAGCTGGAAGTGCTTATTCCTCGAATGCCACTCTATTTCAAACAGCTGCCGATTATGCAAGCAGATTTAGCAAGCCGTGTCACTGGATATATTGGTGAAAGGAAAGTAGACTATCAGTTACGTTCGCTCACCCGCAAGTATACCATTCTCCATGATGTCTACCTCGAGCTCCCATATGGTAATTCCGTTCAGATCGACTCTCTCATACTTACTCCAAATGCCATTTTCATTATTGAAAGTAAAAATTATAAAGGAACGATCACCTTTGATACGGTCCTCAAGCAGCTTATCCGTGATGATGGGGAAAAAGAAACCGGCTTTAAATATCCGATCACACAGGCAGAAAACCATCGGATTCACCTCGAAAATTGGCTGCATGACCACCACTTTTCCAACATCCCAATCTATTATTTCATTGCCATCGCTGAACCAAGTACGATAGTAAAAGTGGAAGGAGACAAGCAGGCCATCGCAAAGGCTGTCGTACACGCCGAGTATCTTCCGCAACGCATTCTCGAAATGGATAGCGCGTGTTCGCGTCATAATCGTGGCGGACTGCCAGTGCAAAAGATAGCGAATGCGATTTTACGGGAGTGCGGTGAGTTTGACGTGGATATCATGGGGCAATATGGTGTGACGCCGGAGATAGTTTTGCCTGGGGTGCGCTGTCCGGAGTGTGGTCACCTTGGGATGGAACGCACTCATTCCAATTGGTATTGTCCCAAATGTAAAACGTGCTCACCACATGCACACAGACAAGCTTTAGCCACCTATCTTCTGCTCATTCGTCCATGGATAACCAATTCAGAGTGCATGCGCTTTTTAAAAATCCAATCGAGAAATGTTGCTACTAGACTTATGAAGGATACAGGGCTGATAAACGATAGACAGCACAGGCGCTGGGTAATAGGAACTGAATATAAATTAGAGGATATTTTAAAAAAGTAAATGTTGGAATGGAGACGAGCGTGATTTGGGCTGAAACATGCGGGAGATGGGCTGAAACGTGCGGGAGGCAAACCAAAACGTGCAGGACCCACGCCAAAACGTGCGGGAGGCACATCGAAACGTGCAGGACCCACGCCGAAACGTGCGGGAAACACGCTGAAACGTGCGGGAAACACGCTGAAACGTGCGGAAGCCACATCGAAACGTGCGGGAATCACGCCAAAACGTGCGGGACCCACGCCGAAACGTGCGGGAGCCACATCAAAACGTGCAGGACCCACGTCGAAACGTGCGGGAGCCACATCAAAACGTGCAGAAACCATGCTGAAACGTGCGGGATCAACACCGAAACGTGCGGGGTCCACGCCAAAACGTGCGGGAACTGCACCAAAACGTGTGAGAGCCACATTGAAACCTGCACGGCACTTCAAAGTTAAGAGATGATGCGCACTCAACGATGGCCCTGACAATGGTCATCTGTCCCATGTTATAATAAAACTATTGATTTTTTGCGGAGAGGATGAGTTTGATGAAGGTGACGGTGTTAGGCGGGGGTAGTGAGATTGGTGCTTCCTGTTTACATATACAAATTGGGGAGACGAATATATTAATTGATGCTGGGATGCGGATGCATGGGGAGGATCGGCTGCCGATGCTGGGGATGACAGATGAACTCGGCAAGCCGGATGTGCTGTTGGTTACGCATGCGCATGCGGATCATATTGGTGCGTTGCCGGTGGTGCATACGCTATATCCGGATGTTCCCATTTTTGCGACGCCGCCGACGGTTGATTTATTGCAGTTGATGATGAAGGATTCGTTTAAAATTTTGACGGAGCAAAGCCGGATGAATCAGACGTTGATGCCGTATACTGAAGAACAGATGCAGCAGCTGGTGGAAGCGGTCCGGGTGTTTCCGGCAAACGGTGTGCTGAAAATTGGTAATACGACCATTACGGCGTATCGTGCGGGGCATATAATGGGGGCGGTGATGTTTTTGCTGGAAAATGACGGCGAGCGGATACTGGTGACTGGTGATCTATCATTTCGCGGCGGGCGGACGATTCCTGGTGCGAAGGTTGCAGATGGAATCCAGCCGGATGTAGTTGTGATGGAATCGACGTATGGAAATCGCCTGCATACGGATAGGAATACGGAGGAAAAGCGGCTGGCAGAAAATGTGGCGGAAACAATTGCGAATGGCGGCTTTGCCTTGATTCCGGCATTTGCGCTTGGCCGGGCGCAGGAGGTTCTCCTCGTTTTGCAGGATTACATGGAAAAAGGCTTAATCCCGTCGTTTCCGATTTATGTGGATGGTCTGGTCACGCCGGTTAGCCGGATTTATCGAAATTACCCACATTACCTGAAAGGACCGGTTGCGCATCGGGTGCGGACAAACGGGGATGCTTTTTTAACCGAGGGCAGATGTATTCCGGTTAGCGCGAAGGAGCGGGAAAGCGTGATCAATGGCAAGCCCGCATGCATTGTTGCGTCATCTGGGATGCTGACGGGCGGGGCGAGTGCTTGGTATGCGAAACATTTAGTTACGAATCCCAAGCATGCTGTTTATCTGACCGGTTATCAGGATGAGGAAAGTCCCGGCAAAAAACTACTCGCGCTTGCTGAAGGCAAAGAAGACACGCTGGACATTGATGGGACAAGCTATCAGGTGAAGTGCCGGGTGGATAAATTTGGCTTGTCCGCACATGCGGATGCGAGTGAGATGACCCGGTTTATTGAAACGTTGGATCCGACGTATACCCTGCTCGTGCATGGAGATGATGATGCTCGAGCGGCGCTGGGCGATAAAATCCATCCCCGCTTTCATCCGATTCTAACGGAAAATGGGGAGACCTATCCGTTTGATAAACGAAAGGAAGGTAGTGGCGTGGTGGGGAAAAAATACAGGCGCAATCGCGAACAGGAGCGCCTTCGCAGTTATATCGGCCATGTGCTGCTTTACAATAAGGATGGGGAAAATACATTGAAATTTGGCCTCTGTCAAAATGTCCATCCGAAAATTGCCACCTTCTATTGTGACACGCCCAAAGGAAAATTGGCTAAAGTCGAAGCGACCCATATGATGGAAACGCTTGGACCGTGGGGCTTATCGATGGAGACATTTGCTGATGTAGCCAGTCGTGTGCTAACCTTTAGCCGTCCAATGTTAAAGGATGTAAACTGGGATTTGCTGCCGGATTATATTTTATCCTTGCAAGAAATTTTTCAGCGGCTCAAGCTAGCGGATGAGGCCCAACAATTTGCGGTTGCTCTGGCTTTGCAAAGCATACCCGAATCACACCGGCATGTAGACTTGGAAGGGCGCGTTGGGTACAAGCTGGATCGGGAGCTTCGGTTTCAACTGAGCAATTTGGACTTGCCCATTCAGGCGATAAAAATGAACGCCAATCACGCCATGGATGCTGTCCGCGATTATTTTGCCGAGCATCCGCGATTCCTGCGCTGTGGGGTGCAGGAAAATGGAACAGAGAATGAACATATTCTGCTGTCGTTTGATTTTCCCAATAGTATTGCAGACGCAGAACGAAAAAAGATAACGAATGCCATCAAGCAACAGACGGGCTGGGACGTGGTATTTTCCGATTCGGTCCGGCATGAGGCGTTCCAGCCATTGCTTGCATCGCTGCTAGAAAAAAACGTCGCCATGCCATCCGTTCATATTCATGATGCCGTGGTGATGACCAAAGAAGCGAAACCGGAAAACAGCGCACATATTATGGAGCAGTTTAAGCAGACAACCGGATTTCGGCTGCAGTTTGCGGAAGATGGCGATGTCGCGGCTGCTGGTAGCACAGCAGGCAGTGCAGGAGACAAGAGCGGAATTTACATGCCAGAAACCACTGTCGCGCCATTGGAAAACAACCAGGCTATCGCAGTTGCCAAGCAATATGCCTCAGATTATGGCGTGACAATTTTTAAAACAGGCATGAAACAAATGAACGGCCATGACCTGATGGAACTGCATTTTATATCACCTGAAGTTGCATCAAGGTATGGCGACATGATGCAAGCATTGAGCAATGAAATCGGTATGGCGGTAACGTACGCCAGATCGCCGAAACAAAATGAAATCATCCGGATCACGAACCAGGCCATTCCAGCCGAGTGGGGGCAACAAGGCAACCCATCTGTGCACATGGATAAGGGCGAGGTTTCTGTCAAAGTAGCAAACGAACCAGGTGCAGCTGAATTGGCTGAGATTAATGAAGAAATGGAAGCGGAAACCGGGTATACGCTGCAGTTGAAATAGAAAGGGCGCTGCGCCTGGATTCTGAGCCAGTTGAAAAGTGAATGGCGGATAAAGTGGAACATCATTCCGTGGGGGCTTTCAATGACCATGTCATGTTTGGGATGAATCTGAAAAAAGGTGCATCGCAAAAAGCTCAAAACTTCCAGCTATGAAGAGAAAAAAATTTTCGTGCTAAATTCAACTATATACCTCCCAAAAATATGCTGATTATGAAATAACGTAATGGTGAAATTACTATAATAACAGCATATACGGGAGGTTTTTAATTATGATAACAAGAAAAGAAAAATGTGAAGCGGAAAAGGATAAAAAGTATTTTTTCGAGTTCATGAAAATCCAGAATCATTTTTGCGAGGATCTAAATAAGAAATGAAAGCAAGTAAAAGATCCAGGGCATCCAAGCTATGTTACGTATCATCCAGATGTTATTTTAATGATGGTTATGATGGAAAATGCATCCAGTCTAGAGTCGATGCGGGAAAGACAGATGCATTTAATACAGATAACTGTATAGAAAATCTATCAAAAATACTGGAAATAGAAGGCCTGGAGGAGTTACCACACTATGATACGGTGAACGATTTCCTGTCTCGCTTAATTAAATATAGAGGAACTTGAAAACATTCGGACTTACATGGTAGAAAGAACTCATAAATAAGAAGTGCTTTTATAATTATCGGATAGACGGTAAATATTGGGGAATCATCATTGATGGAACAGGTCTTTTCACATTTTGAAAAAAGCATTGCCTGAAACGAGAATATAAGAACGAAGAAACCGGAGAGAAAAAGACGCTATATATGCATCATGTTTTGGAAGCAAAGCTAGTAGTTAGAGACATGGTTTTTAATATAGCATCCGAATTTATTGAGAACGAATCAGAAGATGTAGAAAAACAAGATTGTGAACAAAATGCCTTTTATCGGATGGCAAAGAAGCTAAAACATACGTTTAAACGGCTGCCAATTGTATTAACGCAGGCAGAAGCCGTTGGAAAATCGAAAATGAGGGATTCAATACCCAGAAGAATATTCGCTACTATATTCAACATGCGAACAGTCATGATTATCATGCAATGAAGAATCACTATCTTTTAACACAAATAACCGACACCTCATGTGATTGATAAATTTACTCTTCATAGCTATCAAACTTCACTTTGGGTTGACACATCTTCACAAAACCTGTAACCTATAATGCTGTATGTTAATTTAATGGACGCTTTAAATCTCGCATACGCATGACACACTGCCGAATAGAACAAAGAATGGCCAGTGATCCGAATGTGAGTTTTTTGTGTTGTTTGAGCTTTACTATAAGCTAAAATTAGGAGGGCAACTATTGAATTCAAGTAAGAACAAGCCAACAGTAGATAAGCCAGTTCTTTTTCTCAGTGGAGGTGTGTTGCTTGCCTTTGTGATTCTGGCGCTGATTAACCAGGAGCTGGTAACCAATTTGGTAAATTACCTGTTTGACTTTTCCGTAACATATTTTGGTTCCATTTATCAGTTTCTGATGATGGGAACCTTTCTGATCGCATTAGTTTTAGGATTTTCGAAGTTTGGAAAGATACGTTTAGGAAAATTGGAAAAGCCGGAGATGAGCAATTTTAAATGGATTTCGATCATTATGTGTACTTTGCTTGCTGCCGGAGGAGTATTCTGGGCTGCTGCAGAACCATTGAGTCACTTTTTAGAGGTACCGCCACATTTTTCTGGTATCGATGATGGTAGTAAAGAGGCTGTGTCACCAGCACTGGCATCGACTTTTGTTGACTGGGGATTTCTAGCCTGGGCTATTCTCGGTACACTGGGCACATTTGTGTTCATGTATTCCCATTATCACCGCGGTGCACCATTAAAACCAAGAGCATTGCTTTATCCGATTTTTGGCGATAAAATCATTCATAAAAGTGTGCTTGGAACCATCGTCGACACGTTTTCCATTATATCGGTGGCAGCAGGTACCATTGGCCCCATCGGATTTCTCGGATTACAGGCAAGTTATGGACTGAATTCTTTGTTCGGCGTTCAGGATAATCTATTGGTACAGACCTTGATTGTGATTGTGATTGTTCTGGTAGCAGGGATCTCTGCCGCCACAGGTATTCACAAAGGAATTCAGATTTTGAGTAGTTATAATGTCATTCTGGCGCTCTTTCTGATGGCAGCCGTCCTTGTACTGGGACCGGCACTATTCATTTTTGACTCGTATTTGGAGTCGTTTGGCCTGTATGTGCAAAACTTTTTCCAAATGAACACGTTCCGCAGTGATGGAGCTTGGCTGGGAAGCTGGACGGTCTTTTTCTTTGCCTGGTTCATTGGATATGGTCCGATGATGGCCATGTTTGTCAGTCGTATCTCCCGTGGCCGTACCATCCGGCAAATTGTTACTACCGTTGCCATCATAGCGCCTGTCATCACAACATTTTGGTATACGGTCGTTGGTGGGACAGGCATCTTCAAAGAAATGAGCAATCCAGGGTCTATTTCCACTGCCTTAGACAGTAATGGACCACCTGCCGCAATGATAGCTATTGCCGATCAATTGCCATTTGGAACGCTATTAGGTTTTCTATTTCTACTAGCAACCATTATCTTTGTCCTGACTACGACTGATTCGATGTCCTTGACGATTTCCATGGCCATTACCGGGAATGGGGATCCATCTAAATTAATGCGTGTATTTTGGGCATTAATCATGGGGCTTGTTGCAACGGTCCTATTAACCATTGGAGAAAACAGTGTAGACTCTTTGCAATCCTTTATCGTGGTAACAGCCGTGCCAGTATCCCTGCTCATGCTGACGACCTTTTGGACTGCACCACGTGCCTGCCGAGAACTTGCCAAAGAACAGCTTACCCAAGAATAAGTGGGACAAAGGGATGGGAAACACATTCCGATTGGCCGGATGATGACGCAGGAAATGTCACTTTAAGACTAGCGCCAGAGGATGAAAAGCTGCCAGGTACACTGTTGACAAGTCCATTACTAGAAGATGATACAGCTTTTGGTACGAATGGCGGAACATCTCCAGACCAAATAGTGGATATACGAGACGTAGTGGATTACTATCAAGACGCAGGTGATTTTGCGGATGATACAAGTTCCAAATCAATACAAACACATTTAACCGCAGTGGTACAATTTGAAGAGCAACAGGAAGGAGAAAAGGTTGTGAAGCATATGAAGGATTCGAACAATTACTGAACTACCAACGGGAAAATGAACTGATTTCCGAAGAAGCTTTTCTTGTTTTGAAAGCAGATGCAGATGAAATAATAGATAAATGGGAATAAGCATCAAGTCTCCTTACAATAGGGGACTTGGTTTACCTTCACCTTCAAAAGAAGAAACACCTGTATACATGATCAGGAGCAATATTGATTTACGATCTTCAAAAGACGTTCAGATTCTTCTGAAGCACGCTCCACCAATCGCGCGCTAGCTATCATGGGATCCATTCTAAAATCTCTCTTTATACAAACCACTTTCCGCAACGATAAATTTCAGCTGTATTTCCTATAGCTATTGGAGTTCCTAGATCCATAAGTTATCCCCCCTTTAAATGGGTTAAAAAGTAATAATCTCCCCAACTAGTCTCATTCCCCTAAAAGAAAAAGTCCTTTTTATTTAATCGAATAATAGCTGCCAAGGGGATCTCAACAGCTATTTTCATTATTTTATTTACTTCTCGAAATCGGGATCCAAATTTCACTTTTGACAGTTGGTAAAGTGAAATCTTTACTTTTAATCGACAGGATTTCCGGTCTATCTATTGTTGATAGCTTGAGGATGGAAACCATTCCGAATAAATACGTCCTCATGTTTCCTGCAATGTGCTGGGAAAAGGACCTACCGATTCGAAAACAGCCCAAGTACAAGCAGGAACTTCCAGTTTAGAAAGGCCTTCTGGACACTCTTTGGTAGTCGCTACCCTTATCCGGCCTAGCTGCTTCACTCACCACATGGCGGAAAACAACATCCGTCACATCTTCCATGGGTGCCAATACAAAAAACGGTCGCGGTAAGTCACGCCAAAAATTATCTTTCATACTCCAATTCAAATCCTCTCATGATGGAACGTCTGGTCAAATGCTTATCCAAAATTTAAAATAAGCATGTGCCTGCTGTTTGGCGCGTTTGATCAAACGATAGTAAATGTCGATCATGATACACTTTCATAGTAACGAAGAAAATCGAGCAAAGAAGCCAACCCATGCCATAAACAAATGGAATCAGTTAGCTTATAAAGCCTTAATTTAGTTCTTGTTTCCTTGACGTTAAGAACCCTTTACCATATCCCGTCTACGATAACCAAGATAACCGATCATCATGAAAACAATACTAAATACTGTTATTGTAATAAAGACAGGTGCATTGAAACTTTCCATTGGCATTTGCGGAATCCAGCTTTGTATAGCTGTTTTCGAGAACCATTCCGGTAAATTCAAAATATTTAATAACACGTTTAAAACGGGTGAAAATGCACCGGAAAGCGGCAACTAAAAGGTAGAAAGTCTCGTTAATAGCGGATCGAAAAATAACGATGATACGCAAATTAAGATGGGGAAAGGGAGCTATTCCCACTTTCTGCTTCTACTAATGAAGCAGCGTACTGGGTAAAAGCACAGTAAGTTGATTAACCCTCTTGCAGGATGTTGCAAGAGGGTTTTCTTTAAAAGTAAGAAAGTATAAAAAATTAGGCTCTATTTTACTCATTCCAAAATAGGCCATGTCCGGCTCCAGCGCTAAAGTCAAGCAAACTTCACACTTCTCCACGCAGATCAAGTCAACATCGGTTCAGGGGACAAAGGAAGGCCGACTAAGAACGGGCTTGCCGCCCAACGTCGGCATACCCCTGTTGCAGGGGCATGTTTCCTTTATCTCATTGCGAATGAAGAGGAGGATCGGCTAACTTCGCCGCTTTGCGCTGCAACGCCGATCCACCCTGCATGGCAGGGCGCAGTTTGTACGTGGGCCTGCGGATACAGGTCATGCCGACGTTGGCACAGGACGTGCCGAACTTAGTCGGCGTTCTTTCGTTCGGGCGCTTGCGCCTTTCTTAGCGGCTTGAAGCATGAAGTTTCAGCGGGATCGCTTGTATTAGTTCGAATGATTTTAAAATTGGTCGAGGGCACATAAAAAATGTGCAGGAGTTTCCTGAAAACGGTCGAGTTTTCCGCTAAAACGTGCGGGAGTTTCCTCAAAATGTCGGGGCCTCCATTAAAAGAGCCCCCTCAAAACGGTCAAAGGTCTCGCCTAAACGTGGGTTCGCTGCTGTTCGGCTGCAGGACACAGTTCACAAAGACGTTACAATTCAGACGTCTAAGGACTTAGCCATTATTCCCTCCTATCAGTGGGGGAAACAATGGCTAAGAACGACACATCCTGTTCGTCGGAACCCCTGGCTGAAGTTTCCCTTTATCATACCTTATTTCGTTGGTAAATCTTCCACACTATCAATATCCATATAATCTGGTACGACAAAACCTTGTTGAGCACCTTCTAAATTCGGACCTAGGTCGACAATCTCGTCCTTGTATTTTTCATAATAAGAAGCTGCACCTACTGGAAGCCAGGCAATTAACATCCCATCAACGTCGCCATCGGAAAGGGCTTGAAAGGCGATCCCCATATCAACGGTCGTCAATTTGACATCGTAGCCCAAT
Organism: Lentibacillus songyuanensis; assembly: GCF_039548255.1. NCBI lineage: Bacteria > Bacillati > Bacillota > Bacilli > Caryophanales > Bacillaceae > Lentibacillus > Lentibacillus songyuanensis. Next base: position 44,337 of record NZ_JBCLVH010000011.1, read on the forward strand.
TCTTCAAGAACAAGTTTAACGACATTCGTTGAGGAAGTTTCTGTATCCCAATTTACATAGGCAAGCTCAATGGACTCATCTTTAACCGGGTCAATACCTTCCAGCCAACCGTCCACTCTATCCCGATTGTTTTCAATCCATTCGGCAGCTGCTTCGCTCGGTTCAACATCATCTTGGGTAAACTTTGACATGACCTCGTTCATATCTTCTACTTCCCAGTGGAAGTTATCCAGCAATTGGTAAGCAGAAGCTTTTTCATCCTTAAGCCCTTTTCGGACCATCGTATGTATGTTTTCCGATTCACCGAGTGTTCCTTTTGGATCCTCTAAAAATTTTAAATCGTATTTTTTAAAGATCCAGTGTGGCTGCCAAAGGGTAACAACAATCGGCTCTTTGGCATCAATTGCGCGTTCTAATTCCGATAACATGGCTGCTTCTGAACTTTCGAGCAGATCAACATCCAAGTCGTATGCATCAATTGTTTTTTTGGCGATATCCATCGTCCCTGATCCCGGCTCAATGCCGACAATTTCTTTGATGTCGGCGGAATCATTACTTTCTTCAGCATCTTTACTGCTGGATTCTTCTTGACAACCTGTCAACATAAGTACAATACCAATAATTAATAGGGTAATCCATTTCTTTGATAATGACATCACTGTGTTTAATATCATCCTTTCTGTTAAATTGTTTTTCGCGAATTCTTGCTAGATGTTGTTCCACCATTTGTCGACTAATAAGTAGGATAAATCAAAAAGAATGACAATTCAATGTCGATTACAAACGTTTTCAGGCGGTTTCATGCATTAAACTTGCTCAGTGAAGCTCAGTGACGTTCAGTCAAAGAAATACTAACCGATTTGATTCATTAGTTATATGGAGCTAAAATCCAAGCGTAACCCCGGATTCTATGAACACGTGCTAAAGCTGTTGATTTCCACAGCAGGCGGATGCTCTTTGCGGATATGGCTGGTCACCTTGTTCGCTAATCTCGCTGCGAGGTTTCAAGGTTTATGCTTTTTTCATAAGTTTGGAAGAAAACGTGCGAGAGCAGGCTTGAAACGTGCGACAGCAAGCCCGAAACGTGCGAGAACGGAGCTGAAACGTGCGGGAACAAGCCCGAAACGTGCAAAAGCAGACCCGATTCGTGCGAGAGCAGGCTTGAAACGTGCGGGAACAGACCCGATTCGTGCGAGAGCAGGCTTGAAACGTGCGGGAACAGACCCGATTCGTGCGAGAGCAGGCTTGAAACGTGCGGGAACAGACCCGATTCGTGCGAGAGCAGGCTTGAAACGTGCGGGAACAGACCCGATTCGTGCGAGAGCAGGCTTGAAACGTGCGGGAACAGACCCGATTCGTGCGAGAGCAGGCTTGAAACGTGCGGGAACAGACCCGATTCGTGCGAGAGCAGGCCCAAAACGTGCGACAGCAAGCCCGATTCGTGCAATAGCGGACCCAAATCGTGCATCAGCAAGTCCGAAACGTGCGAGTTACATAGTTACCCAAAACAAATCTATTTCACTTTTCCAGCAGGAGTCGCTGCTCACCATTCCAATCAACGAAACTGTGTATCTAATTAAAACTTTTTTCCTCTCGGCCGATCGATTTTTTTGTTTTATGCAAATTTGGAGTAATACGCTCACTGAGGTTCACTGGTAGTCACTGGGCTTCACTGAGGCCACTCAGTTCATGAAATCGGGTTTGCCAGTAATCCGGGGCTTCTGTAGACTGTAATCAATTCATGCGCGTGAATACATTAATTTTTACGATAAAACAGGGGTGATTTTATGCCAAAGCGGCAGAACAAACGTCGGATCATTGACACAGATATCCATGAACGGGTGACATATTCGGAGCTTCTTCCTTATTTGGATAATCCATGGAGACGATATATAGAAGATAATCATTGGATTCAGGAAAAGCATATGCCTTATACGCAGCCGACTGTGGCTGGTGTTGATCGTGCAGATGCGGTAACACCGGATGGCGGAGCTGCGGGTACGGATCTTGGTTTTATGCAAGAACAACTACTCGATGCGGAAGGGCATGAATATGGTATTTTGACCGGTGCTTTAGACCCGTCTCCGTCGTCCATGCATGGCTGGTATGAAATGGGGACTGCTTTAGCGAGTGCCTATAATGATTGGCAAATTGAAAATTGGCTGGAAAAGGATAGTCGTTTATATGGTTCCGTACATATTGCAGCGCAGGATCCACAACAAGCGGTACGTGAAATAGAACGGGTCGGCCCTCATCCGAAAATGGTGCAAATATTGCTGCCGATTGATACCCGGCTGTGGGGGGATCCGTATTACCATCCGATTTATGAAGCTGCCGAGCACCATAATTTATCGATTGGTATGCACCATAATGAGCCACCTACCCATTTTGGACGCTGGCCGCGTTATTTTATCGAGTGGCATACGATGTTGCCAACAGCGCATATGATGGAGGTTTCCAATATGGTATTTAATGGTGTATTTGATAAATTCCCTGACCTGCACCTGGTCATGATTGAGGGTGGGTTCACGCACGCTCCGCATCTGATGAAAAAGATGGACCAGCAGTATAAGCAGCTTCGTCACGAAATTCCTTGGGTAAAACGGATGCCCAGTCGCATTATTCAGGAGCATGTCCGGTTTACCACCCAACCCGTTGAAGAATTAAGCCAGAAAGAATTTATGCAGTTTGTGGATCAAATGGGGTCAGAGGATATGGTTTGTTTTGCAACCGATTATCCACATTGGGATTATGATTCACCACTCGAGGCGCTTCCTAAACTGGATGAGGCGTTGGAGACAAAAATTTATTCCGAAAATGCGCGGGCATCCTATCCCAAATTGCCGCGACTGACAGGGAGTGTGAAGTAATGCGAGAAGTTGTTTGTTATAAAGAAGATATCCTGCCTGGTAAGATGCGAAGTGCTTCCTTAGGAAAGATTCCGATTGTGGTTTGCCGCACAAAGGATGGCGAGTTTTACGCATTTGCCAATCGGTGTCTGCACCAGGGCGCACCGCTTTCAGAAGGCGTCTTATGTGGGGATACGAAACGGACCAATGTTCATGGAAACTATGAATATATTAAAGACGGTGAAATCCTTCGTTGCCCATGGCATGCGATCGAATATGACATTAAAAATGATGGCGCGATGCTTGCAGAACCTGATAAAAAATTACGCAGTTTCCAAGTCACCATTGAGGATGACCAGGTTGTTGTATATAAATAAGCTTGAGGTGAGCGTATGAAAAAGATGTTTATTAATGGGGAGTGGGTGGAAGCCAGTTCCAAACAAACGAGGGAAATTATCAATCCATATAACCAAGAAGTTATTGCAACAGCAGCGGAGGGCGATGCGGAAGATGCGAAATTGGCAATTGCCGCTGCCCGGGAGGCGTTTGACAAAAAGGAATGGGCAGCCGTCCCGGCTATCGAACGCGCGAAGGTTGTGCGTGATATTGCCGATTTGATTGTGCGTGACCATGAGGAATTGGCTGAACTTGAATCGCTCGACACCGGTAAAACAATAGTGGAAAGTCGTGGGGATATGGATGATATCGCAGGCGTTTTTCGTTATTTTGCTGAAATGGCCGACAAGGACGGCGGCGAGTTGATCGATTCACCTATTGCCAATTCAACCAGCAAGGTGGTCCGTGAACCTGTCGGCGTCTGTGGGCAGATCACGCCATGGAACTACCCATTGCTGCAGGCGTCATGGAAATTGGCACCGGCGCTGGTGGCGGGCAACACACTTGTCATGAAGCCAAGTGAAATTACACCCCTTACAACGGTAAAAGTTTTCGAGTTAATGGAAGAAGCTGGTATTCCTGCAGGTGTTGTCAACCTGGTACTCGGACCCGGCAATAGTGTTGGTGCGGAGCTTGCATCGAATACGGATGTCGATCTGATTTCTTTTACAGGCGGGATTGAAACCGGTAAGAAGATTATGCAGGCAGCAAGTGTAAATGTGAAAAAGCTGGCACTGGAACTTGGCGGAAAAAACCCGAACATTGTGTTTGCTGATGCTGCATTTGAAACGGCTGTCGATCAGGCGTTAAACGCGGTATTTTTCCATGCCGGTCAAATCTGTTCAGCAGGAACCCGCCTGATAGTAGAAGAAAGCATGCATGATGATTTTATCCAGGCACTTGTCGACCGTGTGAAGAACATCAAGCTTGGCAGCGGTTTTGATCCATCCACACAAATGGGGCCGCTCATTTCAGCGGAACATTTACATAAAGTGGGTACGTATGTGGAAGCTGGCAAGCAGGAAGGCGCTACGGTCGCAGTCGGTGGCGGACGTCCCGATGATCCCAAACTGCAACATGGATTTTTCTATTTGCCAACGGTATTGACCAATTGTACAACAGAGATGAATGTTGTGCAGCATGAAGGATTTGGTCCCGTCATTACAGTGGAAACATTCACAACCGAAGAGGAGGCTATCCGCCTTGCGAACGATTCGATTTACGGGCTTTCCGGGGGTGTTTTTACTAATGACATTGCTAAAGCCGAGCGCTGCGTTGCGCAAATGCGAATGGGCACCGTCTGGATCAACGACGTGAACTTGTACTTTCCAGAGGCACCATGGGGCGGCTTTAAACAGTCTGGGATCGGGCGCGAACTCGGCAAAACGGGGCTGGAGGAATATCAGGAAATCAAGCATGTTTTTCGAAATTTAAAACCTGAGCCAGTTAACTGGTTTTAACGTATATAAAATGAAACACGAGGGGGATCGCCATGCACCATTCAGAGGAGACGAATGTTGTCTTAGATGAATCTTATATGTATGTTTGTTCCAGTTCCGAGCTTGAAGAAGGGGATCTGATGGAATGTGAAACAGAGGATAAAACGATTGTCGTCGGCCGGGGAGAAGGGAAGGTTTATGCTGTAGAAGGGATTTGTACCCATGCATATTCCGAACTGGTCGATGGAGAGCTGGAGGGAACCTGTCTAACGTGTCCATTGCACTTTGCCTGTTTCGATATTCGTGACGGTTCCGTATTGGAAGGACCGGCAGAAACCCCGTTGCACGTCTATAAAGCTATCGAGCATAACGGATCCGTGTGGGTCATGGACGAAAGGGGGTAATGGAATGGCGCATGAAACGACTACGATTATTATCGGAGCTGGCATTGCAGGCGTGCATGCCGCGGAAAATTTGCGAAAAGAAGGGTATCCGGGACGAATTATGCTGTTGGATCGTGACAGACAGATGCCTTATGATCGTCCCCCACTATCAAAGGAGTGGCTGAAGGGCGAGCAAGCGGATGCTGGTATTTTATTGCGCGATCCTGCCATGTATGAAAAATTAGACATAGACTTAAAGCTAGGGGTTGAGGTGACAGGGATTGATCCCGTTGATAAAAGCCTCGAGACGAAAAATGGCCCTTCCTATGCGTGGGATAAACTCATCCTTGCGACTGGATCAAGGTTACGTACATTGTCCATACCAGGAGATGATAGGAACGGCATTTTTTATTTGCGTAACATGGATGATGCGATAGCAATGAAACAACATATGCAACACGTGAAGCAGGCCGTTATCATTGGTGCCGGCTTTATCGGGGCCGAACTTGCCTCTTCATTAAGCCAGTTGGGAATCGACGTTACGATTGTGGAAAAGTCCGCTTCCCCGATGGAACATATTGTTGGCCAGCAAGTATCCGCATGTTTTCTGGATTTGCATCAGCAAAACGGCGTTGACGTGTTGACAGAAGATGCTGTCACACAGTTTAACGGCGAGATAAACGTAGAAGAAGTCGTAACAGCAGAAGGTCGACGGATTCCATGCCAGGCTGTCATGATAGGTGTGGGGGTCACACCGAATACGGCGGTGTCGCATCCGTATTTAGAGGAAGATGGGGGCTATGTTGTTAATGAATATGGCGAGACATCGGTGCCGGACATTTATGCGGCGGGGGATTGTACGTCATGGCCCTACCAGGGTGTTCCCATCCATGTGGAGCATTGGGATCATGCCGTAAACCATGCCAAGAAAGTCGCCCAGAACATCCTGCATCCGCAATCCGCTCCCTATACGTATACACCGTACTTCTGGTCGGACCAATACCATAGCCGGTTTCAATATTTTGGGCATGCCAAAAGATGGTCGAAAACCGTTTTACGGGGATCGATCGCATCAAATAAATTCACGGTTTTCTATCTGGATGATCAAGATATCGTCCAGGCCGCGTTCATTGCCAACCAACCAAAAAATGCCTTGCCCGTAAGAAGAATGATTCAGCAGCAAAAAGCCATCCACCCGGAAGCGTTGGCCGATGAGCAGACAGCTTTGAAAAAAGTAAAGCATGCGCAGGTTTAAATATGTGCGGTGGAGTGCTTGGGATAAAATGACGCATTTGGATGGTATGCGATGGTGTGATGCTGGATGAAAGATAGAGCAAATCAGTGCAATGGTAGAGGACATAATGTGGACGATAAAGCATTTTTCTTATACAAAAAAGGAATCCGACCTACGTTAGATTCCTTTTTTATATAACCGGCTTATTAATAAAAAGCCGGTTACCAACCTTGCAAGTGGGACAGAGGAACGGAGCGAGGCTGCTGAAAAAGAGAGAGTGGTTCGTTTTAAACTTTCGCTTCCCGCCTGTTTTGCGGAGTTGCCGCCCGTTTGGAGCAAGCATCCGCCAGATCTCACTCTTAACTTCTAGATTTTAAGGTGAAATAAAAAATATATTCAGGAGTTAACTGCATGACAAAGGTCCGATTCTGTTGGAGTCTGTGCTAGAACGTCTGAGTTCGTCGGAAACCTCCACTGAATGAAGTTTCCCTTTATTGTTCGGGCGCCAGACATGCCTGAGTTTCCTTTGCTTTTCACGTGTTTTGGATTATAATAATGTTGATATTAGGGAGGGATGCTTTTTATGGGACCATCAAAAGAAGTTCGTTGGAAGCAACGGTTTCAGAACTTTGAACGCTCGTACAAACTTCTAGAGAAATATGCAACGCAATCCGCTTATACGGAATTAGAGCGGGCAGGAATCATTCAATTTTTTGAAATGACTTTTGAGTTGTCTTGGAAGGTTCTAAAAGATTATTTAGAAGCACAAGGTTATATTACGAGGAGTCCCAGGGAAGCCATTAAGCAAGCATATCAAATTGATTTAATTGATGATGGCCATATCTGGATCGAAGCCTTATCCAAACGAAATTTGACAACTCATACATATGATGAGCAAATGGCCACAGAATTTGTTGATGAAATTACAAACGTATTTATGCCCCAAATGAAAATACTGTACAAGCGGCTTCGGGAGGAAATGGAGTAATGTTTGGTTTGCGAAAGAGCGATCAGGAATTAATAAAACAGGCAATAGGCAAATATAATGAAGTTAAGCGTGCGGTTGTTTTTGGCAGCAGGGCGATGGGAAATTACAAAAAGGGATCAGATATTGATATTGCTGTTATGGGCGAAGGAATCACAAGAAGCATGATTTCCGATTTGAATTTCAGCTTAAATGAAGAAAGCCATCTTCCATATTTTTTTGACGTGGTTCACTATGAGCGCATTACGAATAAAGAATTAATTGCGCATATTGATATGGAAGGCATCGAAATGTATTCAGTTAAAAGCTTGTAGTGCTATTATCCATATTATTTCGTTTGCGTTTTATAAGGAGGATAAGACACGGGTCCATTGTCGGTTTTGATGATGAAGGGAGAGAACACGAAGCTTGATGCGGTTCTCCCCTTCTTAAATAAAAGGAAATTCTCAAATTCTATCACCAACCCGCTTTCCATATTTTCAAAATATGCTATAATCGAACATAGATTGACAACAACTACATACAAAGAAGAATTCTATGTTACTTCGAAAACGCCCCAAACCGCTGCCGCTGCAAAAGATGGAAGCACTTATCCCACGAATGCCACCCCATTTCAAACAGCTGCCGATTATGCAAGCAGATTTAGCAAGCCGTGTCACCGGATATATTGGTGAAAGGAAAGTAGACTATCAGTTACGTTCGCTCACCCGCAAGTATACCATTCTCCATGATGTCTACCTCGAGCTCCCATATGGTAATTCCGTTCAGATCGACTCTCTCATACTTACTCCAAATGCCATTTTCATTATTGAAAGTAAAAATTATAAAGGAACGATCACCTTTGATACGGTCCTCAAGCAGCTTATCCGTGATGATGGGGAAAAAGAAACCGGCTTTAAATATCCGATCACACAGGCGGAAAACCATCGGATTCATTTCGAAAATCAAAAGACTTTTTCTCGGGCATCAAAGAGATGGAAATACTTTGATGATTATGCGTTTAAACTTATTGTTAATATTTTATAGTATCTTTATTAGTAAATGGAATATAGATAAGATCAATGCTAACATTAATGATAGAATATAAAAGTCAAGATCATACGTTCTCTTTTTCTGGTAATCTAACTAATTACATGCTATAATTTTAATATCTATACATAGTAATTATGGTTGATTATAAATTTGGTTCTCCCAAAAAAGGGGTGATAGCATGGTACCAATAGATAACATTATTAATGAATTGGGTTACAGCGAGTCTAATTCACTTTATTATAGGGGTGATTTAAAGAAGGAAAGTTTATCATCAGAAATATCCCTACAAAGGATTCGCGTACTGAAAGAATTAAATCCTTATGCATTTTACCTGGTAGATAATAAGCCGTTTGTATTATTTTTTGAACATATAGATAACAAAGAGGCATTTAAACAAAAACATAAGGAGATATGGAACTTCCAGACTCCTATAGCAATTTTTGACAATGAAGATCATATAGAGATTTATAATGGTAATCACCTAATACCTGAACATGAGATGTTAATGAAAGTTCAGGAGATTAATAAAAGTGAAGTTAATGAGTTAGGTGATTTCTCTTATTGGAACATAACTGGTGATGACTTTTGGCGAAAGTTTAATAATGAATTTTCAAGGCCATCAATAGATACCGTCATGCTTGATAATATCAAGATTGTAATAAATAAGTTACAAAGAAAATCAAATAAATCCTTCGCTGTTACATTAACTTTGCGTTTAATCTTTATCAGGTTTCTAATTGATAGAGGAGTAGACATTGATTTCAAAGGGTTCACAAATAATCCATCGGAATCTAGGAGACAATTTTTGACAACGTTGAAGTCAAAAGAAGCTTTATATAACTTGTTTGAGCATTTAAAAGCAAAATTTAATGGTAACTTATTCGAATTCCGTAAAAACAGGGCCTATGAGATGGATTTATTGGACGAGGAAAGTCTACTTGAACTTTATCACTTGATGTCAGGAGAAATTCGGTTTGAAGATGGCCAGCTTTCTCTGTTTCCAATGTATGATTTTAATATTATCCCGGTAGAATTAATTAGCAATATTTATGAGCGACTCTTGGGTGAGGAGAAACAAAAAGAAGACAGCGCTTTTTATACTCCACCCAATCTGGTAGATTTTATTTTGAAACAAACAGTTAAGCCTTATTTACAAAAGAATGAATCTTGTAGAGTCTTGGACCCCTCTTGTGGTTCGGGAATATTTCTTGTAGAAACATTAAGAAGTATTATTGAAAGTAATTTAAGAGGTAGCCGATATTTTAATGATAATAAGAAATTAAATCAACTATTAATCGATAATATATATGGGATCGATAAAAACGAAGAAGCGGTTAATGTGGCAATTTTTTCTTTATATATTACGCTACTTGATTACAAGGATCCTAAATGTCTCAAAGATTTTAAACTGCCGGAATTAGTTAATAACAACTTATTTGTCGATGATTTCTTTCATACAAATAGTGATGAAAATTTAAAGAATAAAAAATTTGACTTCATTCTTGGTAACCCCCCATGGGGAAGTGTGAAAAACGGTTATCATAATGAATACTGTAAGCAAAAAGGTATTCCAAACCTTAATAATGAAATTTCCAGAAGCTTTATTGCTCGAACAAAGGATTTCTCCAATAAAGATACACAATGCTGTTTGATTGTTGTATCAAAGCTGTTTTATAATTCGAAAGACCTTGCAAAGGGTTTCAGAAGATGGCTTTTGACTGAAACAAAGATCGAGAAGTTCATTGAACTCGCGGCTGTTAGAAATTTGATATTTAAGAAAGCGAAAGGTCCAGCAGCAGTTATATTTTATAAATTTAGTGAACAAGGAAATGAAGATAATATTTTAACTCACCTCACTTTAAAACCAAACATTTTCTTTAAACTTTTTCGTACGATTGTTATAGAATCAAATGATAAAAAGAAAATTCCGCAAAATCTACTTTTAAATGATGATTGGGCATGGAAGACAATTGTTTATGGCACTAGTCATGATTATTTTAATATAAAGAAGCTTAAGGGGAAATTTGGCACTATAAATAATATTATTGAAGGAAATGGGCTTGCGTCAGGTACTGGACTTCAGGTATCCTCCGGTAAAAAAAGTGCTAAGCATTTAAATGGAAAAAAAATGATAGATTCAACGAACGGAATTACATCTTTTCATGTGGATTTGACACAATCGACGGTGTTTCAACAAAACACTATTCACCGTACACGTGATGAACATTTATTTAAACCGCCATATGCTCTATTAAAAAAAGGCTTTAATACTACAAATTATAAATTGAAAGCAGCCTACTCCAATAGCGAATTTTTGTATAGAGATTCAATTTATGGAATTGCGGGTGGTTCGAATAGTAGCAAAGTATTGTTATCACTTGTTGGGATGCTGAATTCCTCTTTTTATGCTTATTTAAACTTAATGTTAGGGACTTCTGCAGGAATTGAAAGAGAACAAGCCTTTCCAACAGAAGTATTAAACTTCCCTGCAACAGCTGATTCGACGTTGGCTCAAAAAGTCTGTGACATTCAAACTGTTGTAAATAAGAATAAAAAAAATCTTTTCGTTCAAACGGAAGATGTGGATGCCTTAATAAGGGATTTGGACGAGTATGTTTTATCGTGTTTCAACTTACTAGATGATCATTTTGTCCAATACGCTCTTGAAGTACAGATTCCGTTATTAACGGGAGGACCAACGGCCGTTAGGGAAGCTAACGAAGAAGACTTGAATAAGTATGCTCAACCGTTTATCAATTATTGGGAAGATGTTCTAGAGGAACTCAATCAAGCGATACAAGTGGTAATTTACCCATCGATAAAGAATAGATTTACAGCCATTGAATTTAAGATTGTTAAAGAGGAAGGAGCTTTTGAAAAAATAAGGGTTGCAAAAGAAAAAGAGGCTAACCTAGATCTGATAAGTAAATTTGCGTTGCATAAACACAATGATTTATTTCATCAAATGAAGGATATAATTAACTTTGAAGAAAATTCATTTTATATTTTAAAAACAAATGAATATAAAAATTGGCATCCCGCAATTAGTGAGCTTGATTTGGCAAAGGTAATCCATTCTGTTCTTGCAGAAGGGGAAGATAATAATGAGTGGATTTAAAGATAAAAGTTTAAACGCAAAAATTGCAAAAAACATGCTTGAGAAAATTATTTCTAAGGTTTTGTCATGCTGTGAGTTGATGTTGACAGATTGCCGATCTGAAAGTAAGAAAATAAATAATCATGAGGAAGATATTCGGGATTATTTATTGCATAATTATTTGGACAATGATCATATCAGGGAAAAAGTTGGTCTAAGGGAGTTCTTGTTCACTCCTGAGGTGCCTGAAAATTATATGGATGATAAGCCAAAAGGCCGTGTTGATTTAAAAGTGATTAGTGTAGATACATTTAGTTTTCGTGATAAATATTTTATCTTCGAGTGTAAAAGAATAGACGGAAGCAAAACATTAAATCGTGCATATTTAAAAGATGGAGTAAATAGGTTTGTAGGGGATTCGCCGCCATTATACTCATCGTATTACAAACGAAATTGTATGTTTGGTTTTGTTGTAAAAAATATTGATATTGGTCTAAACACAAACAAGATAAACCAACTTCAAAATGAAGAATATCCCGCTATTAGCGTTAAAAATGAAATGGTTGCTGATAGGAAATTTCTCCATACCTATATTTCTTGTTATTGGGTAGATCATACCGAGATAAAGCTTCACCATTTATTCTATGATTTTTCGAGTATAATTAGATAGAAGATGTTGTATAAGATCATGGTTTTTAGACTCTTGTAAAAAATTAGTACTAATATAAATGAAGCATCTCTATGATGAATGGAACGTTGAAAAGCTTATGATAAAAATCGCAAATGATTATCACTTATTGTACAATAGATTTCTTGCAAGCCATAACCCGATTCTCAGTCCGAACAAGGATGAATATATAATAAAGACAGCCCCATAAAGTGCGCGCAATAGCTAGATGCTTATTTATGAGTATCTGGCTATTTAGGTTAGCTGATCAACTATTAGACAACTTTAAGAATCTTTTTTCCCTGTTATTTCAAGTACCAGTTAGATATAATTGCTTTTGCATCACCAACCCACTTACTATATTTCAAAATATGCTATAATCGAACATAGATTGACAAAAACTACATACAAAGGAGAATTCTATGTTACTTCGAAAACGCCCCAAACCGTTGCCACTGCAAAAGATGGAAGTACTTATCCCACGAACGCCACCCTATTTCAAACAGTTGCCGATCATGCAAGCTGATTTAGCAAGCCGCGTCACCGGGTATATCGGTGAAAGGAAAGTAGATTATCAGTTGCGATTGCTCACCCGCAAGTACACTATTCTTCACGATGTCTACCTCGAGCTCTCATATGGTAATTCCGTTCAAATCGACTCTCTCATACTCACTCCAAATATCATTTTCATTATCGAAAGCAAAAACTATAAAGGAACAATCACCTTTGATACTGTCCTCAAGCAGCTTATCCGTGATGATGGGGAAAAAGAAACCGGCTTTAAATATCCGATTACACAGGCGGAGAACCATCAGATACATTTCGGAAATTGGCTGCATGATCATCACTTTTCCAATATCCCAATCTATTATTTCATTGCCATCGCTGAACCGAGTACGATTGTGAAAGTTGAAGGAGACAAGCAGGCCATTGCAAAAGCTGTCGTACATGCCGAGCATCTTCCGCAACGCATCCTCGAAATGGATGGCGCGTTTTCACGTAACAAACAAGGCGGGCTGCCATTGCAAAAGATAGCAAATGCGATATTACGAGAGTGCGGCGAGTTTGACGTAGATATTATGGGGCAATATGGTGTGACGCCGGAGATGGTTTTACCTGGAGTGGCTTGTCCGGAGTGTGGGAGATTGGGGATGGAGCGTCAATATGCGAATTGGAAATGTGGTAGATGTAAAAACCAAAGTAAAGATGCATACTTGCAAGCAATAGACGCTTACTTTCTGTTAATTAGTGATAAAATGACGAATCAAGAATGTATGCAATTTTTAAAGATTGATTCTCGTCATCTAGCTTCGAGAATACTGAAGTCATCTAATTTGGTATATTCACCAAAGGGTAGATACTGGATGAAAGATAGAGCAAATCAGTGCAATGTTAGGTGACATAATTGCGCAAAACCAGATGTGGAACGTCACCTGTAACCGGTATTTAGTTAACTAAATGCCGGTTACAGGTCGAGCGAGCGGGAAAGTTGATCGAGCGAGCGGGAAAGTTGATCGAGCGAGCGGGAAAGTTGATCGAGCGAGCGGGAAAGTTGATCGAGCGAGCGGGAAAGTTGATCGAGCGAGCGGGAAAGTTGATCGAGCGAGCGGGAAAGTTGATCGAGCGAGCGGGAAAGTTGATCGAGTGAGCGAGAAAGTTGATCGAGTGAGCGAGAAAGTTGATCGAGTGAGCGAGAAAGTATTGCTCCACTGCCCCACTACTTGATTAACCAAATTTTAATGAAATGCCGGTTAATAAAACTATTTATATCTTTTAAATTCGCTTTAATTTGGAGGATGCGTACTAAATCAGGAGGCACCCAAAAGTCAGAGGCTCCGCGCTCCACAACAAAAAAAGGAATCCGGCCTAAGCCGGATTCCTCTCTTATTTTCATTAACTAAAATGCCTTTTAATAAAACCGCTTGTACCCTTCGAAGTGCTGACTCCAGTAAGGGTTGCTTAGGCTGTTAATCTTTACGCCATCGGATTCGGCGCTGATGAATTGGTTGTTGCCCAGGTAGATGCCTACGTGGGAGATGCCAGATGTGTAGGTGTTTTCGAAAAAGACGAGGTCACCTAATTCTGGTTTGTTGACATAGAACGACCGGTTGTAATAGCCTGCTGCGGATTGGCGGTCGATGGATTTGCCTGCTTTGTTGTAGGCGAAATAAATATAGCCACTGCAGTCGAAGCCGCTTGTTGTTGACCCGCCCCATGCGTATGGAACGCCGCTTTGTGCTTTTGCTGTGCTAATTAGCTTGCTTACGTTATAGCTGGCGCTTGATGAGCTGCCAGAGCTTGATGAACCGGAACTCGCACTAGATCCGGATCCAGATCCTGTGCTTGCATTGATATTCAGCTTCTGCCCAACAATAATCAGGTCAGATTTCAGTCCATTCCACTTTTTCAAATTCGCGACGGTGACGCCGTTCTTGGATGCGATACCTGATAATGTATCACCGGATCGTACGGTATGAACCGATGATGCACTGACCTTGCCGCTTCCTTTTTTCGAACCGGAAGAGCTGGAGCCGCTTGATCCTTTTGAACTAGATGAAGCGCCATTTTTCGATACGACAAATGTGTTGCCTGGATAGATGAGTGTTGTATCAAGATTGTTCCACTTCATTAGATCGGATAAGGATATATTATGTTTGATCGCGATACCTGATAGGGTGTCCCCTGATTTTACGGTATATGTAGTAGATTTATTAGTTGATTGTTTATTAGTTGATTTAGACGATGACGTTGAGCTGGATGATTTCTTGGTTTTGCCCGTTTCCAGTACTTGCTTTGGAAAGATCATGTCACTTGTCAAGCTGTTGACCGATTTCAAATGGGAAACCGTGGTGTTATACTTTTGAGCGATGGCCCATAGCGAGTCCCCACTTTTTACTTTGTAGGAAGCTGCTTCTGCTTCATCAGCCACGAAAAATGCCGATGCGATAACGGCGCTCGCTGATACGGACATTAGAATTTTTTTGTTCGCCAATTCCTTACCCCTCTCACAAGAAAAATTTACTAGTTATGGCATAATTATAGCAATTACGGCAAAAATTTAATAGATTAATAGTACATTTGTAATGGTATTGTAATATAAGCGAGAATTTACTCGAAGTCTTGTAAAAAAGGTATACAGATCATTCTGGCTTTGTGTTATAATTCCGAATGTATATTGAAATCATTAATAGGTATTTAACCTTACGCAGTTTGTAAAAAAAGATAGATGGAGGTACCTGCATGGAGGAGACAATTTCCCTCAAAGAAATATTTGAGGTCATCAAGAAGCGGATATTGCTTATCATGTCATTAATCGTTGTTGCGGCTTTGATTAGTGGGGTGGTCAGTTATTTTGTATTGACGCCAACCTATGAATCGAAAACACAATTTATCGTCAATCAGGGTGAACAAGAGAAGGCTGTACAGTATGACGTCAATGAAATAAAGACGAATGTGGAACTGATCAATACATACAACGTCATTATTAAGAGTCCGGCTATTTTGTCAAAAGTAATCGAGGATTTGAAGCTGTCCCTCACACCCGAGCAGCTGGAAAAGAAGTTGGATGTCACCAGTGCGGAGAATTCGCAAGTGGTGACGGTGACGGTGACGGACCCGGATCCGGAACTGGCAACGAAAATGGCGAACACAACGGTTGGCGTGTTCCAAGATGAAATTCCCGAGCTAATGAATGTCGATAATGTCAAAGTCCTGTCGGAAGCAGTAACGAAAGCGGATCCAGTACAGGTAAGTCCAAAGCCAATGCTGAATATTGCCATTGCGGTTGTCTTAGGTGCGATGGTAGGTGTTGGACTGGCCTTCTTGCTGGAGTATTTGGATAACACGATCAAGACGGAGGATGATATTGAACGTAAACTTGGTGTTCCGATCCTGGGTGTCATCAGTCACATTGATGATAAGGAAATAAGGACTGGACATTTCCAGCCGACAGTAGAGCGGACGAAACGGGGGGCATATAATGGCACGCAAAAAAGGTCAATCTAAAAACAGCAAAAACAGACATTTAATTACAAAATTAAATCCGAAGTCACCTGTTTCCGAGCAATTTCGGACGGTTCGGACCAATTTGCAGTTTGCGTCCGTTGATGAAGCTTTAAAAACTATTCTCGTGACATCATCGGGGCCATCGGAAGGAAAGTCATCGTCCATTGCCAATCTTGCCGTCGTCTATGCGCAACAAGGGAAAAAGGTATTGCTCGTCGACGCAGATATGCGCAAACCGACTGTTCATTATACGTTCCGCCTGGATAATTTATCAGGGCTAAGCAATTACCTTGTCGGAGAGGGAGCGCTGGCTGATGCCATTTCCGAAACGGACGTCATGGATTTGGATGTCATTACCTGTGGGCCAATCCCGCCAAATCCATCGGAACTATTGGGATCGAAAAAAATGGAACGATTTATCCAAGAGGCCGGGGAATCCTACGATGTGATCTTGTTTGATACACCGCCTGTCCTAGCCGTAACGGATGCGCAGATTCTTGCCAATCTATGTAATGGCTCTCTATTAATTGTAAGAAGTAAACAAACCGAACTAGAACCAGCGAAGAAGGCGATTGATGTTTTACAATCGGCTAAAGCGAAGTTTCTGGGCGTTGTATTGAACGACCAGGAGAAGAAGGAATCGAATTACTATTACTACTACGGAAAAAACTAGAACAGTTGCCCTGCTACCATTGGCAGGGTGTTTTTCTATTTAAAATGTCTGTGGTTACTGGAAGGGATATTTCGGAAACGCCGACTAAGTGATCGGGAACAAACGCTAATGGGTCGAAAACGCGGGAAGACGATCAAGAAACACTGCTCCGCCCTATAAACGCAGGGTAGATTTCTCTTTACAGGTCTGATTTCATAGGAATTATCATCAATGGGTATTTTTTACTATTCGGTGTATTGAAAATGGAAGTCAACGTGAATGCTGCTCTAGATAACTGTTATCAAAAGGAGAGTGGGAACATGATTGATATACATTGTCATATCTTGCCGGGAATGGATAATGGGCCGGGAACGATGCAGGAGACCTTAACAATGGTAGAAATGGCACATAATCAAGGGATTCACACGATTATTGCTGCGCCACACCATCGAAATGGCAGTTATGAGAATGAAAAAGAAGCCATTTTGGGTGCGGTGGACTATGTTAATGCCAAATTACGGGAGCAGCAGTTGGATGTTTTGATTTTGCCTGGACAAGCGATCTTCATGTATGCGGAGCTTGTCCGTGACTTGGAACGGGGGCTTTTATTGCCGCTGAATGAAACATCTGGTTATGTACTGCTGGAGCTGCCAACGACCCATGTGCCAGCGTTTGCTTCTGAGGTTGTGTTTGCTATGCAAATTGCGGGGTATAAACCGGTGCTTGCCAACCCGGAGGAAAATAAAGAATTACGCGCCAATCCAAATGTGTTATATGAATTGGTTCGTCAGGGTGCGCTTACGCAAATTAGTGCGGAAAGTGTAACAGGTACAGCAGGGAAGAAAACGCAGAAATGGGTGCTGCAAGTACTGGATGCCGGGCTTGCGCATTTTGTTGCTTCGGGGGCGTATGATGGCCAGAAGCGGCGTATCCAGCTGCAAGCGGCATACAAAGCAATCAAAAAACACGCTGGTTCGTCCGTTACCGAGCAATTGATGGCTAATTGCGAATTGCTGTTGCAAGGCGAACCGATTATTCGTGATGCACCAACCCGGTTGAGTACGAAAAGGCGTTTCTTCTAAAAACGTACTTTTTTCAAGCTGTATAGGTTAATTTTGTGACAAAATCTGCTATAATGAGTGTAATTAACAGGAAATTCGCACTAGTAGAAGGGGGTGGAGTGGATGATTGATATACATTGTCATATTTTGCCGGGGATTGATGACGGTGCACAAACGATTGAGGATAGCCTGGCAATGGCCGAGGACGCGGTGAATCAGGGGATCCATACGATTATTGCGACACCCCACCATCAAAATGGACGTTATACGAATGTGAAATTGGATATTCTGACGTATGTCAAACTCTTTAATGAACGCTTACAGGAGGAAAATATCCCATTGACGATCTTGCCTGGACAGGAGACGCGGATCAATGGCGAGGTGATCACAGAACTGGAAAACAACATTGTACTGCCATTGAATGAAACGAGCAAATATGTGTTTGTCGAGTTCCCGTCCAGTTCGGTACCACGCTATTCCAAGCAGATGCTATTTGATATTCAAGTCGCCGGCTACACACCAATCATCGTGCATCCAGAACGAAACCAGGCGATTGCCGAGCATCCGTCGCTTTTATATGAGTTTGTGCAAAAGGGAGCATTGTCCCAGGTGACGGCGGCGAGTCTGGTCGGCAAGTTTGGGAAAACGATTCAAAAGTTCTCGCACCAGCTTGTTGAGGCGAATCTTGCGCATGTGATTGCATCGGACGCACATAATACAACGACACGGGGATTTGCATTAAGCGAAGCCTATCAAGCGGTGCAGGATCAGCATGGGAGTGACGCGTTTTATATGTTTGTAGAAAATGCCCAATTTATATTGGACAATCAGAATCTGATCAAATACGAACCAGAGCCAGTGAAACGGAAAAAGATTCTGGGGATTTTTTAATGTTCCAGGCCGACGTTAAGCCGTTTAAGGACATGCAAAGTTAAGGGTATACATAATTTTGTATGGCATGTTTGGTATAGTGTAGGTGACAGATGATGGTGAGGGGCGATTTTGTGATTCGTGTGTTAATAGTAGAGGATCAGCGGCTGTTTCGTGAAGGGATTCAAGCATTGATTAATGACACAGAGGATATCCATGTGATCGCCATGGCGGCAAATGGGAAAGAGGCTCTGGAGCAGATTGAGAAACTGCAACCGGACGTCGTGTTGATGGATATTCATATGCCCGCGCTCGATGGCATTCAAGCGACGGCAAAAATCAAACAACTGCACCCAACCGTTAAAGTCATCCTTTTAACGACTGCGGCCGAGGAGGATATGGTGATCCGGGGAGTCACTGTTGGTGCGGACGGATTCTTGTTAAAAGAACTGTATCCGGACACACTGCGCCGAACGATTCGCGAAATATACCGCGGTGAAGTCGTGCTTTCCGGCGAAGTAGCTTACATACTGGCAACCAGAATCAGGGAACTGTCGCTAAACAAGAAACAGATTCTAGCCAAACGATTAGAGAATCAAGGCTTGCTTTTAACCAATCGAGAGCTGGATATCGCCTATCTGCTAATGGACGGGAAATCGAACAAACAAATTTCCCAGAAACTATTTATTGGTGAAGGCACGGTAAAAAATTATATTAGTGTATTATACCATAAGTTCGGAACTCGTAATCGGAACGAGGCGATGACGTTTCTGAAATCCGTGTTGGCAATTCATTAAATTATGACTTTTTTAGGTGAAATTCACTAAAAAAGTGACCGTGACTTTAGTATGATGTGTAAGTGCGTTATTTGATGGCCATGTTTTTATGTCTACTAATCCGTATTCTCGGCGAATGCTGTCCACGGCTAATATAGAATTGTGATGAATGGTTGTTACGATCTAGTAGCAGGTATTCATTGCAATTCTACATGCAAAGAAAGGAGATGGCCTATTGACGTATCGAACAAGATTGGGCTTACTCATCCTGCTAGATTCCATCATCGTTTCGTGTGCCATTTTCGTGGCGGTATGGGTTGTCTATCCAACACTTGACATGCTGGACATGCCTGCACTTGTGATTAGCGCGATTGCACTATTAATCTTTCATCATATCTTTGCGTTTGTTTACAAGTTATATAACAAAGTGTGGGCCTATGCCAGTGTCGGTGAGTTAAAAGCCATTGTCAAAGCAATTACCTTATCGATTATATCGGCAGGAATTGTGCAATATGTAGTCAATGACTTTCATTTGTATAAACGTGCTTTAATTGTGACCTGGCTGCTGCACATTATTTTAATTGGCGGCTCCCGATTTATGTGGCGCATTTTCCGCGATCGATACATAGCAACGAACACCGATAAGAAGCGGACGCTGATTGTGGGTGCTGGATCGGCAGGGGCGATGATTGCCCGGCAGCTTAGGAATGACTCGAACAATGCGGAATTATCGCCCGTTGCGTTTGTCGATGATGATCTATCCAAGCAAAAAATGCAATTATATAATCTTCCGGTAGCCGGGATCGTCAAAGATATTCAACAGGTTGTTACGGACATGAATATTGAGCATATCGTGATTGCGATTCCGTCGTTACGTAATGGTGCTTTGGAGAAAATTGTTGACGAATGTAATAAAACCAACGCACGTGTGCAAATGATCCCGAAAATTGAGGACTTGATGACTGGGAAAGTTTCGGTCAGCCACCTAAAAAATGTCGAGGTGGAGGATTTATTGGGACGCGAGCCGGTGAAGCTGGATATTGATGCGATCTCCCAATATGTAACAGGCAGTACGGTCATGGTTACCGGTGCAGGCGGATCGATCGGTTCGGAAATCTGCCGGCAGCTGATGCGGTTTAGCCCTGGGAAACTATTACTCGTTGGTCATGGAGAATTTAGCATTTATTCCATTGATATGGAACTGAAGCAAAACTACTATGACACGGAAATAGAAATTATACCAATTATAGGTGATGTACAGGATCGAGAACGTATCTTTGACATAGTTGAGCAGCATCGACCGGCAATTATCTATCATGCGGCAGCACATAAACATGTCCCATTGATGGAATATAATCCACATGAAGCCGTAAAGAACAATGTCATCGGCACGAAAAATGTCACGGAAGCAGCCGATACATTTGGTGTTAAAACGTTTGTCATGGTATCGACCGACAAAGCGGTCAACCCAACCAACGTGATGGGCGCAACGAAACGAGTCGCCGAAATGATCGTGCAGCACATGGCGCAGCGAAGCAAAACGAAATTTGTCGCGGTTCGATTTGGTAATGTGCTCGGCAGCCGTGGTAGTGTGATTCCGTTATTTAAGAAACAAATCGAAAGCGGTGGTCCAGTTACGGTAACTGATCCAGAAATGACCCGCTATTTTATGACGATTCCAGAAGCTTCCCGATTGGTTATCCAGGCTGGAACGCTTGCTAGCGGTGGCGAAATCTTTGTGCTGGATATGGGCGAGCCGGTGAAAATTGTTGACTTGGCACGAAACCTTATTAAACTATCAGGGTATACAGAAGAAGAAATTCCAGTTGAATATATGGGGAAACGACCGGGTGAAAAGATGTACGAGGAACTGCTTAGCGATAAGGACGTTCACCCTGGCGAGGTTTACGAGAAAATCTATGTTGGACGGACGGGAATGGTGGAAGCAAATCTATTTCTTTCCTTGCTTGATCAGTTTGAGGCCTATTCTGTGGGCGATTTGAAAGCAGAATTATTACGAATTGCACATACGGAGCAAACGGAAATGGTAGCGAATGGCTCATAATTAAAATTATATGAAGGGAAGCGTGCGGAATGAAAACAATCAAAAAAGCGATTATTCCAGCTGCGGGGCTGGGAACGCGATTCCTACCGGCAACAAAGGCGATGCCAAAAGAAATGCTGCCGATTGTGGACAAACCAACCATTCAATATATTATTGAAGAAGCGATTGAATCCGGTATTGAGGATATTATTATTGTGACCGGTAAAGGGAAACGTGCGATTGAGGATCACTTTGATAATAACTTTGAGTTGGAAGATAACCTTGTTAAAAAAGAAAAGTTTGAGATGTTGGAAAAAGTAAAGCAACCTTCCCAAGTTGATATTCATTATATTCGCCAAAAAGAGCCTAAAGGTCTGGGACATGCGGTCTGGTGTGCACGGAAATTTATTGGCGATGAGCCGTTTGCTGTTCTTTTGGGTGATGATATTGTTCGAACAACGGGCGATTTGCAACCTGTATTAAGGCAGTTGATTGATCAGTTTGAGGAGACGCAATCTTCCATTGTTGGTGTGCAGCAGGTTCCCTCTGAAGAAACACATCGGTATGGGATTGTTGATCCACTGACAATTGAGGGTAGAAGGTATCAGGTGAATGGTTTTGTGGAGAAACCTGCACAGGGAACGGCTCCATCGAATCTTGCAATTTTGGGTAGATATGTGTTTACTCCGGAGATATTTGGTTTTCTAGATAAGCAAGAGATTGGTGCTGGTGGGGAGATTCAGCTTACTGATGCGATTCAGAAGTTGAATGAGATGCAGAATGTGTACGCTTATGATTTTGAGGGTAAGCGGTATGATGTTGGGGAGAAGTTGGGCTTTGTGAAGACGACGGTGGATTTGGCTTTGGAGAATGAGGAAATTAGGGATGAGTTGTTGGCGTTTTTGGTAGGTAAAATTGAGGGGAATAAGGTAGGTATTTAAGGTTTGAATACGTATATTTTGATTAAGATTGTTTCCAGTAGTTAAAGCCTCTACTTTTTAGGGGCTTCTTGATTTGGTTTTAGGTGATGTCTCTTTAGCTTTTTTAACAGGATCCTAACTGTGCTATGCCGTGGGATTGAATACCCCATATATATTAAAGTTCATATATTGGTGATATTTAGTGGTTTAGTAGTTGATTGGAAAGAGAATACAATATTCCTATTAAGTCCTAATCTACTAAAGAGCAAATTTTAAGGAGTGTAGCTAAATGTATATGAAGGTTAAAAGACTGATAGATATAATTCTTTCTTTAATAGGGCTTATTGTATTATCACCTGTTTTTTTAATTCTAATCGTTGCTATTATGATTGATTCAAGAGGTCCGGTTCTTTTTAAACAAAAGCGTGTTGGAATCGATAAGACACATTTTAATATCTTGAAATTCCGCACTATGAGGATAGATACCCCTAAAGACACTCCAACCCATTTATTAGGAAACGCAGAACAATACATTACCAAAATGGGGAAGTTTTTAAGAAAGACTTCACTTGATGAGCTTCCACAGATTTGGAATATTTTTGTGGGTCAAATGAGTATAATTGGACCTAGGCCAGCACTATGGAATCAGTTTGATCTGATAGCTAAACGTGATAAGTACGGCGCCAACGATGTACCGCCAGGGTTAACCGGTTGGGCACAAATTAACGGTAGGGATGAAATTCCTATTGAAATTAAGGCTAAGTTGGATGGAAAGTATGTTGAGAATATTAGTCTATGGATGGATATTAAGTGCTTCTATGGGACCATCGTAAGTGTTATAAAGAGTAAAGGTGTTGTTGAGGGTGGGGCTGGAGTTACCTCTAAAGAAGAAATAACTAATAGCAAGGAGCGTAGCTCAAAATGGTAAGAATACTAATAACGGGTAAATATAGCTATGTTGGAACAAGTTTAGAAAAATGGCTAGGGAATTTTTTTGGTAGATATTCAATAGACACAATTAGTTTAAGAGATGGATCGTGGAAAAAAAAAGATTTTTCAATGTATAATGTTGTATTTCATGTAGCTGGTATAGCGCACATAAAAGAAACAAAAAAAAACGAGAAACTTTATTACGAGGTGAACCGCGACTTAGCTTATGATGTAGCTACAAAAGCAAAGAGTGATGGTGTTAAGCAGTTCGTATTTTTAAGTTCCATGAGTGTTTATGGAATGGAAAGTGGAGTGATTAATAAAAAATCTACACCTAATCCCCAAACTAATTATGGTAAGTCTAAGCTTCAGGCAGAGGAACTAATAAATTCTTTAGATGGCGAAGGGTTTAAAATCGCTACTATTCGTCCACCAATGATTTATGGTAGAAAGTGTAAAGGTAATTATAGCAAATTATCAAAACTTATAATGAAGGTTCCAATTTTTCCGGATATAAAAAATAAACGGAGTATGATATATATAGATAACCTCTGTGAATTTATAAAGTTGATAATTGATAACCATAGTAGCGGATTATTCTTTCCGCAAAATACAGAATACGTATGTACAAGTGAATTGGCTAGGAACATAGCCGCTGTGCATAAAAAAAAAATTTGGTTTACAAAAATTTTCAACCCTTTTATAAAATTGATTAAAACTGGCACGGTACAAAAAATATTTGGAGATTTGGTTTATGAAAAGGGCATGTCTCAGAATAAAGAGAGTTATGCGATTATTAGTTTCCATGATTCGGTTAATGCGAGCGAAAGTAGGGAGAATGATGAGGTATAAATCAAATGTGAAAGAAGACTTGGTATCAATTATAATACCTACATATAATAGTGGCGAATTTATAGGTAGGACACTAAATACTGTATTAGCACAAACTTATCAAAACTGGGAAGTAATAATAGTTGATGACTGCTCTACAGATAATACCGAGGAAATAGTTAATAATTATAAATTAAAAGAACCTCGAATCAATTATTATAGGTTGGATAAAAACTCTGGTGCGGCAATTGCCAGGAACAAAGCTGTTAACTATGCATTAGGTAGATACATTGCATTCCTTGACAGTGATGATTTATGGTTTCCAGAAAAACTAACAAAACAAATTACTTTTATGAAAAGTAATAATTATACTTTTACCTGCACTAGCTATACGAAAATTGATGAAAAGGATAATTATCTTAATCGTGTTATCAATGCAACAGTTGAAAGTGATTATGATGGAATTTTAAAAAGAAACCCTGGTAATTCAACTATAATATATGACTCCAATGTTTTAGGGAAGTTCAAGATTCCTGATATAAGGAAGAGAAATGATTATGTAATGTGGTTACAGGTAATAAAAAAGGCCAAATATCTTTATGGTATTAAGGAACCATTGGGGAGTCACAGGATTAGGACTGGCTCGTTATCCCAAAAAAAGCTAAATTTAGTAGGTTATCATTGGAAAGTTTATCGCGAGATAGAGCAATTGTCGATAATTAAATCAAGTTATCTAATTATGTATTGGGTTGTTGCAACAGTTTTTAAATTGAGGTAAAGGGGCATTCAAGACAATGAAAATCACAATTGCTGGAATAGGATACGTAGGGTTATCAAATGCTATTTTATTAGCCCAACACAATGAAGTAATAGCCCTTGATATTATTGAAGAAAAGATTAACATGATAAATAACAAAAAATCACCTATTATTGATAAGGATATTGAAGGATTTTTAACAAAAAAAAAGTTAAATTTACTTGCAACAACGAATAGTTACAAGGCATTTAAAGATGCTGAATATGTTATTATTTCGACACCAACAAATTATGACCCCGACAAGAATTATTTTAATACCAGAACCGTTGAAGCAGTTATAGCGAATGTACTCTCAATTAATCCAAATGCTGTTATGGTAATTAAGTCAACAATTCCGGTGGGTTATACAGAAAAAATAAAAGCGAAGTTTGAAACAAAAAATATTTTATTTTCCCCTGAATTTTTGAGGGAAGGAAAAGCTCTTTATGATAATTTATACCCATCAAGAATTGTAGTTGGAGAACAATCAGAAAGGGCCAAGAAGTTTGCAGATTTGTTAGTTAAAGGGGCTTTTAAAAAAGATTCCCCTGTATTATTAACAAATTCAACGGAAGCTGAAGCTATAAAATTATTTGCAAATACTTATCTAGCAATGCGGGTCGCTTTTTTTAATGAGCTTGATTCTTATGCAGAAGTAAGAGGGTTGGATACAAAACAAATTATTGATGGGGTAGGACTTGATCCCCGGATTGGTAATCATTATAATAACCCATCCTTTGGCTACGGGGGTTACTGCTTACCAAAGGATACGAAACAGTTATTGGCAAATTATGCGGATGTTCCCAACAATATAATGACAGCAATTGTTGATGCAAATAGAACAAGAAAAGACCATATAGCAGAAATGATTATTAAAAGGAATCCGAAAGTTGTTGGAATTTATAGACTTACTATGAAAATGGACTCGGATAACTTTAGACAATCGGCTATTCAAGGTATTATGAAGCGAATTAAAGCTAAGGGTATTGAAGTTATTGTATATGAGCCGGCTTTACATGAGGACAAATTCTATAATTCTACAATCATTAGCGAATTTAAAGAGTTTAAGAAGTTGTCAGATGTAATAGTAGCAAATCGGTTGTCTGATGAACTAAATGATGTAAAGGATAAGGTATATACAAGGGATTTGTTTAGCAGAGATTAATAAATTTTGAATGTAATTAGGGAGGAAAAAAAGTGACATTATTTAATGACTTAATAAATAGAAAGGAAAAAATTTCTGTAGTAGGATTGGGTTATGTTGGGATGCCGTTAGCAGTTAAGTTTGCTAATAAGACCGAAGTTATTGGTTTTGATTTAAATAAAAAAAAGATCGAATTGTATAAATCCGGAATAGATCCTACAGGTGAAGTAGGAAATGATGTTATAAAGAATACTACAATAAAATTCACGTCCGATGAAAGTAGTATAAAGGAAGCTAAATTCCATATTGTAGCAGTTCCGACGCCCATCAACTTAGATAAAACACCTGATCTTGCACCTGTTGAAGGAGCAAGCACTATTATTGGTCGTAATTTAATTAAAGGATCGATTGTGGTTTATGAATCGACAGTTTATCCAGGTGTCACGGAGGGGATTTGTATTCCTATACTTGAGAGGGAATCAGGGTTAAAATGTGGAGTTGATTTTAAAGTAGGATATTCACCAGAGCGGATTAACCCTGGAGATAAAGTTAATAAGCTTGAAAAAATTATAAAGATAGTATCCGGAATGGATAACAAAAGCTTAGAAGATATTTCCAAAGTTTATCAATTGGTAATTAACGCTGGTGTGCATAAGGTGAGTTCTATTAAAGTAGCCGAAGCAGCCAAAGTTGTAGAGAATAGTCAAAGAGATATAAATATTGCTTTTATGAATGAACTTGCTATAGTGTTTGATCGTATGGGAATAGACACAAAAGAAGTTGTAGAAGCTATGAACACAAAATGGAATGCTCTTAGGTTCTATCCTGGTCTAGTTGGTGGACATTGTATAGGCGTAGACCCATATTATTTCGTTTATGAAGCTGAAAGATTAGGTTATCATAGTCAAATTATAATGTCTGGAAGAAAGATCAATGATGGTATGGGTAAGTTTATTGGAGATGCTATTATAAAAAAATTAATCTTGGCAAATAAAGTTGTAAAGCAGGCTAAAGTAGTTATTCTTGGAATTACTTTTAAAGAGAATTGCCCAGATATAAGAAACTCCAAAGTTGTAGATATACTTTCAACACTAAATGAGTATGGTATTAACCCTATTGTAGTGGACCCGCAAGCCTCTGAAATTGACGCTAAACACGAACTTAATATTAATTTAGTTGGACTTGAAGAAGTAAGAAATGCGGATTGTGTAGTATTTGCTGTTGCTCATGAAGAGTTTAAGAATATGGAATGGGAACAAATTGACGGTTTGTATGGTGAATATGCTCAAAGTGAGAAGATATTAATAGACGTTAAGAGCATTTTTGACAAAAATGAAATCGAAGAAAAAGGTTATAGTTATTGGAGACTATAATATATTTAATTCAAACTTTTACTAATTTAGAGTGCCTAAATAGAAAATTACTATATTTTACTTTAGTCGCCATTTAGGAGGGATAGAAAGGATGAAACAGGTATACTTTGCAACTAGGGTGAGAGGTTTTTTTAAGCACTTGTTTGATACCCCTAAACTTGGACATAAATTTATATATTCAAATTCAAAATACTATGAGGTAAATGGGGGGAAAAGAAAACTACTTTCAAGGGTAGCAAAAATGAGAGTATTTGATTTGCTTGGATTGATTCAAGTAATCAGTAGTAAGAATAAAAATTGTGATATTTATGGTAGTTCGAACCGATTTCTTAATGTAGATAAGCCTTATTTTATTTATTTGGAAAATCCAACAGCATTGTTTCACTATAATTTAGAGAGAGGGAAAGGTAAAATCGGCAAAAAAAAGTTGCAACAGCTTTTAAATACAGACACACTTAAGGCTGTTATATGTATGTCGAATGCTTGCTATAGTACATTTGAAAAACTTTGTGGAGAATTTAAGGGTGAAAAGAAGTTAATATATCCATATGTACCTAGGAACCAGAAAGCAACTTATAAACAGATTCATGAGAGGTGTTTCAAAAAAGAATTTAATTTACTATTTGTGGCTCAAGGTAGTGCATTCATTTCTAAGGGGGCTTTAGAAATAATAGAAACCTTTAAAACCTTAAGAAAACAAGGGATGATAGATGTGAATTTGACTATTCTTACAACAGTAAATGAGATAGATAGTAAGCTAATCCAAGAAATAAAAAGTATAAACGGAATTACTTTATTGGACTTTAAACTTACCTACGAGGAAATGGAAGATTTATATATTAATAGTTCAGTATTGCTACACCCCACAAATCAAGATAGCTTTGCGCTAGTGGTACTTGAGGGAATGAAGGCAGCACTACCTATAATTGCAACAAAGCTCTACGCTATTCCTGAGATGGTAAAAGAGGGACAGAATGGATTTTTGATTGAACCTAAGTATTGGTTCTTTGATGAAGAAAATATTCCAAACCCATCCGTATGGAATAATAGAAAAAAAACTATCTTTTCAAAGGATATCGATAAAGCTACTGTGCAATTTTTAATAGAAAAAATATGTTTTCTATATGAAGAACGAGAGGTTTTAGAAAGAATGTCTCTGGAATCATTACGTATTGCAAATTCATCCCCATTTGATGAAGATACTATAACTTCACAATGGAATGATACAATTTCCCAGTTAGGATAATTTTACATTACTAGGGGGCAAAAGAATTGCGAGTCTGTCACATATGCTCTAACTATGATAACTTTTTTATTAACTTAATGGAAAAACAAATATCAAATGGAATTGATCCCAGAGTATTCTATTTCAGAGCTAAAGAAAGAGGATTACCTGAAGTTAAATCGGATTATGTTGATATTAGGTTGAACTATAGTAATTGGCATAGACCTTTTTTTTACCTAAAAGAAAGTACCGTGTTAAAGGATTTTTTTGAGCTTTATCAAAAAAGTCAATTTGATCTTATTCATGCCCATACTTTGTTTTCGAATGGGTATATAGCCATGAAAGCAAAAGATAAGTGGGGAATTCCATATATCGTAGCTGTAAGAAATGTTGATATCAATGTGTTTTTTAAGTATAGATTAAATCTTCGAAAGTTAGGAATAGAAATTTTAAAGCAAGCTGAAAAAATTATATTTCTATCTTCTTCATATAAAGATTTTACAATATCAAAGTTTATTCCTGAAGATTTAAAGGCTCCTTTCTTGGATAAAACTGTTGTATTACCAAATGGTATAGACCCTTATTTCTTAGAGAATAAAGGTAGCTATGCACCTTCGCCTATAAATAAAAAGAAATTATTAAATATTATTACCGTAGGGCATGTGTGCAAAAATAAGAATCAAATCACCGTCTGTAAAGCAGTCGAAAAACTCAATAAATTAGGAATCAAAACTATTTACACTGTCATTGGAGGAGTTCCAGAAAAAAGTGCGTTGAAGAGAATATTGAAATATCCTTTCGTCAACTATATACCTTTCTTATCTAAGGAAGAGTTAATAACCGAATTTCGAAAAGCTGACATATATGTTATGCCATCCCTGACGGAGACTTTTGGTCTTACCTATGCTGAAGCTATGTCACAAGGGAAACCAGTGATTTATACTAAGGGACAAGGCTTCGATGGCCAGTTTAGAGAAGGGGAAGTAGGTTATTCAGTTCATTATAATTCCTATAAAGAAATATCCAGCAAAATCGAGGACATCCTGAAAGAATATGAGGAACTATCAAAGCGTTGTATAGACCGGGTGGAGAAATTTAATTGGGAAGAGATAGTCCAAAAATACCTGCAAATTTATGGGGATTTATAGATGATAAACGACAATTTTGTGTGAATAAAATTTAATCAATTAGAAGTTAGTGTCACATCTTATAAATCTAATCATTTAGTTTATTGTGAAAAAGGGGGGAGTCTTATTAAAATATTATTTGTAGACTTGTTATCTCCAGTTGGACATAAAAATTATAATTTTAATCTCTTAAACATCATAGTTGAAAACTGTGATGTTGATACAGTTTTTGAGAGTGGTTATTTAAATGACTTTGAAGGAATAAATAATAAGATTAACAGAAGTTATGATATCCCTGAAAAGTATTTACCAAAGTCTATCTCAAACAAGAAAGGTTTAATATATAAAGTGTTGTATAGATATAATCTATATAAAGCGGTGAAATGGGTCGGTAAGTTAGTTAAAAAGAATGACTACGATTTAATTTTATTTACCGGAATTGATATTATATCTTTTAGTTTGGCAACGAAACGAGTTGTGAAACGTTATGTTTTTGTGGATCATGCAATCACATATTTAGATAAAAATAAAGTTAAACGATATTTTTGGCAACATCTAAATCCGAAAATCCAAGCGATAGCTATGGAAGAATATATTAAAGTTTATCTGAAAGAAAACTTGAAAGTAAAAAATAAAGTTTGGATTTTAAAACATCCACTTCCGACCATAAAGAAATATAATAACACCGCAAAGGAAAATAAAATAATATTTGCACCTAGTGGAAGTAATGATGAAGATTTTGTTTCATATTTAATAGAAAATAGTGATCGAATTAAAGGTTATAAGATAATAATCAAAAGCAAAAAGCAAAGTATTAATTTAAAAAAATTAGAAGTATACAACAAGCGAATAACGAACGAGGAATATTATAATTTAATGTCAAATTGTGATTATATTTTACTGCCGTATAACTCTAACTATAATTATAGGGTCAGTGGTGTGTTTTTTGAGGCAGTGGTATTTAATAAACGCTGTATAATAAGTAGTAACAATACTCTGAAATATTATGCTGATAAATACCCTAAAACAGTTTTAAAGTATGATAATTATAGTGACTTTATTGGAATGCTTGAGAGTTTAAAGACAGGGAGTAACAATAATACTTCAGAGGAATTGAATTTAATAAAAAAGAATTATTCTTCACATACATTAACTGAGCAGCTTAAACTAATACTTAGCGACGGTGAGAAGCTTAATGATTAACAAAAAAAGCATTTTAGTATTTACTATTTTATTAGTTCTAAATTTTATGTTCTCCCAAAATCCTTTGTTAGGTAACGTCATGGCAATTGGAGAAATAGCATTTGTTTTAATATATTTTCTTATAACACAATCAATTAAAAGGACATTTTACTGGCATACGTTATTTCTATTATCTTCATTAGAGGTTAGTACAGATCTCGCGAATTATAAAGGGTTAATATATGGGTATAAACATTTTGAATTCCCTTTTCTACCTATCTCAGTGAGTACTCTATTGACCATTTTTTTATTTGTAATGAACATACTAATGAATGGAAAGGTTAAATATAAAAAAAATGATTTAGTTTATAAAGCTACTATTATATTTTTCCTTTTACCTCTTATAACCGGAACGATCGGTATCTTATTTAGAGACTATAGTATCACCTTATTTCTTGAAAGGGCAATGCAACCTTTACTATATCTTTGTGTATACAGTTTATTAATTGAACATGATGATAAACAAGATTTTCAGAACTTGAAAATCTTGTTAACTTCTGCTCTAGTAGGAAGTGTTATAGCTAGTTATACTGGTGCCTTATTGGGCGTTGAGGCTTCTTATGGTGCACATACTACATTCCCTGCAAATCAAATTTTATGGTTCTCTCCCTTTTTGATAGTTTTATCATTATATGTAGGTGGTAAACAGAAAAGTTTTATACTATTAATGGGAATTTTAGCTTGCGTAAATATAATATTTTTTAATGCAACGGGTAAGGCTATTTTATTTGTTATTCTTGCATTACTAGTATATTCATATAAAAACATAACGAATATTAGGCGATTTTTATATTTTGCTTTTATTATATTTGCTATATCTGTTGGCTCGCTAATAATGCTTGATGATTTCTTTTATTCGCTTAAGTCTAATGTTTTATTTCAGGCTAAATTTGAACAGCTTTTTTCCCTTTTAAATATAAATAATTGGGGGGTAAATCTTCAAAATGTACCTTTTTCCCCAAAAGTTAGGGTTATTGAAGCAATAAATATTTTCCTATCACAAAAGGAAAATTTAATTGATCTTATTGTGGGTAGAGGATTTGGGGGATATTTCGAAGATAAATCAAATATGTTTTCAACCTTAGATTTATCTAAAGGAGCATTTAGTGATAACCAAATATTAACTGGTCAATTTGTAAGACCCCATGAAAGTTTTAATGATATATTTCTAATGAATGGGGTTATAGGTATTGGCTTATGGATTGGTTTAATAGTTGAACAACTTAAAAAAACATTGAAAGACAAAAGAGTGTCTTTCTATAGTTTGATAAGTTTAATATTTATTATTTTGATGTGGAACACTTATGTGTTATTACTTTATTTTGGATTAATATTCGTTTATGTCTCAAAGTATGGAGAATCAGATGGGAATTAAGATAACAAAAAAAGCCGTAATTTGGAACTATTTAGGTGTATTTATGACGATGGGTAGTAACTTTTTAATACTACCTTTCATGATACACTTTCTTGATGGGGATTCATTAGGATTGTGGTATGTCTACTTAAGTATAGGTGGCATAGTAACACTATTTGATTTTGGTTTTAACCCAACAATTGCAAGAAATGTGGCTTATTGTTGGAGTGGAGCCGAACAACTAAGTAAAACCAATGTTAAGTTTGTTAATAATCAAGAGCCTAATATTGGTTTATTGAAAAAAGTACTTTCCACTTGTGAAAAGATCTATTTTATTATTTCTTTAATCGCATTAATATTATTACTGACTATAGGTACATTTTATATACTATATATATCTCAACATTTAAGTGGCAACAACTATATTATTGCTTGGATCATTTATAGTGTTGCTGTATTTTTGAATCTATATTATGGATATTATGCAACATTTTTACGTGGCGTTGGAGCTATCTCAAAAGTAAATAAAGCAAGAATTATATCAAGGGCAATTCAAATTATACTCTCAATTGTTTTATTATATTTTGGGTTGGGATTAATAGCTGTTTCATTTGCTTATTTAGCTAATGGCATTCTTATTAGAATGATTTCTAAAGTTTACTTTTATAAACATGAAAATATTGGAGAGCGTTTAAAAAATAACAAAACAATAGTTTCGTTAAGGGATTTAAAGGAAACATTTAGTTTAGTATGGCATAATGCGTGGCGTGATGGACTAGTTTCTTTATCAGCTTTTTTATCTAATCAGGCTAGTATTTTAATCTGTTCTATGTATTTAAGTCTAATGGAAACCGGTATATACTCAATTTCCATGCAGCTAATAACAGCAGTTGCAACTATTTCGGGTGCCCTTTATACAGCATTTCAACCATCCCTTCAATCTGCTTATATAAATAAGGATATTGTGAAACAAAAAAGGCTAATGTCTACTGCTATGACAGTGTATCAGCTTATTTTTGGTATCGGTGTGGTGGCTCTAATTGTAGTAGGACTACCGTTATTGGAATTAATTAAATCTGATGTGAAGTTTAATATTCCGATATTGTTAGCAATTGCACTATACATTTTCTTATTAAAGCATCATTCATATTATGCTTCTTTTATATCTAATACGAATAATGTTCCATATGTTAAATCTTTTACTGCTTCTAGCTTTATTGGAATTATCCTAGCAATAATTTTAGTTCAGCTAACTGACTTAGGTGTTTGGGCACTAATCGTTGCTCAGATTATTGTACAAGGAGTATATAATAATTGGATGTGGCCAAAGAAGGTCTGGAATTTCTTAGGTGTACATTTTATTGATGTAATTACAATTGGGTTAAAAGAAATAAAAAAAATGATTTCTACCCAAGTTAATAAAGTTTCAAAAGTAAATTGGAGGAATAATTAATGGATTTAATTTTACTGTCTGGCGGGTCTGGTAAAAGGCTTTGGCCACTATCTAACGATACTAGATCGAAGCAATTTTTAAAGGTGTTAGAAAATAATGGTGATCTAGAATCAATGGTTCAAAGGGTATGGGGACAATTAGAAAAACTAAATTTAACTGAATCTACAATAATTGCAACAAGTAAATCGCAGGTAGATATGATTCATAATCAATTAGGAAACCATATCCCCTTAATTATTGAACCGGAACGTCGTGATACATTTCCTGCTATCGCTTTAGCAGCTATTTATCTTTATTCTGTAAAGGGAAGTAATTTAAATGAAGTAGTTGGAGTATTACCAGTAGACCCTTATGTAGATATTAGCTATTTTGAAAGAATAAATGATTTGGAGGATGCCTTAAACACTTCTAACGCGGACCTTGCATTAATGGGAGTAAATCCAACTTTTCCATCAACAAAATATGGTTATATAGTTCCTATGCACAACAATAAAAATGATTATATTCAGGTAAGTCACTTTAAAGAAAAGCCATCGGAAACTGAAGCAAAACATTTAATGGAACAAAATGCTTTATGGAATTGTGGTGTGTTCGCTTTTAAACTTGATTACATTATCTCTTTACTGCAGGCTAAGGGGTTACCAATTCAGTTTGAAGAATTTGTTAAACAGTATCATAAGCTTGAAAAAGTTAGCTTTGATTACGCAGTAGTTGAAAAAGCAGAACAAATTGTTGTTCTTCCATATAATGGAGTCTGGAAAGACCTTGGTACATGGAATACGTTAACTGAAGAAATGGATACAAATCAACTCGGAAAAGGTTTTGTAAGTGATGACTCTACTAATACCCACCTCGTAAATGAACTGGATATTCCAGTTACTGTATTAGGTATTAAAGATGCGGTCATTGCAGCAAGTCCAGACGGAATTTTAGTTACAGATAAAGCTGCAAGTCCAGAAATTAAAAAATTATTAAAAGATTTTGAACAGCGTCCAATGTATGAAGAAAGACGTTGGGGATGGTATAGGGTACTTGATCATACAAAGTTCGAAGAGGGAAATGAAGTCCTGACAAAGAGAATTGGTGTTAAAGCTGGAAAAAATTTAAGCTATCAAAAACACTATGCAAGGAGTGAGGTATGGACGATCATTAAAGGTGAAGGTGAATTTGCTTTGGATGATGAAATCAGAAATGTGAAATCCGGAGATGTCTTAGTTATTCCTGTTGAAGCCAAGCATGGTATTAAGGCTACAGATGACTTGGAATTTATTGAAGTACAGACTGGTTCACAACTTATTGAAGAAGATATTGTCCGTATTTATATGACATGGGAAGAAGTAAGGGGATGTTGTACAAGCAAAGCGAAATAGTGAAATTTGTTTATGTTTATTTCAATACCGAACTGCATAGAGAAATTATAATATTTAATTGATATCAGTATAAATTTCCAATTAAGCTACCCACTTTAGTGCGTGCTCGTTTGGTTCAATTAATGCTGAGTTTAAAGGAGATATGCATTTTGAAAAGTAACATTTTACGACATGCTAAAAATTCTTTAGCATATTTAAGCAAAGATATTTTTGTTTTAAATAACCCTCGGCAATTGGTAAAACAAAATCAAGTGAATTTACATTGGTTTAGCATGAAAAGAAAAGATGGAACAGAAAACTTAGGTGATTGGTTATCTACTGTAATTTACGAAAATATGTTAAGAATGAATAATATTAAACCGGATCAAAAAGTGAAGCATACTAAGCATATTTATTCGGTAGGTTCTATTTTGGGGTTTGGATATCATAACGCAACTA
Organism: Lentibacillus songyuanensis; assembly: GCF_039548255.1. Taxonomy (NCBI): domain Bacteria; kingdom Bacillati; phylum Bacillota; class Bacilli; order Caryophanales; family Bacillaceae; genus Lentibacillus; species Lentibacillus songyuanensis. The sequence goes on from NZ_JBCLVH010000011.1 coordinate 80,030, forward strand.
TATGGGGAAGTGGTTTGTTGAGTGACCAGCACACAGGAAGATTAAGGAATGTATCACTAGATGTTCGTTCTGTAAGAGGGCCAGAAACAAGAAGGGTATTAATAGATAAAGGATTTAAGTGTCCCAATGTCTATGGAGATCCTGCTATATTGTTGCCCTTTTTTTATAAGCCAAATTATAAACAAAAAAACAGAAAGTATTCAATAATTCTCCATTATTCATCTTTATACAAAGATGAAGTATCAAAAGATGAATCGCTAAATATACTTACTAAAGATTATAAATCATTTATTGATACTATTGTGCAGTCTGAGGTTGTAATTAGTTCATCCTTGCATGGTATTATATTAGCTGAAGCCTATGGGGTTCCCGCTATATTATTAAATGATCGGAAGTCTTTTGATTTATTCAAATATAAAGATTACTATTATAGCACAAATAGAACTACTTTTAACGTTGCAAATACAATAGAGGAAGCCTTAGTGCTAGAACCAAATCAACTACCAAATTTGAAAAAGTTGCAGGAAGGTGTAATTAAAGCTTTTCCGCGTGATTTATGGATAGAGAAATAATAATAATATTCATAAAATACCATAGTGCTCAGAACTGAGTAATCAAAACCTGCTTATAGTACTAGTAGTAAAATTCTTAAAGTTTAAAACTAACTTTACGTAAGGGTTTGGGGTCAGACCGTGCGGCCGAGCGAGGATGTAACATATAACGGGTGGGATTCCCGTCGAGTAAGAATTAGCCACTCGCTCGTAGTAAGTTTTGAAGGATAATGGGTAACCATTATCTTTAAGCGTAGACAGCTAGGCGATGGCAGAAAACCATTAGGTTGAAGGGATTGAGCTTCCAAAACCTGTTTATGGCAAACTAATTATGTAGGGATTGGCATTTAATTTATGCAGGGCCCGGAGGGCCCTGCATAAATTAAAAGGCCACTTGCCAACCTCTCCAAAAAACTTTAAACTCCTCGTTGGACCAACAACGTTTAACAGGAGGATATTAGGAGATGTTAGCAGTGGCACAAGTTGATTATATCAGACATGAAGTGAATCAAAAAGGTGAAACATATGCCAGTGTGGGAAGACGAATGGGAATTGACCCTCGCACGGTAAATAAGTATGCCAATCAGGAGGAATTTACGAAAAGAGAAAAGCAACAACGTAAATCACCTGTCATGGATCCTGTTAAACCAATTTTGGATAAATGGATCAAGGAAGATTTAAAGAAGAAAAGAAAGTATCATAGAACGGCAAAAAGAATGTTTCAGGAATTGGAGAAGTTTCACAGTTTCAAAGGATCTTACCGTACGGTTCGTGACTATGTTTCACACCGTAAACGGGAATTAAAAGAGAATAATGAGAATGCGGCATTGCCCCTTGAGTCAATTCCAGGTACGGCGCAAGTCGACTTTGGGACAGCACCATTCAAGTATCATTCTGAAGTGATTGATCTTCCTTATCTGGTGATGTCTTTTCCTAATAGTAATAGTTTTTACTTTCAGGTTTTTCCTTCGGAAAATACAGAGTGTTTACTAGAAGGGCTACAACGCATGTTTAGTCATATGGGAGGCGTTCCCAAGACAATCCGGTTTGATAATTTATCACCAGCAGTAAAGAAGATCCGCGCAAAGGGAGAACGTGAGTTAACGGAAACCTTTGATAGATTCGTTTTACATTATGGTTTTACATACGAGTTTTGTAATCCTGGTAAAGGTAATGAAAAAGGGCACGTAGAGGCAATGGTTAAATATGTGAGGAATAACTTTTTATTACCGGAGAATACAATTTTAGAACTAGATCAATTCAATGAAACACTCTGGGAAATGGCAGAACAGGACCGTGATCGTATGCATTATGAGAAAGGTATCCTTCAATCAGAACTATTTAAGGAGGATCAGGGGAATTGGCTTCTATTACCTGAGAAAAGATTTGAATGCGCACGATATGAGGAGATAAAATCAGACAAATACGGATTCATTTCAATAGACAAGAAGCAATACTCCACTTCTCCTCGATTCGCCAAACAGAACGTGCGTGTATGCATCACATATAACAATATAACCATCCTGGAGGAGAATAATGAGGTTATCGTAAAACATCCAAGATTATATGGCATAAAGAGAAAATCAATGATGTGGCAGCCTTATTTGAATCTACTATCGAAACGTCCTAGGGCAATTAAGTATTCAGGGATTTATGATCAGTTCCCGCCAATTTGGACAGAATATCTACTAGATTGTACAGAGGAAGAACAAAAGAGTGCCTTGCGGTTATTGGGAGGGCTTTTAAAGAATGACGACTTTTCATTGTTGAATGAAGCTTTACAATTGGCCTCTACACATGGCCACCCAGATACTGATCAAATTAAGCATTGTTTCTATTCATTACTTAACCAAAACGATGCCCATGCCGCCATTACACCAAAGGTGTCTATACCTAATGTGCCAAATGTGACAAGAGGGTTATCCCATTACGATTCCTTCTTCCAGAAGGGAGGGATCAGTTAATGAATGATCAAATAGAAGCCTACGCCAAACGTTTAAAGCTAAGTTGGATTAGGGAGAATTACAGCAATGTAGAGGCCGACAGTTATCAAGAATACCTTCTCAAGTTATTTGAGAATGAAGTACAGAACCGTGAGGAAAGAAAAATAAACTTACTACTAAAGCAAGCAGGACTGCCAAAGACAGGTAGCACCCCGTATCAGTGGGAGCATATTCAAATTCCACAGGGCATTGACCGGTCGGGAGTTTTGAACGGAGACTTTATTAATGAAAAGGAAAATCTTATTTTGTATGGCGGGGTTGGGACTGGAAAAACCTATTTGGCATCGTTAATTAGCTTAAATGCCATACATAGGTTTGGCAGCCGGGTCAGATTTTACACTGTGGCATCCTTGGTGAATAAATTAATCGACGCTAATCAGCAGGGAAACCTTACGAAACTAATGAAACAGATTGAGAAGCTGGATTTATTAGTATTGGATGAGCTTGGCTATATTCCCCTCAATAAGGAGGGTGCAGAGCTTTTATTTCAGGTCATCTCTATGTGTTACGAAAATAAAAGTATTATCATCACAACTAACCTGCAGTTTGGCCAATGGAATCATGTTTTTGGCGATCCGATACTTACAGAGGCGGTTATCGACCGATTGATTCATCACTCGCATTTATTGCTTTTTACCGGAGACAGCTTCCGTTATAAAGAATCTTTATTACATGAGTAATTAGAGGTGGCAAGTGGCATACAAATTTAAATGCCATTTCATACATTTTTTACTTGCCAAATACACAAAACCCGAAATTAGTAGGGCTGATGTGCTGGTCCGTACAGAAAGCAACATTCCTATTCTCATTAAATGGCTAGAGGGTAGGAGCCTGCTCGGATTCGCAGGCCTTGGCACGTTACACATTGATATGTTACGGCAATTTGGGAGGTCCTATGATTGAGTTTGGGGTCAGCCCCCAACTACGCTAAAGCATTAAAGCAATAAAGTAATTTATTTAATAATGTGTAAATAAGGTTGCGCGCTCGAATCTATCCTTTTCCATTAAGTAAATGGATATGTAATCAATAAGTCAGACGATCAAGTAAAGAAGTGGTCATTTTTTCATCTTCAAATAGGTTGGTCCATTCTGAAGTTATGGTGTCTGAACCCCTTATTAACATGGGCAATAACAGTCCCGAGAAGCTAATGGTATTTATTCATGCTTTGAAAAAGGCATTGAGTAGTGCGCTGGGTGCGGAAGTTGAATTTGTGAACCAATTAAGCCTGGATATGCGCCTGCTACTTATGCATCAATCAACGGAACTGTTGCAAAAGGCGGTTGGCTTTAAGACGGAGACTTCAATTGAAAAGTGATTAAGAAAATTTGCGGAGTGGTATGTGGAGTATTATCGAAAGTAATAAAAGAAAAATATGATATAAGTTTAAGATGTAGGCGAAATCAGATATACTTCATTTTTCAGATTGCTTTGAGCCTGGACGTCAGGATGGGTTCAAATTTAATAAAACCGAGTGGTATCCATCCTTTTTTTATGAAGATGTATAAAGAAGTATAGAGAGTAAATATCTAGCTGCATGGATTGTAGCAAAGAAATACGGGGGAATAGCCAAATGGCAAAACGATCAAGATCTAAAAAACCAAGAAGACTTTGGTTAAAAATACCTTTAATTATTATTTTACTATTAGTACTGGGTGTTGGGGGATATGCATATTCCATCTATCATAACGCTAAGCAAACAGTAAATGAAAAAATGCATAAGCCAGTCGGGTCAATTGATTACAAACAATCAAAGAAAAAAGTTAAGGCTACCAAGCCGTTAAATATTTTACTATTAGGTGTTGATGAACGGGAGAATGATAGAGGGCGTTCCGATGCATTAATGGTTCTTAGCTTAGATCCGAAAAATGATAAGATGCAATTAGTTAGTATTCCGCGTGATACACGAACTACGATTATTGGTAAAGGAACAGAAGATAAGATTAATCATGCCTATGCTTTTGGCGGGGCTGATATGTCAGTAGCAACGGTAGAGAATTTCCTTGATATTGACCTGGATTACTATGTTCGGATGAATATGGAAGGTTTAGAGGAATTAGTTGACCAACTAGGGAGAGTCACTGTAAATAATGAGATTGCTTGGAAAGATAGTAAGTATGATTTTCCAGTTGGAAACATTGAGATGGATGGCGATAAAACCCTAAGTTTTGTACGCATGCGTAAAAATGATCCAAACGGAGACTTCGGTCGAACAAAACGTCAGCGTCAAGTTATTCAGGCTATTGTGGATAGAGGCGCAAGTGTTGGGTCAGTAGGTAAGATCAATGGTGTGATTGACGTACTAGGGAATAACATGGCTACAAATCTTGATTTCGATGACATGAAGAAATTGTTTAGTGGTTATAAAGATACAAGAAAACAAATTGAGAACTATATGATGGAAGGTAGCGGTACGAAAATCGACGGGATTTATTATCTAATTGTGCCGGATGAAGAGGTTGCTAAGGTGCATGGGATGATTGAGGGGATTTAATAGTGTATAGGTTTTGTCTTGAACAAAGTGAAATACTATAGGACGAATGGCTCTATAGATTTGATTCTGATTAAGCTAGTATAGAAAATATTATAGTTTTATATAAAAATGAATCCTTTTTTCTATTAAAAATTAACCTTATTACACAGCGGCCTATACAACCAAAGAGATTAGGCTATATAGGCCTTTTTGTTTTAATAACTTTTATGACATACTGTTACAAAATTATCCATTTGTTAAATTAAGTTGTCTCTCCCTAATGATAAAGTTAATAAAATCAATAATAAGTCGTGCAGCAATTTGAGAAGTTACACCAGTTGGATCGTATAATGGATTTACCTCTACTAAGTCAAAACCGATTACTTTTCCTTTCTTTGCCACAACCTCCAAGATTTCACTTACCTCATCGTAAAAAAGTCCACCCGGTGACGGAGAGCCTGCTCCTGGTGCGATAGAAGCATCTAAGCCATCAATATCAATCGTTACATAATATTTTTCGCCGTTAGGCATATCTTTTAATACCTCTTCAATTCCCATTTTTCTCATTTGTTTTGGTGATACGATCGTACTTCCATAAGCGCGGGCATCGTCAAAGTCTTCTTTTTGACTACTGCCAACTCCTCTAATTCCAAGTTGAGCCATTTTATTTATATGATCCATTTCAGACATTCTTCGCATAGGATTACTTAATGTAAAGCGCTGGCCTGAGGCTTCCTTTAGCCAGTCTAAATGTGCATCAATTTGGACCACATTGACTTTTTCTTCACTTTCAAGAGCAAATGCTACCGGGTTCGTTATAGAATGGTCACCACCCAAAATAACTGGTATGGCATTTTTAGAAATAATTTTTTTGATTGCCTCTTCGGTATTTTCATGGCTTTGTTCTACATCACCATTAATGATGGAAACATCTCCGCAATCCACAATTTTCCAACCTTCATCACTGTACATAATATCTTTTTCGTGATCATAACTTGCTCCAAATGCGTATAAGGAAGACTGTTCACGAATTGATCTAGGCCCCATTCTAGCTCCAGACCGCCAGGCAGTTGTCATATCATTTGGTACTCCTATAATTGCAATGTCGGCATCTAATTCATCTAAATTTGTACAAATAGGATACTTTTTAAATGATGTAATCCCTGTAAACGGCATGTCCAATTTGACCCTTGTGTAATCTGTTTTTTTTGCATATTTACTCATATTATCGCCTCTCATTTTTCGATTTTTTAAACGGCATTTGATTTCTCTGGTTCCGTATTTTTCATTTTTCCTTTATTTATAAACTGTCGATAAAGCATTCCAGCAATTAATATTAAACCGATATATCCAACAATGGGATAAACGAAGTCGATAATTTTGGCAAATGGAAATAGTCCGCCGAAAAATCCTAGTACTGTTAAAGCTATTGTTATGATTCTATATTTTACTGTGTTGCCTTTGGAAAATTGGGTGGAAACAGTCCATAGCATTCCAACTGCTGTTGTATAAATAGCAATAAGCAAGATAACGGAAAATACCAGAGATAGTGCTGGGCTAATTTGATCTGCCAAAAACAAGGTTGGGATATCCTTCGTGTAAAGCTTCTCGACGTTAGATAGGATACCAATATAGATTGCAAATACCCCAATCAGCATGATCAATCCTCCTAGAGCACCGCCGATGATTACATTCTTTCTGTTAGTCTCTTCTTTTCCCAAGTTTGCCAAAAACGGCAGAGCAACAAGTAAGACAAAAGAAGAATAAACAAATCCGGCTTGCCACCATGCACTAGTTGCCTTTGATAAGTTAATTTCTTTCATGATTTCGCTTACCTGTGCAAGGCCAGCTGTATCAAAATTTCCAGCACCAACAATAATTGCAAATATAACTATAATTGGCCCGGCGATTCCCAGTATTTTAATAATGGTATTTAGTCGTAGTAAGGCGGTGATTAAGATAAGAGCTGCCATAATTGCGCGACCGATTATATTACCTACATCAAAGTGTTCAGCAACAGTAGCGCCTGCTCCAGAAATCATGACGACAAAGACTACTAATATAAAAAGTTGTGAGAACCAATAAAAGAATGTTCCAAGATATTTTCCGCAAAAATATACGAAAACCGCCTTTGAGTCCTTTGCTTTTAAACGTAATCCTACATCCATCGCATATGCTCCAAACCACATGTGCAAAATAGCTGCAATTATAATAGCGCCTATGCCAAAATAACCAAAGGATACGAAAAACTGCATAATTTCCTGACCTGTTGCAGTGCCGGCTCCCAGTATGAATGATACGTATGCCCCAGCTAAGACAATAATTTTAAATGTATTATTCATGTTTACTCCTTTCTTTTATAAAGTTATTTGTGGTAATAACGATAATACCTAATTGAATGACACCACGATTCTATCCCAGCTTGTTGAAATCACCTCGCTAATCCATTTGGTAATTTAATTATTCTAATAATTAATTCATGTTATAATAATAGTACAGTTAAATAGCTTCGTATATACAAAAATGAAGATATTAAAAGCTATACGCCTATTAATTGAATTAAATTCCTAATAATACATTCATTTTGAAGATAGTGAAAGCGAGGAGGGATATGGTGGATAAAATAGATGTAAATATGCTTAGAATATTGCAGTTGGATGGCCGGATTTCTATTAGTGATCTATCGAAGAAGCTTGCTCTTAGCCGTCCCAGCGTGTCAGAACGTTTAAAGCGGCTTCAGGAGAAAGGTATAATTGAAGGTTTTTCTGCACAGGTGCCTCCTGCTTCGGTAGGTAAAAAATTAATGTTTATGATTGAATTAAGTGAATTGCGGGTTTCACAGTATGAATTTGAAAAAATGATTATTGATGAGCCAAATGTGATGGAATGCCACCGGGCAACAGGGCATGTTCATTACTATATAAAAGTGGCGTTAAAAGGGACAGATGAATTGACACGCTTGATAGAAAAGTTGATTCCTTATGGGAGTACTAAGACTTCTGTTTTGCTGACAACTCCGGTTGTTAAGCATGTTGTGTTGCCGGATTGAAATATATTAAAATATATTGGGTTGACAACGTGCTTATAACAACTATTAGAATTGAAAATAATACATCTGAGGGCGTTGATGTTGTAATACGTGTAATATTCTCGAATATGCATTATCTAACTATGTCTATGGAGTAAACAAGAAAGTTTCATTAGATATGTACCGATATTGTGTACAATCCAAAATGTATGAAATGGGGCGGGGGGAATTGAATGACAATATTTTCAGTGGTGCATGTTCCAGCAGATATTTTTGATAAGAGACAATAAAGTGGGTGTAGTTTATTCGAGTGATTTTATGTAAGATGGATTTAGAATGCTACAATTTATTAGGATGTTTGATAAATAATATGTAAGTAGTAACGACACCATCCCTATGATAGCGAATAAACTAAAAAGACGTATAAATTTGTATAACTTTAAAGGTCCTATTGTGCTTTCTGATTATGATGAGGAAGAACATTTAGTGTATCAAATAGAAGATGGGAACATTGTTCATGTTAATAATCTTGATAGCAACTACGGGGTTATCTGGGGAAGAGAGACTGAGCCATTTAGGAAATTACAAACGACAATCCGTTTGACTTTTCTAGGATGAATTTAAAAAGCGCAGCATCGATGGCTGGATATATAGCTGATTTAACAATAAAGTATTATAGTTTCAAACCAGTTTATTCAAATGTAGGTGGTCCAATAATGTGATATTTCACATGCCGATTATCCTATTCAACGCGGGGAAGAGAAAGGATCAGATAATGAGTTTTTATCTAATTGTGCAACCTCTCCGTTGTCAATGTATTAAAGAGATTAGAGAACGAGATGCTTAGATTGGTAAAAAGCCGGGAATTAGTTAATCTACTTGTCAACTTGCCAGGCACTGCTACATCGATTTTCCCAAGTTAATGAAAACGGTTCTTTATGAAAGTAATCAAAAGAACCCATTTATCAAATCGATAATGCGCTAAATACATTGGAACATCGCTATATCTATTAGGTTATTCCATATGCCCTAAATCCGATGATAAACCTGGGGTGATGGTTGAGGTCTTCAAGAAAAATAACAATGCCAATTCGAAGCACCTAGCTCTAGTAGGATACTAAATTATGAACAAACGCATCCACAAAGAACTTAAAGGAAGTAACCCTTTCTCTATAGTTCTACCTCGAACATGAATAATTCTAATTGAGTAATCTAGCAAACAGGTAACAATATATCAAAAAGGAAATCTACCCGTGTGTTACTTTAGGGCAGATTTCCTATTTATGTACTCATTCTTTTATTTTTACTCTTATAAACCACCCATTCAAAATGGTTATTTATCTCCAACATTTCTTCTTGGCTAAGTATAGACCATTTTTCTAATTGTAAAATATATGGTTGTTTTATTCCTTTTTCCGCAAATATTTCTAAAAGGTTCTGTACTTTTTCCTGATCAGGGTTATCAATAGTACCTTTTTGATACTCTGTTCCGCGGATCAAATAATCCAGCGAAACGTTATAAATATCTGCAAGTTTTATAATTGTTTCTAATGCTGGTCTTCTTGTTTCTCTCTCGTAAGATCCATATACGTTTGCGGTGAATCCAAGCATTAAGCTTACGTCCCTTTTTGAATAGCCATACTTTTCCCGAAGGCTTTCTAGGCGTAGTCCAAAACCTTTCATCGTCAACACCTCATCTCTTTCGCCTAAAACGTAACACAAAATGAAGTTTTTATTATAAAAACACACAAATGGTGTTTACATTTCTGTTAATTTAGATTATTATTAACAATAGGAACACAGTTTGTGTGTTTGCGAGATAGTTCTTTAGTAATGTTTTCGTATCAGGGTGAAACGAAAAAGTATAAAAGGAAGGAGGAAACTAAGTAATTATTTTAACTGAAAATCAGGTTATTAATAGTAACCAATAGTTTATTTAAAAGAGATTGTCAAAAAGGGGGAGTAATTTATATGCACTTATTCAAAACCAAAAAGTATTGGCTTTTATCAATCCTATCAATTATGTTGCTTTTGATTGTCAATGGGTGTGGTGCAACATCAGGAGATGGAGATAATAAGAGCGATGCGAACGCGTCTGATGAATCATATGAATGGGATTTCAATTTACACGTAAATTTGGATCAAGGTCCAGGGGAGTATATGAACGGATTTTCAGAAGCTGTTAAGGAAAAAACACAGGGAAGATTAAATATTACTCCTCGTCCACCCGGTGAGCTTCCATATACAGGAATGGAGTCTGTACGGGTCGTAGGTGATCGTTCAATTGAAATGGCAGATGCGCCTGTTGGATATATAGCGGGTGACGTGAAAGAGTCTGTTATTCCTACATGGCCATTTCTGGCTTCAAAGGATACGGACACTTTTCTAACGGCTATGGATACTGTGTTGCCGTATGCGGAGGAGGAGATGGATCAACGAGGCATTGAGATCTTGTTTTGGTTAATGGACCCACCTCAACGTATTTGGGGGGTGGGAGCCCCGGTTAAAAATCTGAACGATTTAAAAGGTTTAAAGATAAGAACATTCGCTCCTGAACAGCAGACATTTTTAAAAGAAATAGGAGCTACACCAGTCTCCATGTCTCTTTCTGAAGTTCCAGCAGCGTTGCAACGTGGTGTTATAGATGCCGCAATTACAGGAGCCGTTGGTGCTTATGCTGGCAAGTGGTCAGAAATAATAGATTGGGGTTATACAATTCCGTTTTCTGGATCTGGTGCCTTTATGTTAGTGAATTCCGAGGCTTTGAATGAATTGCCGGATGATATCCGTGAAGTTGTAGACGATGAGGCAAGAAAGTGGCAGGAAAAAGGAAATTCAGAAACAGAAGAATTAGATAATAAAGCGATTGAGGGTTTTATCTCCGATGGTGTTGAAATAAATGAGGCAAGTCACGAAGATATTGAAATGGCACAAAATTTGATGCAGGATCATTGGGGAGAATGGGCTAAGGAAGGTGGTCCCGAAATGGAGGAAGTTCTTCAAGAGATTTTGGATGAAATTCAGTGAGTTAAAGGCATGGGGGGTTCAGGCAGGACTCATAAGCAAAAGGAGATATTAATTCTTTCGTAATCATATGTCTGAATCCTTCTAAGTCAAAACTAATTAAATTGGGGGAGAAGATATTATCATGTGGGCGAGTATAAAAAAAGTTGTGGAAAAGCTTACTAATTTTAATCTTGTCTTAGCCGGAATATCACTGAGTTTTATGGCTGGATTAGTTTTTATAGAGGTTATGAGTCGGTCATTATTGAACAGATCAACACTCATTGCAGACGAAATGGCAGGATATTTAAATGTCGCAATTGCATTTTTTGGATTAGCTTATACCTTTAGATCAAATGGATTTATTAAAATCACTATTTTGTACAATCGTTTTTCTTCAAAATGGAAAGGAATAGTCGATGTTGTGAGCATCGTATTATCGATCGCCTTTTCGTTAACTTTATTTTATTACATTTGTGGCACCGTTTTCCAATCTTATACTTCTCAAGCAACATCGGTTTATATCAGTGAAACGCCACTTTATATTCCCCAATTAGTAATGGTAGTAGGCATTGCATTTCTTATGCTGCAGAATGTTGTGGAATTGGTTGAATACATTCGCAAACGTATACAAAATAAGATGGGAAGTGATTGATAGTGGCTTGGTATGTATTGTTCATTCTGTATATACTCCTTTTATTCGTATTTTTATTTATGGGTTATTGGGTACCGTTCGCATTAGGAACCACAGGCTTGATTGGATTATTACTGCTCGGTGATTCACATGTATTTCAATCACTAGGGTTCGTTGCTTGGAACGGTGTAAATAGCTTTGAATTAACTGCGATCCCCTTATTTATTTTAATGGGAGAATTAATATTAAGCAGTGGCGTTAGTGATCGCTTTTTTCATAGTACTTCCGTTTTGTTAAGAAAGATACCTGGAGGGTTATTTCAAACGAATATCGTATCCTGTGGTTTCTTTTCCGCTATAAGCGGTTCTAGCCTTGCAACAGCAGCGGCGGTAGGATCAGTTTCTATTCCAGAATTATCGAAAAGAGGATACAATCGTTCCATGATTTATGGGTCATTAGGGGGCGGCGGAGCGTTAGGAATTCTTCTTCCCCCCAGCATCCCCTTGATCATTTATGGATCGATGGTTGAGGAGTCCGTTGCAAAGTTGTTTATGGCAGGGGTTGTTCCTGGATTGCTCGCAATACTTATCTTTATGATTTATATAGGTATTCGATGTTTGTTGAATTCTAATTTGACAAGTCATGTAGAAGAAGGCTCATTGTCACTGAAGCAAAAGTTTAAGAGCATCGGGGGATTACTCCCTATAACTGTACTTATTGTCATTATTGCAGGAGGAATCTATTTGGGGTACACAACCCCAACTGAATCAGCGGGACTGGGAGTTATTTTATCATTAGTGATATGCGCTATATATAAAAAATTAACGTATATAAATGTTAAATCCGCGATCATTAACGCGGTACGGACAAGCAGTATGGTTTTATTTATCGTAGTGGGGGCACAGATTCTTTCGTACCTTATTGTGCAATCAGGTATTAATCGAGGGTTAACAGACTGGATAATAAGTATAGATCCATCTCCTGTAACTTTTTTATTCATTGTATTCGTTGTGTACTTAATCTTAGGTTGTGTAGTAGACGGGCTTTCACTTATTTTTTTGACTCTGCCTGTTTTATGGCCCTTGGTGCAGGCTGTAGGCTTTGATCCTATTTGGTTTGGAATAGTATTAGTTATATTAATCGAAGTATCCCAAATAACACCACCAGTTGGTCTAAATTTATATGTTTTACAAGGGATTGCCGGCGAAAAAGCTTCTTTTAGTGAGATCGTTAAAGGGAATATTCCGTACTTTTTCCTATATTTATTTATTGCTCTATTAGTCACCTTCTTTCCGCAAATTGCTTTGTGGCTGCCTTCGAAAATGTAGGGGAACAAACATATAAGGAAGGGAGGCGATTGATTTTTTCAATGTTAGCGTATAGCAAAAGACGTTTAAAGTGTTCGTGATGTCGGTACAAGTCGAGGCTCAAAATCTATTTCTAATTTAAGTTTAGAAAAAAGTATGTTCAACATTATTAATTAAAATTTGGAGGTTTGCGAATGATTACTGTATGTGAAAATATTGATAGACTCATAACGGTAGAGTCACGGTTACCATCTTTGCCAAGGGGGATTGCACATTTGTTGTATTATGCAGTTCGGTCAAATGAAGAACCTCTTACTTATCAAATTGCATCTGAAATGAAGAAAAGGATAGAGGATAATAGAGATTCTACATTTACAGTGGGGATATTTACGGGAGTATGGGATCCGAAGTGGCTGCCAAACGGTGAAAATGATGGTCCCATTGGTGCTGTAGTTTTAGGTAAAGCCCTGTATCTTGCTGGAGCAGAAGTTAAGTTTTTTGTTGAAAAGGAAATTGTTCCTGTAATGAAAGCTCTGTGTACAAAGTTAGGTGTTCCAGCTACCTTTATTCCTTTATCCAGGGAAGATGATTATGAAAATGAAAGTATTGCAGATGAATTGAATGGTGCTGTTTTTATAGAAAAGATTGGTCCCTCTAAAGAAGGTGTTTACCACTTTGCTAGCGGATTGGCTCGTGGGGAGCACCATGATGCACCATTAGAGTTGCTATTAAATAAACTGAGAGATAATGGAAAGGTGACAGTAGGTATAGGAGACATGGGTAACGAGATTGGCTTCGGAAAAATTTATGATGAAGCTAGAAAGATACATCCGTTTGGTGAAATATGTAAATGCAAAAATCCAGATGGACTTGTCACTAAATTAGCGACAGAATATCTTTTACCTTCAAGTATATCAAATCTTGGAGCATATGGATTGGCAGCTGCAATTGCACTATTAACTGAAAACCTGGATATTCTGCATAAACCGGAGGATGAACTAGCGCTTATCCATATTTGTGCAGAGATGGATTGCAGAGATGGTGGATTCGGAAAAGCTCATCATTATGTGGATGGTGTGCAGGATCGATCAATAGCTGCTTATGTTAGGCTATTACAGGAAATGGTTACGATGTATTTTAATGTGGAAGAGAGGGGGTTTTGATAAAACTGACGAAGTAATTTATGACTTGATTTTTGTGGTTGGATTGATACGGGGATTTGGGAGTCGGATCTTGTAGCCATCAGGTTAAGTATATTATTTGAAATGAGGCCAGCACTTTTCTTGTAAATGGGAGCATTCTGGCTTTTGCGTAAAAAAAAGTACAACTAGCAGGTATTTAACCTGTCGTTGTGCTTTTTTCGCTTAATGTATGGATGTCTAGTTATAGTATTACAGCTAATGAATCGTAAGCATAAATAAACTTGAAGTGATAAGAAAATAGTAATTTTTTTGAATTAATGGTAATATAGTCATGGGTATTTATATATGTGTGGGGAGCAGCATAGAGGAGTGGAAAATTATTGGGAGGGATGTAAAGTGACTGAATTGAAATACTATCCCATTTTAAAGTGGAAAATGGGTGAGAAAATTGCTTTGGAAAGGCTTTCTAAAAATGTAATAAATAAAATTGCACCGATTATTGAGGTGGTTGAAAGCGAAAAGAAAATCGACATTCTGAGAGAAATAAGACAAATAAATGGCTTCGATAAAATTTTCCTAGATACCAGTTATGTGGAAGATGACAATAGTGGTTATTTAGAAAACTTAATGATTGAAGCAGGTTCAAAAGGTCTTCCGATATATCCGGTTCTGTCATACGATGAATTTAAATATAGAGCGGATAATTTTATTAAGTCTGATGAATTATTAGTAAAGATTGCTATCCCCGAGGATCTTGATGGTGATGACTATAACACTATGTTCGACTCGATTAAAAAATGGATAAATAAATGTGACGTTAACTTAAGTGTTTTACTAGATCTTGGATTGATTGAAAATAGGATGGATGCCAATAGACAGTATGCAGAACTTAAAAGAGTATTAGATAAGTATATTATGGAACTCAATATAAATAATATAATCATTAGTGTAACTTCATTTCCGGATGACCTCTCCGATATCTCTTCCGGTGGAGAGAATTTTTACAAGCGATTTGATATAAAAATTTTCACTCGTTTAATGGAGTCTAAGGAGTTCCATGCTTTGAATGAAAAAATATGCTATTCTGATTATGGTGTAACTAAATTTACAGAATCAGAAATTGACTTTTCACGTTTAAGATATGGGATCCTTCCGAAAGCTCGTTATACTACAAAGGATGATTACTGGATACTAAAAGGGAAAAGGGACAACTATACAAAAGAGTGGATTATGAATCATCAAACGTTGGCACAAACCATATTTTCATCTAGTTACTATTACGGTGAAAACTTCTCGTTTGGAGATTATGATATAATGGAAAGAGCATTAGGTCATAAAAAAGATTCACCGGAAAAGACTGTGGGACCAGGCAGTAACACTAATTGGGTGACGATAGCTGTTTCTCACCATATTCCTGTCGTAGTGGACGAGCTTTCCATGCTTTTCGATTCTTAAGAGCGTGTTTTACAAAAGATGTTACAATTTTTGTTTCTATTGTTTCTGATATAATTTTAGCCAGTTCTCTTCTTGTTTTACTTTTAATTCCTTTATCGGTACCGGATATTTTTAATAATGTAATTAATTCCGGTTTCCAAAGCATTTCGCATAAATGGAAAATATCAATAGATTTATTAGATTGTGGTTCTTTTATAATATTCATTTGATAAGAGTTTTTACTAGTACCATTTACACTATAAATACCCCACCAGTCAGGAATCAATGCCATAGCTTTATCCAAATGTTTAGAACTACAAACTAAAGTTACTGTATCAAATACCTGGTTGTAATAATAACTTTGGGTTTGGAGTCGTTCTAATGTGTCATGTTCACTTTTGATTTCAAACCCATGGATTTTACCATTAATTAGCGTCATATCCATTATAGCTGAGCCTGAGCAAACATCCAATTCGTTAACAATAACTGTACTACGATCATCTGAGAACTCAGATGTTTCAAGGAATTCTCTTAACAAAATTTCCCTAATATCTTTATCGTAAAGCCCCATAGTGTCACTCCTAAAATTACAAAATTGCTTATTAAAACATAAATAAATAGCTTTTATATAAATATTAGTTAGCAAGGGTTTCTTCAGGTAGTGGAGTTATTATTTTCATTAGTCATATTCCTCTTTATACATGTAGTTTGCAATAAATGCTTGGGCCGGTATGCGGGATAAAGTACTTTTACAGTGAGAAAATTTCAATGAAAATAAGCATGTAATGGGTATTTCCATATAAGTTATTATATATATGTTCCTAGCTATAATCAACCTGTTATATTTTAAATATGGGGGAATTATTGCAAGGGGTATTAAATGGCTATTATCTAATTGCGGCAACTAAATTGAGCTGCATTGAACGGAGCAGATGCGATTATGGTAACAAATACCGATACAGTGCATCACCGTGTTGTCCGTTCGATTGTAACGTATGTCAACCATTGCGAGATTCACTTGTCATTACCTTGAAAAATTACTGAACCGGGGCTGGTAAGTATTCAATTAGAACTGCATTATTACCCAGCGACTAAAAATTTCCATCTAAGTATATGGGAGTTGTGTTTGGTATCAAACTATTGTTGCGTTTATTTGAAACTATAAACTATATCTAATTTTGGGGATTCTATACAACAATATGTTATAGATCGTTAAACAAATTGATCAACGATGTTTTAAGTTTTGCCATAGATTCCTAAAGTAAATTATAATATTGCATAAGTGAAAAGTAGCACATTTCAGTGGCAGTAATCAATGGATCCTTTAATATTTGCTAGTATCTCATAAAAATACTTTTCTCAGGAGGGATTATTGTGGATGATAATATATATGTTATTGCTCCTTTCGATTTGACACAAGAGCAAATACATCTAATGGAAAAACAGATCATTGATCGGCCTTATCAAGTGACTTTCATAGAGACCTTATTCCCATATGAGAAAACATTACATGAAATTCCTGAATCTGCAAGTATCATTGTCTCTAGAGGCGGACTCGGTGAATACTTACATAATGAGGCTCAAATCCCTTATGTACATATCCCGGTTACCCCCTATGATCTGCTTCGCTCCGTTTCTCAGGTATATGGGAAAGGATATCGAAAAATAGTTGTTTTAATGTTCGATCAAATAATTAGTGACACTGAAGCATTCTCCTTAGACTTCAAGGATGGAACGGTACACGTTCAAAGTTACAACCATACTAAAGAATTAAACCAGGTGCTTCAGCATCTAATTAAAATGGAGCAGATCGATGCGGTTATTGGAGATCGACAGACAGTGCAGTTAGCCGATCAATATAACCTTTATACTCACCTGTTAAAATCTGGTCAAGAGGCTTTACAAATCGCGTTAGAACAAGCGGTTCGTATACTTGAATTGAAACATCGAGATCAAAATAAACGCAAAGAACTTGAACTGGTTTTACACTCTATGCAACAAGCAGTTATTGTTATTGATGATAGGAACAAGATTAAAACGTATAATGCAAAGGCAGAAATGATTTTTCCGCGATTGAAGGAAATGAACCGATCTGATGAATATTGCAAAGTCATTGCAAATGAGACTCTCATTTCCCATATCAATAGTCAAAAAGATCATCGGAATATTCTTATTGAAGTTGAAAATCAAAAGGTACTTGCCACAACGTTGATAACCAGAACAAATGGACTGTATGCTGGTGCCATTCAGATGTTTGAAAAGGTTAACGATATTCAACAATTAGAATTAAAAACTCGAAAAGAAGTCTACAAGAAGGGTTTGGTTGCTAAACATTCGTTTTCAGACATTATAACTATCAATGAAAAAATGAAAAATATGATACAAAAGGCTGTGGTCTATGCACGCTCAGAAGGAACAGTTCTCATTTATGGCGAAACGGGTACAGGTAAAGAACTGTTTGCACAAAGCATTCATAATGCCAGCCATCGGCAAAAGAATCCTTTTGTATCATTAAATTGTGGTTCATTAAATGAATCTTTATTAGAAAGTGAATTATTCGGTTATGAAGAAGGATCATTTACGGGAGCAAATCGTGGAGGGCGATCTGGGCTTTTAGAGATGGCCCATGAGGGTACATTGTTTTTGGATGAAATTAATGAGATGTCCCGGCCTTTCCAAATTAAATTGCTTCGGGTATTGCAAGAGCAAGAAGTTAGACGAGTCGGTGGTAAACGTAATATTCCAGTTGACGTAAGGATTATATGTGCTTCTAATATACCGATTGAAGACCTTATTGAAAAAGGGGAGTTTAAAGAAGATTTCTTTTATCGGATATCCACACTACCTCTTAATCTATTGCCTTTACGAGATAGAAAAGACGACATTATACCTTTAGCTATACATTTTTTAAAAATTGAAATGGAGAGAGAAAATCGCTATTTAACATGGCAAGACCCGTCTCTGTTTTCACCTTTATTATCTTGTCCATGGTTTGGGAACGGTCGTGAACTTCAGAATTTCATTCGACGTTTCGTAATTACATATCAACAGCATGAGATAACAAAAGATGGAATCGAACAATTTCTCAAAACATCCATGACAGAAAGAAAACAGGAAATTCTCATTCCGGTATTGGACTCCTACAAAGCTATGGAAAAAGAGCTATGGAAAAAACTCTATCACCAATTTACTGGCACAAAAGAAGAGTTTTGTGAGAAATACCAAATCAGTATGACTACACTATGGCGAAAAATTTCAAATAAGAAATAAAGCATTTCATTTTTGAAATGCTTTATCTTATTTTGTGCCCATTATGTATGCAAGATAAAGGTAAAATTCCTGTTCAGTGAAAGTAGCTCTAACTGAAGCAAGGATGTGACGGACGACCGTTATGTCTGTAGGAAGTCGGCGGAAAACCTCCCCTCGAGAAACATAAATCTAATGTAAAGCTTGGTAACATGATGGATGTTTCAAGACAAAGCCTTTGCTGCCAAAGTTATTACAAGGTAAATGATATGGAGCCATGGAAGAAAAGTTAGTACTCTAACGGGCAGTTCAAGTTTACTACGATGATGCCTGTCAGAATACCGTCCGTCTAGTTGTCTAATGCAATTATTTATGCAACAGTAAACACCTTAACTCGAATCATGCTTAATGTTGGCGTCTGTTTGAATATCGCCCCCAAACTCACTTAACCATACCTTTTACATATCTTTATTTGTTGCATTCCCACTTGATCCCACAAAACGAAAGACCCTATTCTACTTATCCCTTGAGTAAGCTTAAATATTTTTTGGCATGATTTTTGCATTTGTAATTAGTAAATTATTAAAATGAGGTGCAAAAAATGAAAATTATTGATATTCAGGAAAGAGCAGTACCAATTGATAGTAACATTAGAAATGCGTTTATTGATTTTAGTAAAATGGATGTCTCCATTGTGGCAGTAAAAACAGATGTAGTTCGAAACGGTAAAGAAGTAGTAGGTTATGGGTTTAATTCAAACGGGCGTTATGCACCAAGTGGAATTTTAAGGAAAAGATTTATTCCAAGATTGTTAAATGCTAAAACTAATGAAATTCTAAACGAATCAGGAACCAATTTTTCACCCGAAAAAATCTATGAAATTTTAATGAAGAATGAAAAGCCAGGAGGTCATGGTGAGAGAACATTTGCAGTAGGAACCCTTGATATGGCTATTTGGGACGCGGTAGCAAAGATAGAAGATATGCCACTTTATCAACTTTTAGCTAATCAATATGGGGATGGAACTATTGATGAGAAAGTCTTTGTTTACGCTGCTGGAGGATATTACTTACCTGGTAAAGGTTTAGTAGATCTACAGGATGAAATGAAATCTTACCTGGATATGGGTTATTCAAAAGTAAAAATGAAAGTTGGTGGAGTACCTTTAGCGGAAGATCTCAAACGCATTGAGGCCGTTATTGATGTAGTCGGTTCTGGCCAAAACCTCATGATTGATGTTAATGGGCGCTTTAATCTGGAAGAAGCAATTCAATTTGGAGAAGCGATAAAGGATTATAATTTATTCTGGTATGAAGAAGTTGGTGACCCTTTAGATTACAAATTACAAAAGGAGTTATCGAAGGTATATCCTAATGCTATAGCTACAGGTGAAAACTTATTCTCCCTCCAAGATGCAACAAATTTAATTAGATATGCGGGTATGAACCCTAAGACAGATTTCTTACAGTTTGATTGCGCGCTTAGCTATGGGCTTGTAGAGTATATGCGAATATTAAAAATGCTTGATGAAAACGGATGGTCTTCCCGAAATTGCATTCCACATGGGGGACATCAGATGTCATTAAATATTGCTGCAGGTTTGAAATTGTATGGAAACGAATCATATCCTAATGTATTTCAACCATTTGGAGGGTTTGCAGACGGGCATGCAGTTGAAGATGGCTTTGTTAGTCTGCCAGATGTTCCTGGAGTAGGTTTTGAAGCAAAAAATAATTTATATGATCTTTTGAAAACATTATAGAAACGTTCCAATTGAGATCGAGTTATCCTATACAACTCTTCAGAATATATGTTAAAAATGATGGCTTATTCATCGGACGAATATGTTCTGTAAGGATAATTTTATACCCTTTCATTTGACATATTTATTCTTTTTTCAGTAAGGCTTTTGTGATTTTCAATCCACCCATACCATGAATTCTTTAGTTCAGGTTGGGTGGACTGCTCATGCCGTTGTATATTTCTATTGCTTTATTGACCATTTTTATTACATGAGAGTATGAAAAATTTGATTCTCCACCAAGATCTAAGGTTGACGTTTCAAAGAAAACAAACAAGGTTCTGAGGTGATATATATTCGGGAATGAATTGCCTGAATTAGTCAACCATAGATTTTAGTGTTGAACTATAACTATTAGATAAACGTTATCAATTAAATATTTTCGTATGCGTTTACAATAATGATGGAGGGATACGGGTGGCATCAAATGTAATTGACTCAGAACTTTACCGAGGGATTTATGTGAATGAAGAAATGAAGGAAATTTTTTCAGATGAATCGCTTTTACAAAAATGGTTAGATTCATGGGTTTCATTAGCACAAGCTGAAGAGGATATTGGGGTTATTCCGATGGGGATGGCAGAAGAGATTGCTAAAAAAGCTAATTATGAAAATTTTGATATGGATACGATTCGTAAAGGGCTTGTTGATACAACCCACCCTTTAATCGTTCAAATTCGCGAATTCACAAAAAATGTTGGTGGAAAAGCTGGGGGCTATATTCATTGGGGAGCAACAACGCAAGATATTATGGATACTGCTGTTGTTTTGCAAATAAAAGAAGCTCAAAAGCTGCTCTTAACACAGATGCAAAAGTTTTTAGATACATTACTTAAACTTGCCCGTGAACACGAAGATACGATTATGCCTGGCAGAACACATGGACAGCATGCTTTGCCTATTACATTAGGGTACAAGATTGCTATTTGGGCAGATGAAATGGGAAGGCACATGGAAAGATTGAAGGAAGGCACGAAACGTTACCTAATGGGATCATTAAGTGGAGCTGCAGGTACACTCGCCTCTATTAGCGAACTTGGATTATCTGTACAGGAACGGTACTGTAAAAACCTTGGACTTGAACAGCCGACAATTACATGGCATGTACAAAGAGATGGGTTTGCAGAGTTTGCTAGTATAATAGCGATGGTTTCTGGAACCATAGGGAAAATTGCAAATGAAATTATTAATCTGCAGAAGACCGAAATAGGAGAAATTGAAGAAGGGTTTAAAATGGGGCAAGTTGGGAGCAGCACCATGCCGCATAAACGAAACCCGATGATATGTGAATATGTTGTGGGTCTAACAAGGCTAGTGCAAAGAAACGCTTCTCTGGGTTTTGATGGAATGATTCAGGAACATGAAAGAGATATGACATTTTGGACAACTGAATGGGCGTATATACCACAAATTTGTATATTTACTAGTGGTGGATTGGAACAAATGCAAGGTGTATTAGAAAGGTTTATTGTTCATAAAGGAAATATGGAGCGGAATCTCAACTTATTACAAGGGTTAATCGTTTCTGAAAATCTGATGTTGAATTTAGGTGAATCTGTCGGTCGCCAAGTTGCGCATGACATGGTTTACAAGGTTTCCATGCAAGCATTTGAAGAAAAAAGACCATTGGTAGATGTTGTATTAGAAGATAATGAGATTATGGCACATATATCGGAAGAAGAAGTGACAGACCATTTAGATCCAAAGCATTATATTGGGCTTTGTTCACAATTTATTGACCGCGTTGAAAAAAAGTGGTCCTGAAATAAAATCTTAAATAAAAGGAGTTGAAGTAATGTCTTCAGCTACAATAACTCTTTTAATTTTATTACGAGCAGCAATTCTTTTTGTAACGGAAGTGATTCCCGTTGCTATGACTGCTTTGTTAGCAACGACTCTTTTATATTTAACAGGGGTAATTGATGCTGACACTGTTTTTTCTGGGTTCACGAACAATATTGTTATTTTGATTACAGGAATGTTTATCATTGGGGCTGCTCTGTTTGAAACTGGCGTAGCAAAGAAAATAGGAGATCTGATTACGAAATTTGCAAAAACAGAAAAACAGCTTCTTCTGGCTATCATGGTTATAGGGGCAGGGCTTTCAGCTTTCTTGTCCAATACGAGCACCACGGCAGTAATGATGCCAATCGTTATTATGATTGCAGATAGTGTCGGATTCTCTCGTTCTAAGCTTCTAATGCCTCTAGCATATGCAACAGCTCTTGGAGGAACGATTACACTGGTAGGTAGTAACGGAAATCTTGCTGTTCAAGGTGTGATGCAAAATGGAAATATACCTGTTTATAGTTTCTTCGAATTCGCTTACATCGGGATTCCTATAACTATAGTTGGGATTATATATATGATGACTATAGGTTATAAAATTATTCCAAAGAGAGAAAACGAGATAGAAACAGAATCGGAGAAAGTGTCAGCTGTTGATTCAAGTCAAAATCAAAGTCTTGTTAAACAGTTTATTGCTGTTGCAACATTAATTGGCGCAATTATTTTTATGATTTTTGAGGAGCAGTTAGGAATCCCTCTCCATATTGTTTCAATTATGGGGGCATTGCTAATTGTATTAACACGTACAATGACAGAAAAACAAGCGTATCGATCTCTTGATATGTCTACAATTATTTTGGTGGCGGCTATGATGCCAATGGCAACAGCACTGGCAGATACCGGGGCAGCACAAATGATTGCGGATTCTGTTATGAAAACGGTTGGTGCAGAGAGCAGTCCCTATGTTATAACAGGTTTATTGTTTATCATAACGGCAGTTTTAACTTCAGTCATGTCTAACACTGCAGCTGCTGCTTTAATGGCTCCGATTGGACTTGTAATAGCGAATAGTATAGGTGCAGACCCGAAGGCAGTTTTAATGGCAGTTGTTATTGGCGCTTCAGCTGCCTATGCATCACCAATTGGTACGCCACCAAACACAATGATTTATGGGCCGGGTAACTATACCTTTATTGATTATATAAAAAGTGGCTTCCCATATTTGGTCATTCAATTAGTCATATGTGTGGTGGTGGTTCCTTTTATATGGCCATTTTATTAGTCATCATAGTTTAATAGATAGTGAAATATAGTTGGGGTATATTTATGATTTCTAGTCCTTGCCTCAACGTCTATTGCATTAGGGGAATTCCGTGGTCATTCAGATTTGGTCGCAACAGAAAGTTATGCCAGGGGGAGTCCGGAATGGCATTTCTCGGAAAAATGGCTGGGAACATAATGCCATGCCTCCGTTGAGAAATCTGGTGGAAAAAAGTATGATGTAGTGCTATCACTTATCGCATTATGGCGTATTTTGTCGAAAAATGATCGAATGGCCCCATGTTAAAGTATGATAAAAATAAAGTAGTAACTGTATATTGTAAGGGTGGTTGGTTGTCGTTCTTCTTCCTGATCGTTATGGATCGGAAAGGAATTGATAATCATGGAGACATTTCTCGATTTTCTTAGAGATGTTTTAAAAGGAATGGTTCGTACAATTAGTGTGCATTTCTTTAAGAAAGCTTTTATTGAAAAAGAGAAAACCACCCTGAGTGCAGTACAAAAGCAAAAGGGTGGTTCTCAAAAAAGACCGTAAATTTTGACAACCGCCACTCGGACGGTGGAGAGAAGTGTTAATCGCACTTCTTTCTCTATCTATATCCATTATATATGAAATCATTCCAAGTTTCATACCGGATCTTTTGTCGGTGTGATAAGTGTTTCTCAACGCTACCTTTGCAATAATTTTCAAGTTATCTCTATTATATAGACTTTACTCAGATAAACCATAATTTTCTACCATGTCCCGATATGTCCCACTATCTTTAATTGTAAAAACCTCATTTGGACTATAACATCTTTGGTGTATAACTGTGTTAAGCACTTCAACAAATACTTTGTCTTTATTCAAATAGTATCTGCCACACGCTGGACATCTTAAACGGTCAAAGTCATGTTTCATGTCATCCTTAAGCAAAATTTAGGATGACATCTATCACCATTATAGTATAGGGTTCTCCATGTTTAATAGTAGTTCTCCATACCTTGTGGTGTGCCTGTCACTCCTCGAATTTTCTCGCTTTTCGCCGAGTAAATGGGTTGTGTGGTATTATCGTCCGAACTGAAATGTTACGTAATACACCAAAATTGAATTTCTACCGCTTATTTTAAATGACCTTTCTGTTTCCTCTTACTAAAAATCACCTTTTAGCTATTGAAATATGCCATTTTGACAGCCAAAAATCAACTTAGGTCTTTTGACGTTTTGCACAGTATCTTATATCTATTAAATAAATAAGAGGTGAAGCAATGGCCTCCGTTGTATCCAGTATAGGTTTGAAAGGTATGGAAGGATACTAAGTTCAGGTGGAGGTGCAGCTGATGCCACGAATAGAGGGAGTCAGTATTGTCGGCTTGCCGGATACATCTGTGAAAGAGTCAAAGGATCGGGTGATGGCTGCTTTATTTGCAAACGATTGCGAAGCACCGGACAAAAAGATTGTGATTAATTTGTCACCTGCAGAGCAAAAGAAAATAAGGGTTATTGTCTGATGAAATGGTTGTAGGTGCTAGGGGTAATTATGAATATTAGATAGGAGAAGGAACCTGTGTGGGAGCATGGGTCTTTTTATAGTGATGCAAGTTCGATAGTTCTTCAATAAATAAAAACTCGTAAAAAGCGCATGACGTATTAATTATTTTCCTTCAGTGCTGTGTAAGATTTGTCAGTTAAGAATAAGCTTGTCGCGAAACTATAGATAATGCATTAAAATTATCCGTTAAAGTTCAAAAACTTTCATATGACTAGAATATATACATATAATCTCTTAAAGATATTTGTTTGTTAAGAGTTGTACTGAATATACATTGTTAGAAGGTAAATTACAACTGTTGTAAACATTTAAGAAGGAAAATGTAGTTCACAAATATTAAATAGCGTGGTGATGCAATGATGGAACACACAAACTCAAGTGATGAACGGTATCGTCTAGGAATAGATATCGGTGGAACCTTTACAGACTTTAGCGCAGTTAACAGTAAGAGCGGAAGGCAGGTTGAATTCAAAACTCCAACTGTTCCGGATAATCCAGAACGTGGAGTTGAAAATGGCATAAAGTTATTGGCAGAGAGGGGAATTCGACCAGAACAAATAGAATACTTCATCCACGGTACAACAATTGCTCTAAATACAATTATTCAGCGCTCTGGATCGCAGATAGCATTGTTGGTAACCGAGGGATTTCGTGATGTATTGGAGCAAGGGCGAATTCGTCTTCCGATACCGTGGGACTTTTATAGCCGCCGTCCAGAACCGCTTATACCCCGTAAATTGGTAATACCGGTCCGTGAACGCATCCGTCATGATGGTATCGAGGTTCCACTTACTAAAGAAGAAATCGATCGGGTGGTAACACAGCTTAATGAGCTGAAGATTGAAGGAGTTGCTATTTGTCTGCTTCATTCCTACGCTAACCCTAGTCATGAACGTCTACTTAAGGAAGCGATTAAAAGAGAAGCCCCACGCCTGTTTGTCTCAGCATCATCTGAAATATGGCCACAGATGCGCGAGTATGAACGTACTGTTGTAACCGTTATGAATGCCTATGTACGTCCGGCTTTCTCACGCTATCTGGATAATTTAGAGAACACACTCAATAACCTCGGTGTTAACGCCCGACCTTATTTAACAAAATCAAATGGTGGGATCATGACAACGAATGCTGCAAAGGAAACCCCTGTGGAAACCCTTCTGTCAGGACCGGCATCCGGTGTAGTCGGCGCTTTTGGTGTTGGAAAAGGGGCTAAGATTGACAATTTGATTACCTTCGATATGGGTGGAACAAGTGCCGACGTTGCGGTAATTCAGGAGGGGAAAGCAAACTATAGCCGTGAGGAACAAATAGGTGACTTCCCGATGATTCTTCCAGCAATTGGGATATCAAGTATTGGAGCCGGTGGCGGGAGTATCGCATGGCTCGATAGCGTAGGTGTGCTCAAGGTGGGGCCAAATAGTGCCGGGGCAATTCCGGGGCCTGCCTGCTACGGTTTAGGGGGTAAACACCCGACGTTGTCCGATGCCTTTCTTCTGTGCGGTTACTTGAACCCGACAAGCTTTGCCGGGGATATGGAACTTAATGTTTCTTTTGCGGAGAAGGCAATGCGTACAATCAGTGAACCATTGGATCTTAGTATTCAAAAAGCTGCAGATGCTGTTATTCAGGTAGCGTTGGCCAATATGTATGCAGAATTATCTGGTGTACTTGAAAGGAAAGGAATAGACCCACGTGATTATACGTTAGTTTCATTTGGAGGAGCTGGTTCTGTTGTTGCCTGCCAACTTGCAGAGGAAGTCAATATTAACCGGGTTATCGTCCCAGAATCCCCTGGTACTCTCTCTGCACTTGGATCCTTAAAGGCTGACGTAATGTCCGACTTTATTCGAACTGTTAATTGGCAGCTTGACTTACCGCCGTCGGAAAGTTTTTTTCCATCTTTTGATTACCTCAAGAAAAGCGCATCCCAGTGGCTTGAGCAGGAGACTCCATCAGTTGCTCGTAAGGAATTACGTTGGTCTGCCGAAATGCGCTATGTGGGTCAATCTTATGAGATTGATGTTCCACTTGAGGAGGCGTGGATACAAGGAAAAGATAAGGATAAAATCGCTAATGCTTTTCATGATGAATATAGCCGCCTTTTTAATTACTCAGACACAAAGGCCACTGCCGAAATTGTCAATTTAAGATTACGAGCGATTGGATTGATGCCACAACCTCCAGAGGCTAATCCTGTATTCTCTGAGCAATTGAGTCCCCTGTCGGTAGGGTCTCGATCAATTATATTCTCTGGTACAAATCAGAAGGCACGTGTCTTTCGTCGTGATTATATGGCTGTGGGAGATAAAATAAACGGCCCAGTTGTCATTGAGCAGACAGGCTCTACTACAATTGTTCCTCTCAATTGGACTAGTGAGGTTGACAGACAGGGTAATCTAATTATCTCAAGAAAGGTGAGATCCTGATGGTTGACATAAAAACGGATAAAATCACATTGGAGATCCTCAAAAACTATTTTGTAGCAATCGCCGAGGGGATGGGTTACACTCTAGAACGAACATCTCACACGACTTTCATTAAAGAATCAGCTGATTTTACAACTGGCATCGCAACACAGGAAGGCGAATTTTTTGCTTATCCACGCAATGTCGGTGTAACTAGTTTTCTTGGACTAAATTTAGGTAAAGCAATTCGAGCTTTTGATCACTATGATCCTGGCGACGTTGTGATTACTAATGATCCCTATAACACTGATGGTATGGCAACGCATTTACCGGATATTCATTTGTTTAAACCAATCTTTGAAAATGGTAAAGTTCTTTGTTTCGCGTGGTGCTTTATTCACTGCTCAGATGTTGGAGGGTTGGTTCCGGCCAGTATCAACCCTCAGGCATATGATCTTCAGCAGGAGGGTTTTCGAATCCCCCCACGTAAACTTTATCAAGCTGGTGAACTTGATAAAGGGTTTCTAGAACTGTTTCTTGCAAATTGTCGTATCCCTGAACAAAATTGGGGTGATCTCAAAGCAATGTTTTCCGCACTTAACACAGCAGAACTTCAAATGGAGAAACTTCTTAAAAAGTTCGGGGTTGACGTTCTTCGTCAAGGAATGAATGATATGCTTAACTGGACGGAACAGCGTGTTCGAGACTTGGTTCTTAAAATTCCGGACGGTGACTATTCATTTTCTGATTACATGGATGATGATATGGAAGGTTCACCCATTCGGTTACAGGTTACACTTTGCATTCACGGAGATGAGATAGTACTCGATTACACTGGAACTGATCCACAGGTTAATGCGGCATTTAACGTTCCCGCTTTTGGTAAGCGTCATCCATTTTTAACCCAAGGGATTATCAATTATATGTTTAGTATGGATCCACACATCCCATTAACTGGCGGAGTTGTTCGTCCAATTCGTAATGTAGCTCCAAAGGGGACCATAGTGAATCCGTTGTATCCTGCTTCAGTTGGTGTTCGTTATGCAACTGTAATCAGGCTCTACAATGTCGTACTGGGTGCACTGGCACAAGTGATTCCAAACAAGGTACCGGCGGCAGGTGCGGGTCAAGCGTCAATGGTTGTTCTATCGGTGCCGGAAGCGGAAACTGGTCAACGACAGGTTACCGTTTTAGAACCAATTTTCGGCGGTGGTGGTGCAACCTCTTTGGCTGATGGAGTGGCTGGAGTCGACTCCAGTGCTGGTTACCTTAAGAATACTCCAATTGAGAGCATGGAGGCCAACGCCCCAGTTCTTACAGAGCGTTATGAACTACTTCCGGATTCAGCAGGTCCCGGATACAATCGTGGAGGGTGGGGGACGGTTTTCGAGTTCCGTGTTCTCAAACCGAATTCAATTGTAACTGCTCGGGGTATGGAAAGGACCCGTTTTGAACCTTGGGGCCTTGCTGGCGGTCACTCCGCTGGTCGTACTGAAACGATACTGAACCGAAATACTGAACGAGAACTTAAGTTTGGCCGTATCGATACTCTATATTTAGAACCAGGAGATACTGTCAGTATTTTTTCTAGTGGAGGAGGCGGTTTTGGTGATCCTCTCAAACGGGATCCGGAACTTGTATTATCCGATGTTCGATCAGGTTTACTCAGTTATGATGTGGCCAAAGAAAAATATGGTGTGGTTTTTTCAGATGGTGAAGTTGACAAAAAGTGTACGAAAGAAACTCGTCATTATTTAGTGAAAAAGAATGTGGCGGAGAAAGGATTGATTGACTTTGGCCCGTCAAGAAAAAAATACGAAGAGGTCTGGAGTCCCGAACTGTCAATGGCACTTGCCAAGTACTTACTGACACTTTCTCCATCCATGCGCACTTATGCCAAGCGACAGATACACCGCCGGATTGATTCATGGAATAAATCATTTCCAGTATCAGCGGAGACTCTATCGGAAATTTGGAATGACATTCAGAATGATTCCTTTTAAGACAATTATAAAGGGTAAAAATGTTAAAAGAACAGTAAATGGAAAATTTGGTTTTTATTTTTACAACTCAATAAATTGTTGATTAAAGAAAAGGAGTAAAGAAAATGGATATATCGGAACATCAAAAGGCAAAAAAGGCGGTTACAGCAGGAGCAATCGGTAGTTTTGTAGAGTTCTACGATTTTGCTATCTACGGTTACTTTGCAACCGTTATCTCTGTTAACTTTTTTCCATCTGATAGTCAAATAGTTTCTTTGCTTGCAACATTTGCAGCCTTCGCAGCTGCTTTTCTTATACGCCCTCTTGGAGCAATCATTTTCGGTCACTATGGAGATAAGGTCGGTCGTAAATCGTCATTGTCAATGGCTGTAATTTTAATGGGAATCTCCACGCTGGTTATTGGGCTAGTGCCAACACATGAGCAGATTGGGGTGTTAGCACCTGTTTTACTCGTTATAGCCCGTTTACTTCAGGGTTTGTCAGCGGGTGGGGAATGGGGGGGATCGGCTACTTTTATTGTTGAGTATGCCCCATCAGATCGTAGAGGTATGTATGGAAGTTGGGTTCAAGTTAGTGCTTTTGGTGGTATGTTGGCTGGATCTGCGATAGGTGCATTAACTGGTATAGTTATGTCAGAAGAAATGCTTAACAATTGGGGGTGGCGAATTCCATTTCTATTTGGTGGAGTTCTTGGTGTTGTTGGACTTTATCTTAGGTCGAAAATAGAGGATACACCAGCATTCAAGGAACAAAAGTTAAAGAACGATATTAAGAATTCACCAGTTAAGTCATCTTTAACTGAACACTGGAAAGAGAGTCTTACCGCTGTAGGCTTTACCGTAGCTTGGACAGTAGCAACGTACATGCTTCTTACTTATATGCCAACTTTTATAGTAACAACAACGAATCTTTCGCTGACACAAGCTTTATTTACTAATTCGATAGGTCTGGCAGTTCTTGTGCTCTTTGTGCCAATCATGGGAACTCTTTCGGATCGAATCGGACGTAAGCCGCTTCTCATATCATTTGCAATTTTGACGGTACTCTTGACCTACCCGCTATTTTTATTGATATCAACAGGTAACATATTATTTGTTTTGTTCGGACAAATCTTATTTGGTATTATTCTAGCAGTTTTTTCCGGACCAGGGCCAACTGCACTTGTTGAAATGTTCCCGACAAAAGTACGTTACACAGCATTGGGTATTAGTTACAATGTAACAGTTGCTATCTTTGGTGGAACCGCACCGTTTATATCTACATTTCTAATTTCACAGACTGGTAATCATTCCATGCCAGGCTTCTATTTGATCATTACCGCAATTATCACATTAATCACCGTTTCCAGAATGGCAGAAACCAAAAACTCCCCATTACGCGAAAAATAGGAACTTTATTTGTGGATCCCAACATTGATGATGTTTTGTTATTACTTAATGTTGGGACCATCGATTTACTTAATATTTTGCTTTTCAATATTGATGTTGATGCTATATTTAAAAACAAACAAGTTCTACAAAAGATTAAAGTACCAAACGCTACAAACGGTATACTTGTTCTGCTTATTTGGACGCGCACCGCAAATAATTTCTAGAACCATGCTTGCAATTGCCATCCAGATGATTCAATATTCGAGTGTTTTTTAAAGCAAACCCATAGATTTTGGGCGAGATTCCCACAACTTTCAATTTAAATGGGAATATTTTTATCAGCTTTGTTCTTGTTTTGATTTCAAGATTTCAACAGAAGGATAAAATCAGTGCTTCAATACAAATGCAGCATGGTTTACGTGACGGACTTTTCAATCTTTATGGTTAAATCATGTGTCCGGATCCTACGCTATTGTGGAAAGGCATTTGTTTAACCGAATTCGAATTTTAGATTCTTAATTATTTGCCTTGCCTTCCAATTACATAGGATACTAGGGACCATATGGCACTGGAGGAAGTGTCATAAACAAGGAAAGAAAACTGTGTTTGACATTCTTTATATTGCACATAAACAAAATGTATTCTCTTCAGCTTTAAAAATGGGATTGACAATTTTAAAATTCTTTTAAAACTAAGCCTTTTTAAAGGCTTAGTTTGTTACGCGCTATCAAGAAGCTCGATTAATTGCTGTAGTGCTACAGCCCAATCAAGTTTATCTATTTCATCACATAATTCATAAAACATACTACCCAATGTTCGGTCATCTGTGCTGCAGCGATTTTGCCCTGAAAGTACGATAACCTAGTAAACACAATGGTCGTGTGACTGATTAGCGCATTGTATGAATGACTTTGGAATCCCTTTTGAAGTTTCAAAAGGGATTTGGTTGTTTTGAAAAAAAATTCAATATCCCGGCGCATACCGTAAATATGAATGATTTCCTGGTCACTTAGCGTACAATCGGTACTTAAAATGGCAAGCTAGTCACTTTTCTTATTCCGATTGCGCACGAACACTATCTTAATCGGCACACCGTAAAAATAGGAGTATCTTCTCTGAATAAACAAATTAATACCCTGTAATTATACTAATGGTGCGAATAGAAACATGAACCAATAAAGATTTAACAGCTAAAGTAAATCCGTTTGCAGGTGCAATAAATAAGTTTGGAAACGTTCTATCCTACATTTCACCCTACATCACGATGCAATTTCCGCAACAAACTTTTCCCATCACATACCGTAACCATATACCTAGTCCTAGGCGTCCTAACTTTGCTAAGGTAAAGGAAAGCGGGAAATATTAAACGCTATCTCAGGAAAACCGGTTAATAGATAATGAATTCACCGCTATTGCCGATAATCTTGTGAACTATGATGTTACCAATAATGAAAACAACGGCACCACAGCAAACATCATCCAAATTAGTGAAGCGGGAAAGTAATGTAAGAAAGGTGAGCATGAAGTTTATTCCGGATTCTCTATTGTTGGCGGGGTTATAAAAATAAGGTGGACCCCATTGTCAAGACACTAATTGAATGAATTTCATAATTCTTAGCCCTTGCGCCCCAACACGTTTGAGACACGAAAAAGGAAGTACCTCCCCAAATCTTGTATAATGGTAGTTGACAGACAACCAAAAAAGACTGAAGGAGTACTCCCTATGACCATTATACGGCAACAAAGCTTATTTGGCATCCAAGAATTATACGAGATGGAACCTACCCATCGTTATGAATCGATTATTTCAGCAATAGAATTGGATACAATCTACTGTGAAGTGAACAAAAAGACTCGTCTTGGTGCACCTGTAGACCTGAATTACGCAGCAATGATTATTTCCCTTTTTGTGCGGATTGTCGAGCGAATTCCTACCAACAAGGATTTGGTAAAACGCTTGAATGATGACTTTGTATTTAAATTGAATTGCGGGTTCCTTATTTCCGACCAAACACCTTCTGAATCGGCCTATTCACGGCTTATTACAAAACTTAGTGATTCCGATGTTCTAGTGAAATCACAAGAAAAGGTTGTTCTTCAAGCAATCGCTGAAGGCTTTATCGATGATGACACTGTCGCTATTGACGCAACCCACTTTGAAGCACGTGATCAAGCACCACCAAAAGAAGAAAAGCCAAAAGCTGAATCCAAAAAACGTGGGCGCAAATCCAAGGATGAGCGAGAACAATGGCTTATTGAACAGGCAAAAAAGGAAGCCAATCTTCCTATTTTCGAAAAGAAAATAGAAGCCCAATTAGATGTACCCCTAGACGAATTACGCGCTAAAGTCCCTCAAGACCCAAAATGGGGCGTGAAGAAGAACAGCGAAGGAAAGAATGTTTTCTGGTATGGCTATAAAGGCCACTTAGCTGTTGGTACATCAAGTCAATACATTTTACAATCGCTCTTTTCGTCTGGCAGTTTAAATGATGGCAAAGCAGCTATTCCTCTATTAAAAGGGATTGATGAACGTCTTTCGCTTCCATCTTTGCGCTATCAAACAATGGATGCTGGCTATGATTACGACCCAATTTATGAGCAAGTGCATCAAATGGAACAACAATCTGTCATTGCTTATAACAAGAAAAACGAAAGGGAACTTGTTGGCTTTGATAAGCATTTTGCCCCGACCTGTTTCAGGGAGCATTCTTACCGTTATGATAGTTTCGATGCCAAATATGAAACGTTGAAATACACTAGACCAAACGAATGCAGTGATTGTCCTCTAGCAAACGAAGGTATCTGCCAAAAGATTTATAAAGTAAAAATCACAACAGATCTCAGAAGATATACAGCACCAGCGCGAGGATCAAAAGCATGGAAAACGATTTTCAAACGCCGCAGTGCAGTTGAGCGCGTCAATGCTTACTTAAAGGAATACTTTCAACTCAACAATGTTCGTAATCGTACTGGTAAACGCGCAAAAGTTCACTTTGACATCGTAACGCTTATTTATAATGCTTCAAAATTGGCTGCGGATCGTATTAATGCACGTTTAAACCAGCAACAAGCTGCTTAAAAAATTTTTAAAAAATATATTTTCAAATTCTGCAGGTCTTTATATTTTTAAAAAGAGTAATTATGAAATTGATTCAATTTTATAAAAATATGGTTGGTCATCATTTTGTCTCTTTCCATCTTACAAACCATACCTTTCCTGACATGGGGAAGATAGTTGCTGAAATGGGAATTGACCTATTGAAAATAAATGGCGCTCGGTGTCTTATAGTTTATTGACTGATGAGACTGTTCGTGATTATAAAGATCAATATAATCTCTAATATTGCGTCTTGCCTCCCTTGGAGTGCCATAGTCTTTTAAATAGACCTTTTCGTATTTAAGACTTCGCCAAAAACGCTCTATCCTAATATTATCCAGTGCACGACCTCTGCTTCCATTTATGCAGTTGATTCACATGAATCCCATGCCCGAAGCAATCTGGCTCATCGTTTTTTCTTCCTTCAAGATTTCCAACACGATTTGTGATTTGAATTCTGGTGTATATCTTTTTCGTTTCATATACCTACCTTAACACATCCTTTTTACGTGTCTATATCTTGGGTCCATTATATTTGTGGTCAGCCTCGATTGCATCAAATATGATCAAACGAAATAAGAATTTACCTGTTGGCTTGATGATTGTTTTGCTGGTTTTGTGTTTAGATTTTTTAAGAAGATTTTTGCCCGTGTTGTGGGAATATCGAGGGATTGGCATAAATAATGTCTAACTGGTACACTGCTCAAACTGATTAATAGGTGGAATAGTTCAACTTTATTGTATGGATATTAAAAATGCAGCCTGCCCTGAGACAAAGGGACTGCAACGCTCATCTTATCGCGTAGCTTTAAATCAATTTTAACGAAAATCAAAGTTTGTCGAATAATAGAAAAACAACTTGAAAATGGATTCAAAGGTATGTATAATAAATATAAACCGATTTACTAAACCGATTTAATTGAAAGAGGTAGAAGATGAAAAAAGTAAGTATTACAGATGTTGCAAAGGCTGCAGATGTTTCGAATAGTACAGTTTCGCAATATTTAAATAAGCGTTTCAACTATATGAGTGAAGGTACAAAAAAGCGTATTGAAGATGCAGTTGAAAAATTGAATTACCAGCCAAATTATATTGCACGAAGCCTGAGACAAAAAAAAACTTCAACCATTGGGGTAATCGTTGCGAATATCCTTCATACTTTTTCAACACAAGTGATCCGGTCTATTGAAGATTATTGTCACTTGCATCAATTTCATGTCATTGTTTGTAATGCCGATGATGACCCAAAGAAAGAAAAAAATTATATTAAAATGTTAAGAGCAAAGCAAGTGGATGGGCTAATTGTCTTTCCTACAGGTGAAAACCTGGACCTATATAAAAAGCTGCTGGATGAAAATTATCCACTTATTTTCATGGATCGCCTTGGTCCAGATGGTAAGGGTTATTCTATCTTGCTGGACAATGAAAAAGCCAGTTCTTTGGCTGTTCAGCATTTGATTGACGAGGGCATAAAAGAGATAGGAATCGTAACAACCTTATTGAGCCAGCATTTGACTCCAAGATTAGAGAGGGTCAAAGGCTATCGTAAGGTTTTAGAGGAAAATGGATTGCTTGTTAAGGATGAATATATTATTCATACAGAATTAAAACAGATAAAGAATTCAATTAAAAAAATGTTTGCTTTGCCAAACCCGCCAAAAGGACTCGTTGCCGGTAATGATTTAACATTACTTGAAATACTAGAACTTTGTCGGGAGGAAGGTATAAATCTTCCACGGGAATTAGCTTTAGTTGGTATTGACGAAGTTCCGTTTGCCAGTGCGTTTAATCCTATGATTACGACAGTTGCTCAGCCGGCATTTGATATGGGCTCAAAGGCGGCGAAATTATTGCTTCAGACAATTAATGACGAAATTAAAGAGACAGGCAATGTTTTTCGTTTTGAACCAAAATTAATTATTCGGGAATCGAGTAAACAGATACAACAATAGAAACAAGGTGAATATGTTGAAAAATGATGTGATTACAATCGGCGATGCGATGATAACGTTTAACCCTGCATCCAAGGGGCCAATGAGATATGTTCATTCCTTTGAAAAAAAAGTTG
Source organism: Lentibacillus songyuanensis (assembly GCF_039548255.1). Taxonomy (NCBI): domain Bacteria; kingdom Bacillati; phylum Bacillota; class Bacilli; order Caryophanales; family Bacillaceae; genus Lentibacillus; species Lentibacillus songyuanensis. Next base: position 116,194 of record NZ_JBCLVH010000011.1, read on the forward strand.
GGGGTGCTGAACTTAATTTCGCGATCGGTTGTGCGAGACTTGGGTTGAAAATTGGAATAATCAGCCGGACTGGGAATGATGAATTTGGAAGGCATATTCTTAATTTTATTCGTGGTGAAGGTATTGATATTTCAGAGGTTAAACTAATGGATGAATATCCAACATCAATTAATTTTAAAGAGATTTTGGAGGATGGATCTGGTCGGACATTTTATTACCGGCACCCATCTCCAACAAATGAATTAACATTAGACAGTATATCTGAAGAATTTATCCGGAATTCAAAGGTTCTTCATATAACAGGAGTATTTGCTGCTATTAATCCCAAAAATATAGCTATATTGGAACATGCAGCTAAACTCGCCAAAAAAAATAATGTTAAAGTTTCCTTTGATCCGAATATTCGACTAAAATTATGGAGCCTGGAAGATGCAAGAGAAGGATTGTTGAAATTATTACCTTATGTTGACTTTGTTTTCTCGGGTGAACAAGAAGCGGAATGGCTTTTTGGACCAAAAACGTTAGAACAATATATCGATACATATAAGGAATATGGTGCTGAACATGTCATCATTAAACGTGGGGATGAAGGTTCAGTAGGCTATTTTAACGGAGAGATCATCAATGCTAGGGCTAAAAAACCAAGAAAAGTGGTGGATACAGTGGGCGCTGGTGATGGATTTAATGCAGGGTATATTTATTCCTATTTACAAGGGAGTAGTTTAAAGGAATCATTGGAATTTGCCAATACAGTTGGCTCGATGGTTGTATCTGTTTCCGGTGATAATGAGGGGCTACCATACTTGGAGGATGTACTGATAGCGACAGGAAAGTCCGTATTTATTGAACGATAATACTGTTTAAAAATATTAATCCATCAAGTAAGGAGGAAGGAAAATGGCTTCGATACAGCAATTGGTTGAAAATCCTTTGGTTGCAATTATGAGAGGAGTAAATTCAGACCATGCCGATGAAATTATTAAGGCGCTTAAAAAAGGCGGAATTAAAGCGGTCGAGATTACGCTTGATTCACTAAATGCCTGCGAAATGATTAGGCGATTTTCAAAAGATGAAGAGATGCTCGTTGGTGCAGGGACTGTACTTGACCCCGAGTCTGCTCGAGCAGCTATTCAACATGGGGCAAAATTTATTGTCGCACCGACATTAAATCTAAAAACAATTGAAATGTCAAATAGATATGGAGTTATCAGTATTCCCGGTTGTTTAACTCCAACGGAAATATTAACTGCATATGAACATGGTGCTGATATGGTGAAGATTTTTCCAGCAGGTTCGATGGGTGCCGGATATTTTAAAAACTTGTCAGGTCCATTGGGACAAATTCCTTTAATGGCAACCGGAGGAATCAGTGAAAGTAATCTTATGGGATACATAAAAGCGGGAGTTACTGCTGTTGGATTGGGAAGTTCATTGGTTCCGAAGACAATTTCAGAAACAGCTGATTTAGAGCAAATAGTAAGTATCGCATCACGGCTAGTTCAGCTTGTTAATTCTGGAAGTAATCAGTAAAGGAGCATTTTGAAGACATTTTAATTATATAGAGGGAGGAAGACAAATATGCCAAGCACACCCTATGTTTATGTTGATGTAAATAAATTAGACAAAAATATTGAAATGATGGGAACCCGGCTTAAAAAGGCAGGAATTGATCATTGGCCGCATATCAAAACACATAAAAGTGTTGAAATTGCCCGAAAGCAGCTTGCTGCGGGTGCAAAAGGAATCACTTGTGCGAAACTGTCTGAAGCAAAAGTCTTTGTGGATAATGGTGTCGAAAATATCTTTCTGGCATATCCGATTGTTGGTCAGGAAAAACTTGAGCGATTAGCTGAATTGGCAAGGAGAGTTACTATTCGAACAATTGCCGACAGTCTTGTTGTTGCGGAAGGATTATCTAAAGTCGGAGTATTAACTGGAAATAAAATTGAGGTTCTAATTGAAATTGATGGTGGCAGTCACCGCGGCGGGGTTCAATCCGGTCAAGCTACACTGGATTTAGCATTGGAAGTAATAAAATTGCCTGGTATTACATTTATGGGGTTATTTACATATGTTGGCCAAATTTATGCTTTGCCAACGGTAGATGAGGTCAAACAGGAAACTCTTCGCGAAGCACAACTCTTGATGGAGAATCAGGAACTCTTGAATTCACATGGTATTGATGTAAAGATAACGTCAGGTGGTTCCACCCTTTCTTCCTACCATGCTGAACAATTAAAAGGTATATCAGAGAGCCGTGCCGGTAACTATGTTTTTGGCGATATGAATGCAATCGTACATGGTATCTATACACCTGAGGAATGTGCGCTCCGAATTTGCGCAAGCATTGTTAGTATTCCTTTACCAGGATATGCAACAATTGATGCGGGGTCTAAGGCACTTACAAGTGACTTATCTGTTGCAAATGATAAATTCGGTACGATCATTGGCAAGCCCGATATGAAAATTGTCAAATTGAATGAGGAACATGGTTACCTTCGATATGATCCGGAAAAATATAATTTCAGGATTGGTGACCAACTTGAAATTGTCCCTAATCACAGCTGTGTAATTCCTAATTTAAATGAAACTGTATATTCCTATAAAAATAATGATTATCAAGGGAGTATCAATATTGATGCAAGAGGTAAAAACTATTAAAAGGGGCTAAAAGTTTATCAATGAGTTTGTTGAGATTCAGCAAGTAATTGATGCTTCAAAGATTTTTATCAGTCTTGCATCAAAGATACTTCAACCAAAATAAGGATTTTAATTAGAGGAGAGATAAGTTATGTCTATTGAAAAGAGATTAGAAAAATCAGGGATTACATTACAGGAGTTACAAACGCCGAAGTTTTCATATGTGCCTGTAACCCAAGTGGGAAATCTTGTTTATACCTCTGGTCAAGATTGCCGTGTGAATGGCGAACTCATTTTAGAAGGCAAATTAGGTAGGGAGTTAACCGTTAAGGAAGGACAAAAGGCTGCAAGACAATGTGCTATTAATTGTTTATCTGCACTTAAATGGCATTTAGGCAGTTTGGACCGTGTTAAAAAAGTTGTTAAGGTATTGGGATTTGTGCAAAGTGATGATGAGTTTAAAGATCAGCCTTTCGTCATGAATGGTGCATCTGATTTATTCTTGGAGGTTTTTGGAGAAAATGGCAGGCACGCTCGCTCAGCCCTTGGCACCAACGAACTTCCATTTAATACACCAGTAGAAATTGAAATTATTGTTGAAATAGAAGATTAATTCTTCGGTTTCAACAATTCAATTTGAAAACGGTATCAGTATTTTGATTATGAGCTTAATAAATAAAGTTATCTATTAATAGGAGGTTAAGAAAAATGAAAAAGGTTGTCATAGTGTTAATGGTACTTTAAGTATTAATGACAGCGAGTCCACTAGTTATGTTGGCAAATAATGTAGGATCTTTTATATTGGGAGTTCCATTTTTCTTCTTTTGGAACGTGTTTTGGCCAACAATGCTTTTCATTCTCTTACGTAAAAACTTTGGCATAACATAGTGTGTAACAATAATTTGACAGACTTTGAGAATGCATTGAGCAGCAGAAATAAAAGACTAAAAAGTAGTAGATTGAGAAGGAACCAAGCCATCCAATAAGGAAAAGCATCTATTAATATTTGCAGAGCATCTTTGAAATTTGAAATAACGTAAGGGAAATAGTTCCACTATAAGGAAAATATTTAATCATCATTAGGAGGAGTATGTATTGATTTTATCAAATATCGCAGAATACTATCCAGCCTCATCAATAAGAAAGATATTTGAACTTGCTAACCAATATGAAGATACAATAAATTTAGCACTAGGAGAACCAAATTTTGAAACGCCTTATACTATAAAAAAGGCTGCACAGCAGGCTATAAAGGATAATTATACTCATTATGTTTCGAATGCAGGAGTGGAAAAGTTACGTCAAGCCGTTGCAAACAAATATTCAGTTCAGTTTAATAATAAGTACACTTCAGAACAAGTAATGATAACATTTGGTGGTATGGAAGCTATTTTTTTAGCTCTTGCAACAATAATTAACCCAGGAGATGAAGTAATCGTATCTGATCCTGCATATCCCAATTATTTAGGTCAAATGCATATATTGGGTGCCAAGGTCGTACCTGTACCCGTTTTCGAAGAAAATGAATTTAAATTAAAAGCTGAAGACGTTGAAAAAGCAATCACTCCAGCTACAAAAGTTTTAATAATAAACTCACCAAGCAATCCATTAGGTGCAGTTTTGGATGAAAAAGATATGAGTGAATTAGCGGAGGTAGTTCTAAAACATAATTTAATGGTTATATCTGATGAAGTTTATGAAAAGATAATTTACGATGATAAAGTTCAATTTAGTATGGCACAAATACCTGAGGTTAATGATAATGTGCTTGTTATTAATAGTTTATCCAAGACCTATTCGATGACGGGTTGGAGGGTAGGTTATGTGGTTGGAAATAAAAGTTTTATTTCGGCAATGCCGAAAATTCAGGAAGGAATTGCTTCTTGTGTCCCTCCTTTTATACAAAAGGCTGCTATAGAAGCTATCACAGGTCCGCAGACGGAAGTTAAAGATATGATAAATCATTATAAACGTAGAAGAGATATTTTAATTGGTGGTTTAAATGAAATACCGGGATTTTCTTGTGTTAAATCTGAGGGTAGCTTTTATGCTTTTCCGAATATTAAGGCATTTGAAAAGACATCTGAAGAATTTGCAATTGAACTTCTAACCAAAAGTAAAGTTGCAACAACACCGGGCTCCGCATTTGGAAATATGGGTGAGGGATATATCCGCATTTCATTTGCCAACTCAGAAGATAATTTGATAGAAGCTGTTAGAAGAATCCGTGACCATGTAGAAAAATATTATTAATGGTAAGGAACTATATTACAAAAATGTATGCGTAAGATAAAGCTTCTATTGGGTCAAATGACTAAAACAAGTTCTAAATACTATTGCACTATTATTAACTATAAAACGTTTGAATTGGGAGGGAACATAATGGAAACGATCTTGGAGGCAATTTCCGATAATTTGGATTCAGTTATTTGGAGTTCAACCTTTGTTGTATTACTTTTTGGAGCGGCAATCTATTTTAGTATATCCACGCGGTTTATGCAAATACGACATTTTAAGGAAATGTTTAGACTTTTAAAGAATAGCGGGGAATCAGACGAAAAACGTGTAACATCATTCGAAGCACTTTCTATCGCACTTTCAGCGCGTGTCGGAACTGGGAATATTGCTGGTGTTGCAACAGCTATAGCTTTAGGTGGCCCTGGGGCAATTTTTTGGATGTGGCTACTTGGATTTTTAAGTGCAGCTACAGCCTTCGTTGAATCAACTTTAGCACAAATCTATAAAGAAGATATAGATGGAGAATACCGTGGTGGACCAGCATATTTTATTTACAAGGGATTAGGAATAAAGTCATATGGGGTAATATTCGCTATTTGTGCATCAATTGGATTAGGTTTATTACTTCCAGGTATTCACTCAAACACTATAGCCGCTAGTATGAATAACGCATTTAGTATACCTCCGTATATTACTGGGTTGACAATTGTTGTAGCACTATCATTAATTGTGTTTGGGGGAACAAAAAGAATCGCCAAAGTAGCTCAAACACTGGTGCCAATTATGGGCTTGTTATATGTTGCTGTAATATTAATTATCGTTATATTAAAAGCAGACCAAATACCTGCTGTATTTTCTTTAATATTTAAAAGCGCATTCGGAATGGAAGAAGCATTTGCTGGTATATTGGGGGCAGCGGTTTCTTGGGGAGTGAAAAGAGGATTATATTCCAATGAGGCTGGACAAGGAACGGGAGCTCATGCTGCTGCTGCTGCAGATGTTTCCCATCCTGCTAAACAAGGAATAGTTCAATCCCTATCAGTTTATATAGATACGTTGATTTGTACAGCGACTGCTTTTGTTATATTAATTACTGGAATGTATAATGTTGAAAATTCCTCGAGTGGTTTTATTGTAAAAAATTTACCTAGTAATATTGATATTGGACCTGAATACGTTCAATATGCAATAGATTCAGTCTTAGGTGGATTTGGGCCTGGATTTGTTGCTATCTCACTTTTGTTATTTTCTTTCACAACATTAATAGCCTATTTTCACTATGTGGAAACAAATCTTATATTCTTAAGTTCCAACATTGTAAGAAAATGGCTTGTAAGTGGATTGAAGGTCGTGCTTCCTTTAGCGGCATTTCTTGGATCTATTAGTTCTGCAACCACAGTATGGGGCATGGGGGATCTAGCTGTTGGTGTTTTTGCCTGGCTAAACGTTATTGCAATTTTGCTTCTAAGTGGAATTGCCATCAAAGCCTTAAAAGATTACGAGGTTCAAAAATATCAAGGGATAGACCCTGTCTTTTCCCCCTCCAAGCTAGGGATTAAAAATGCAAATGCGTGGGAAAATCAAAAGCACGAGAAAAATGATATAAACACAACAAAAATTCAATAACATAACTCACTAAATTTGTTAAAACTTACAAACAATTTGTCAATTATTTTGGGCCGTTAAATTATAACGAAATTGTAAAATGGTCACAATTCAATGAAAGATCCTTTATAATTAGGGTAGTAGTCCTGTCCAAATACCTAATTATAAAGGAGATTCTCATGGACAAGGATAACACTAAATGAACTGTTAAAAGTCAATCAATGAAGAAAAATTTATAAAGCTTATTAATGTTGTTGACCTTGATAAATATGTTAAAAAACTAACGTTCATACAAATTTCTTGAATTGCTTATTATTGCTCAGTTGAATGAAGCTGAAAGCCTATCTTAGCTAACAAAAAATCTTAAGGATAAGAAAGCTTCCAAAAGCACATGAATTTGAAATTAGTACATCACTATTATCCAGAAAGCTAGGGCAATTGCCACTTGGGACTTTTGAAAAGGTGATTCACCATCTAGTATTTCAGATCCAGACAAAAATGGGGAATAGTCCCCCAACTGCTGGCTTTGGTAGACTTCATGTCATTGATTCTACAACGATGAGTATGAGTTTGACGCAATGCCCTTGGGCAAAGTTCCGTAAAACAAAAGCGGGAGTCAGACTTCACCTTCGCGTTGACAATGGTAGAGAAACACATTCCAACATTGGTTTCTGCTACAGAGGAAATCTCTAAATCATTTGTTTGATGGAAGCACAATATAATATATCTATGATGTTGGATATTAAAAACTTAAAAATAAGATAAGCGTCTAGATCCACTGCTTATTATACAATTAAAGTGCATCAACCCTATGGGAATTAAATTGATACCAAAAACGCTATTGATTAGATACACTTTGATGCACTCGCACACGGATGCTGCAGAATGGAGCTTTGAGGTCAGCCCCCCACTACGTAAATGTTGGTTGTCGTACTTCTTTCCTGATCGTTATGGATCGGAAAGGAGGTGGTAATCATGGAAACATTTCTCGATTTTCTTAGAGAGGTTTTAAAAGGAATGGTTCGTGCAATTAGTGCGCATTTCTTTAAGAAAGCTTTTTTTGAAAAAGAGAAAACCACCCTGCGCCGTCAACAAGCAAATGGGTGGTTCTCAAAAAGAAAAGTAACTTTTGACAACCACCACCCGGACGGTAGCAGTTGCAGAGAGGAGTGTTGATTGCACTTCTCTCTTTATCTATATCCATTATATATGAAATTATTCCGAATTTCCAGCCGGGCATTCTTTCGTATGTGTCAAGTTTTTCTCGACGCTGCTTTCATACCAATATTTCAGGCACTATCATTTTGTACACTTTATTCGGGCTACCGCGCTGTCGCTTGCTGGCCCCGATTTTGAGGTAACGTTCTACAGCCCAAGAACGTAACCCCAAAATCAGGGTATCATTTATTTAAAGCTTTTAACTAAATGACCCATGGCTGTAGAATGGGCCGTATATAAGCCTATAGCGCCTTGTCTAGTTCCCACTGATGGACGAGTTGGGTTAC
>NZ_JBCLVH010000012.1:0-29651 GCF_039548255.1 Lentibacillus songyuanensis
GAACACAGCAGTTAAGCTCTCCAGCGCCGATGGTAGTTGGGGCTTTGCCCCTGCAAGAGTAGGACGCCGCCAGGCAATAAAAAACACCAAGATATGAATTCATATCTTGGTGTTTTTTATATATAATGAGTTTGGGTTATTAGTTATTATATATATGTTTTCTTAAAAAACTGGCTCATCACCAAAATTTATGGTTGACCATAATTAGTCTATTCCTTGCATGTAAGCCAATTATATTCGACTAAGATGCGATGTTCGTAGACATTTCGATTACGCGTGAAGAAATGGCGTTGTTGTAAAGCTTTTATTTTGTTATACCAGTCAATGAAGGTCTCTTTGAATTGTAAATGGCTTTTAATCGATCGCCATACTTTAAAATGATTTGGCAATGATCAGCGATATTGCTGATAAGGTTATTAAACAATTTTCTATGTCAACGGCACAGTTTACCGTTGCTGTATTAGTTAGTTATTTTACTATTTGTCAGTAGTTCAACCTATATGGCAAGTCAATATATTACCCATGGCCCATTTGGGGACATACACTTTTTTACAATTATGATTATGATTTTCTTTTTGCATGTCTTTACTCATGTAGGTCAGTCAATTCTTCTTCGGTCAATTACACCCGGTGTGATAACTTCAATTGTTTTCGTCTTGCCTTATAGTATAATATTGCTTCATTCATTATTTAAACATCAAATTATCAATTGGAATACAATATATACCAGTATGCCTTTTACTTTTTGGTTCTTCCTGTTTTATTTTTTGCTCATTGGATTGGAAAAAAGTAATATAAAGTTTTCTGTGCTAATGGAAACGGTGGTGTCAATGAGCCAAATGGCTTGATGCGAAGGCCTATTAATATTTTTGGGCGCCAATCATAAACTAGTGATGGGTGCATAAAGCCGCGGATTGGCTTGCATTGTTGTGGTTTAAAAACTTGAGATATAGACTGCGAGCATACATAATTATGAGAATTACTGGTAATGTGTTTTGTTTTTCAGTAATATTGTCTAAAATATATAGAAAGAATGTATTTGCATCTTTGCTGTTTTGTCGTATAATAATAATAAAGTCAAAGATAGTCAAAGTCAAAATGAAACACTATATGGTGTTGGTGGAGGAGGGTGCTTATGAGTAACATCTCTGACGTCATTGAACAATATTTAAAGCAAATTTTTAAGCAGGCAGCACAGGATGCAATTGAGATTAAGCGCAGTGAAATAGCGGACCAATTCCAATGTGTACCGTCGCAAATAAATTATGTTATTAATACAAGGTTTACCATTGAAAAAGGGTATATTGTGGAGAGTAAGCGTGGCGGTGGCGGGTATATTCGGATTATTCGGGTGAAACACCAGGAAAAGTCCGAATTAATAGATGAGATTATTGAATTGATCAATCCGACGGTCACGCAGCAAGCAGCTATTGATGTTTTGGAACGCTTGTTAGAGGAAAAGTTAATAACAGAGCGTGAAGCGAAAATCATGCTGAGTGCAATGGGGAGAAACACGTTAGCCATCCAATTGCCTTTTCGTGATGAAGTTCGTGCGCGTTTATTGACCTCCATGCTGACAACGCTAAAATACTTGAATAAATAGGATCTTTTTTTGTTAAGGGAGGGGAACTAATGGATTGTCAGGAATGCCACAAACGACCCGCAACGTTACACTTCACCCAGGTGGTGAATGGGAGTAAAATCGAAGTCCATGTTTGTGAAGTGTGTGCAAAGGAAAAGGGATATATGACATACCCGGAGGAGGGGTTTACCTTCCAGAATTTGTTGACGGGTTTGTTTAACTTTGAGTCTTCATCACTGGGAAGTCATAATAATTCTTCGTTTACTACGACGAAAGAGATACAATGTCAGCAATGCGGGATGACCTTAAGCGAATTCAAACGAATTGGGAAATTTGGTTGTGCCGCTTGTTATCATACATTTTCCGATCGATTGGATCCGATTCTTCGCAGGGTTCATAGTGGAAATACAAAACATCATGGGAAAATTCCTAAACGACAAGGTGGCAATTTGCATGCCAAAAAACAGCTAGAAGAATATAAATTGCAATTAAAGGAATTGATTGAACAAGAAGCATTTGAAGATGCAGCCAAGATTCGTGACAAAATTAAAGAATTAGAAACCGAAATGCGGGGTGACGATAAATGACCTTAAACCATTTCGTTAATGAAGCTATCAGTCCATGGATGCGTGATGAGGGACCTGACAGCGATATTGTATTAAGCAGCAGGATCCGGCTAGCACGTAATTTTGCCAAGTTTCCGTTTCCGCTTGCCGCTGGGCAGGAGGAGCTGGAGAACATCTTACAGTTTTTTCAACAGGAATATGCCCATCAGTCATTTCAGGATTATCAGGATTTGGAGTTTATCCCAATTTCAGAGCTGTCACGGACTGAAAAGCGTGTCTTAGTGGAGAAGCATTTAATTAGTCCGCATTTAGCAGAACACGCGGAGGCTGCAGCGGTAGTTATTTCGAAAAACGAGCAAGTATCCGTTATGGTTAATGAAGAGGACCATATTCGTATTCAGCTATATTTCCCCGGACTGCAACTGGATAAGGCTTTGGAAAAGGCATTTCAGTTTGATGACTGGCTGGAAGAGAAAATTAGTTATGCGTTTGATGAATCAAAAGGATATTTAACCAGCTGTCCGACTAATGTTGGTACAGGGATGCGAGCTTCGGTTATGATGCACTTGCCGTCATTGGCCTTAACCAGGCAAATTAACCGAATGATCCCGGCTATCAATCAGCTTGGTCTCGTGGTTCGAGGAATTTACGGGGAGGGCAGCGAAGCTATTGGGAACATTTTTCAAATATCGAACCAAATAACACTCGGCAAGTCAGAACAAGACATTGTAGAGGATTTGCAAAGTGTTGTGACCCAATTAATTGAACTGGAACGTAAGGCACGAACGCGAATATTAGAACAGTCCAGTACGCATTTGGAGGATCGAATTTATCGCTCCTATGGGGTATTAAAATATAGCCGGATCATTGAATCAAAAGAGGCTGCAAGTTGTTTATCAAATGTACGATTAGGGATCGATCTGGGGATTATTGAGAATATCTCGCAAACGATCTTGAACGAGTTAATGATCCTTACACAGCCAGGGTTTTTACAGCAATACGCAAAACGGAATTTGACCGCTAATGAACGGGATGTGTTACGAGCATCACTTATTCGCGAACGGTTAAAAATAGAGAACGAGTAGGAGGAAAAACTATGATGTTTGGACGTTTTACAGAACGAGCGCAGAAGGTTTTGGCGCTGTCTCAGGAAGAAGCGGTCAGGCTTGGCCATAATAATATCGGAACAGAGCATATTCTATTAGGCTTGGTCCGTGAAGGTGATGGAATTGCAGCAAAGGCCCTGCAATCTTTAGGTCTGGAAGTAGAAAAAATTCAACAAGAAGTAGAAGAATTGATTGGTGTAGGCAAAAAGGCGATGCAAACCATTCATTATACACCACGGGCTAAAAAAGTGGTGGAATTATCACAGGATGAAGCAAGAAAACTGGGCCATTCGTATGTTGGTACGGAACATATTTTGTTAGGTTTGATTCGGGAAGGTGAAGGGGTTGCTGCAAGGGTGTTAAATAACCTTGGTGTCAGCCTGAATAAAGCGCGTCAACAGGTGCTACAGTTGCTTGGTAGTAATGAATCTCAAGCAGGCAGACAGGGACGCGGGCAATCGGCCAGTGCGAATACACCAACACTTGATTCATTAGCAAGGGATCTGACAGCCCATGCGAAAGAAGGAAACGTTGATCCTGTTATTGGCCGAAGTAAAGAAATTGAGCGTGTCATTCAAGTGTTAAGCAGACGTACAAAGAATAATCCGGTACTAATCGGTGAGCCTGGTGTGGGCAAAACAGCTGTGGCAGAAGGATTGGCCCAGCAAATTATTGAGAATGAAGTGCCGGAAACATTACGTGATAAAAGGGTTATGACCCTTGACATGGGAACCGTTGTGGCAGGAACAAAATACCGTGGTGAATTTGAGGATCGACTCAAAAAGGTTATGGAAGAAATTAGGCAGGCGGGCAATATTATTGTATTTATTGATGAATTGCATACATTAATCGGTGCTGGTGGAGCAGAAGGTGCGATTGATGCGTCAAACATTTTAAAACCAGCACTTTCACGTGGGGAATTGCAATGTATTGGGGCAACGACATTGGATGAATATCGAAAATATATTGAAAAGGATGCAGCGCTTGAACGCAGATTCCAGCCGATTCAAGTCAATGAGCCCACACTGGATGAAACAATCCAGATTTTAAAGGGACTTCGTGATCGTTATGAAGCACATCATCGGGTGACGATTACCGATGACGCGATTGATGCTGCTGCGAATTTATCCGACCGTTATATATCGGATCGCTTTCTCCCAGATAAAGCGATTGATCTGATTGACGAGGCTGGTTCCAAAGTACGGTTACGCTCCTATACCGTTCCACCAGATTTAAAGGAATTGGAACAAAAACTGGAGGAAATACGCAAGGAAAAGGATGCTGCGGTGCAAAGTCAGGAATTTGAAAAGGCTGCATCATTAAGGGATTCCGAACAACGGTTACGGGAAGAGTTAGAGACGACAAAGAATCAATGGAAAGAAAAGCAAGGCCAGGAAAGCTCCGAGGTAACTATAGAAGATATTGCGAATGTCGTTTCGATCTGGACGGGAGTTCCAGTTGCCAAACTGACAAAGGATGAAAGTGAACGTTTATTGAACATGGAAGACATCCTGCATAACCGTGTGATTGGGCAGGAAGAGGCAGTTAATGCCGTGTCAAAGGCCATTCGCCGAGCTCGTGCTGGTTTAAAGGATCCGAAGCGTCCCATTGGTTCATTTATTTTCTTAGGCCCTACAGGCGTCGGAAAGACCGAATTGGCAAGGGCGTTAGCTGAGGTAATGTTTGCCGATGAAGATGCCATGATTCGAATTGACATGTCGGAATACATGGAAAAACATGCAACGTCGCGGCTTGTTGGTTCACCACCTGGATATGTTGGCTATGAAGAAGGTGGGCAACTAACCGAAAAAGTGCGCAGGAAGCCATATTCGGTTGTTTTGCTCGATGAAATCGAAAAGGCACATCCGGAAGTCTTTAATATTTTATTGCAAGTACTCGAGGATGGCCGGTTGACTGACTCGAAAGGCAGGGTCGTTGATTTCCGAAATACCGTATTAATTATGACATCAAACGTTGGAGCGAGTGAATTAAAACGAAATAAGTTTGTTGGATTTAATCTCGGTGATGAAGGTACAGAGTATAAAGATATGAAGTCAAAGGTAATGGATGCACTGAAAAAGGCATTTCGGCCTGAATTCTTAAATCGGATTGATGAAACCATCGTCTTCCATTCATTAGAGAAAAAGCATATGAAGCATATAGTGGAGTTGATGGTGAAGGAACTGCAACGTCGTTTATCGGAACAGGAAATAGAGTTTACCTTAACGGATAAAGCACTGGAGAAAATTGCGAATGAAGGGTTTGATCCAGAGTATGGGGCGCGTCCATTAAGAAGATCCATCCAGAAAAATGTGGAGGATTTACTTTCTGAGGAACTGTTGAAGGAAACCATTGCAAAAGGTCAAAAAGTGAAGATTGGACTGAACAATAAGGGCGAGTTCATTGTTTTAGCATAGGGAATAATGATCGATTGCATGTATAAAGCCAGTAGGTATTCCCTGCTGGCTTTTCCAAACTTATGAATATGGATGCGAGGGTCTTACTGCCCGTTAAGGCGGGATAAAGTGAAACTTCATTCAGTGGGGTTTTCGACGCTCTCAGACGTGCTAGAGCAGGCAAGGCATAAGGACATGACGGTTTTTAGCTTGCCCTTTCTCCCCCACTGAATGTTAGTTGAACAGAATCGGACCTTTATGGGCAGTTGACCCCACTTATTTTTTCGTTCCACCTCAAAATCTTGAAATGGGGGTCTTACTGCCCGTTAAGGCGGGATAAAGTGAAACTTCATTCAGTGGGGTTTTCGACGCTCTCAGACGTGCTAGAGCAGGCAAGGCATAAGGACATGACGGTTTTTAGCTTGCCCTTTCTCCCCCACTGAATGTTAGTTGAACAGAATCGGACCTTTATGGGCAGTTGACCCCACTTATTTTTTTGTTCCACCTCAAAATCTTGAAATGGGGGTCTTACTGCCCGTTAAGGCGGGATAAATGGTTTCATAGATGTGGCATTTTTATGGAATGGGCTTTGGATAATTGAAAGATGGTTGTAACCTAGGTGACACGTTTTTCGTGTAAAATAGAGATGAAGCAAAAGGGGTTGGATGTGTGTGGTGAAACGCAAGACGAAATTTGTATGCCAGGAATGCGGCTATGAATCGGCAAAATGGATGGGAAAATGTCCGGGCTGTCATAGCTGGAACACACTTGTTGAGGAAATAGAAATGTCCAGTCTGAATAATAACCGTGGTCTAGGCAATGGTTTAAAACAAGCCAGTAAACCGGAGAAAATTACAGCAATTGCATCCCAAAAGGAACCTCGTGTAACAACCTCGTTGAAAGAATTCAACCGTGTACTTGGTGGTGGAATTGTTCCTGGCTCACTTGTGTTAATTGGTGGTGACCCGGGAATTGGCAAATCGACATTACTGTTGCAAATATCTGCGCAGCTTGCTGAGAAAGAGCTGCAAGTACTTTATATTTCTGGCGAGGAATCGATTAGACAGACAAAGCTTCGAGCCGACCGTTTGGGAATAACTGCTGATTCATTATATGTACTATCGGAAACCAATTTGTTTGATATTGCCAATCAAATTGAAAAAGTGAACCCATCATTTGTTGTGATTGATTCTATTCAAACGATCTTTCGTGAAGAAGTAACCAGTGCACCTGGAAGTGTATCACAGGTGCGAGAGTGTACAAGTGAATTGATGAAAATCGCAAAAACAAATGGGATACCTATCTTTATTGTGGGACATGTAACAAAAGAAGGAGCCATTGCCGGGCCGAGGATGCTGGAGCATATGGTGGATGCTGTCCTTTATTTTGAAGGGGAGCGCCATCATACCTATCGCATCCTGCGCGGGGTGAAAAACCGTTTCGGCAGTACGAACGAAATGGGAATCTTTGAGATGAAAGAAGCGGGACTTCGGGAAGTGTTAAATCCATCCGAAATTTTTTTGGAAGAACGTTCTCGCGGTGCAGCCGGTTCAACGGTTGTTGCTTCCATGGAGGGCACTAGGCCTGTACTGGTGGAGATTCAGGCGCTTATATCGCCGTCAAGCTTTGGAAATCCACGCAGGATGGCGACGGGAGTAGATGCAAATCGGGTTCCATTGCTGATGGCGGTGTTAGAAAAACGGGTTGGGTTAATGTTACAGAACCAAGATGCATATATTAAGGTTGCTGGTGGAGTGAAACTGGATGAGCCTGCGATTGATCTTGCTATTGCTGTTGCGATTGCCTCCAGTTTTCGGGATCAGCCGACAAAACCGGATGATATCTTTATTGGTGAAGTTGGTTTGACGGGTGAGGCTAGACGGGTTTCACGAATTGAACAACGTGTACAGGAAGCAGCAAAACTTGGTTTTAAACGGGTGATATGTCCTGAAAATAATTTGGATGGATGGACACCGCCAACATCGATTCAAGTTATTGGGGTGAAATCAGTTTCAGAAGCTTTGGAGGCAGGACTTAAGAGCTAGAAATTCTAAAATACCCATAAAATATAGGGATTTTGTATTGACTTTGTTTTTTTATTGTGATAAAATTTTATGTTTATTCAATTGACTCATTTTTGTGGCTATGCTATTCTTTAAAGTGTTAGTAGCTATAATTTTATTTTTTTGGTTATTTTATAAAAAAACAGGTAATACTGAGGGTTAGGAGGTGACAGTGGTGCTGAAAAAAATTGTGCATTTATTTTTCATCATTACAGGTGGTACAATTGGGTATTTGTATATACCGGATATCATTAAATTATTAGATTTTACTAGTACGAAATGGGTCGCATCCCCATACCTCGGTTTGGTAATTGGCGCGGTTGTTCTGTTTGCTTTTTCTTATTTAGTAGCGGACCATATTGTTAATTTTCTGCGATGGATTGAGGATGCTCTAATCAAGGTTCCTGTTGGTGATTTGTTGTTTGGCAGTTTAGGGTTAATCGTCGGACTTGTTTTAGCTTATCTCATCAATATTCCGTTGAAAGATATTACGTTTAGCGGCTTGGTCTCGCAGGTAGTTCCATTGTTTATCACGATTTTGTTGGGATACTTTGGTTTCCAAATTGGCTTTCGGCGCAGAGAAGAGCTGATGAACTTATTTAACTTTAATCGCAAAGAGAAAGATAAGAAGCTGACCATTTCAAATGAAAAAACAGCTGAGCAACAGCAGCCTAAAGCAAAGATACTTGATACAAGTGTTATTATCGATGGACGGATCGCTGATATTTGCCAGACTAGTTTTTTAGAAGGGACAATCGTTATCCCGCAATTTGTATTAGGTGAGCTGCAGCATATTGCCGATTCATCGGATGCATTAAAACGTAATCGTGGTCGTCGTGGACTAGATGTGTTGAATCGAATTCAAAAGGAATTGCCTGTAAAGGTAGAAATCTATGAGGGTGATTTTGAAGATATTCAAGAGGTGGATAGTAAGCTCATCAAGCTAGCCAAGGTGATTAATGGAGTCGTGGTTACCAATGATTTTAATTTAAATAAAGTATGCGACTTACAAGGTGTTCGTGTTCTTAATATTAATGATTTGGCAAATGCTGTGAAGCCGGTTGTTCTTCCTGGTGAGGAATTGGTTGTGCAAGTGATCAAGGATGGGAAGGAACAAAATCAAGGAATTGCTTATTTGGATGATGGTACGATGATTGTCGTGGAAGAAGGTCATGACTATATTGGCAAGACAATTGAAGTGCTCATAACTAGTGTATTACAAACATCCGCAGGTCGAATGATCTTTGCAAAACCAAAATTACTTGAAAAAGCGTTATAAAAGAGGTATAACATACTAAGAGTGCAAAAGTGATAACAGAAATATGTTATCGCTTTTTGCTGTCAAAATGTAAAAGAACGTAATAATCACCCAGAAAGCGATGAAATATTATTTTTAACATGAACATATAAAAGGAAGGGGTATCATTCATGACCAATCAAGTACGTGTTCGTTATGCGCCAAGCCCAACTGGTCATTTACATATTGGGAACGCCAGAACGGCACTTTTTAATTATTTATATGCCAAGCATTTTGATGGCAAATTTATTATTCGTACGGAAGATACCGATGAGAAACGCAATGTAGAAGGCGGCGAGGAGAGCCAGTTTTATTATTTAAAATGGCTTGGTATCGAGTGGGATGAAGGTGCCGATATTGGCGGGGAATACGGACCATACCGGCAAATGGAGCGGCTTGACATTTATCAAAAGTATATTGATGAACTGTTAGCGAGAGGTCTGGCATATAAATGCTATATGACAGAAGAAGAGCTTGATCAAGAACGAGAAGAGCAGCGGGCAAAAGGACAAGCACCAAAATATTCCGGTGCCCATCGTGATTTAACGAAGGAACAAATAGCGGCTTTTGAGCAAGAAGGACGTAAACCGAGCATTCGCTTTCGGGTGCCAGAACATAAAACATATACATTCCCGGATATGGTCAGGGGAAATATCACGTTTGAATCAAGCGACTTCGGGGATTGGGTTATTGTTAAAAAGAACGGCATTCCTACTTATAATTTTGCCGTCGCAATTGATGACCATTTGATGGCGATTACTCACATTTTGCGTGGAGAAGAGCATATTTCGAATACACCGAAGCAACTGATGATCTATGATGCGTTCGGCTGGGAGTCACCAACATTTGGCCACATGACCCTTATCTTGAACGAGGATCGCAAAAAGCTGAGTAAACGGGATGAACACATTTTGCAGTTTATTGAGCAATATCGTAATTTGGGGTATTTGCCAGAAGCGTTATTTAATTTTATTACGTTATTAGGGTGGTCGCCTGTTGGGGAAGAAGAAATCTTTACGAAGGATCAATTAATAGAGATTTTTGACCCGGATCGGTTATCTACATCGGCTGCTATTTTTGATCCGCAAAAGCTTAAATGGATGAATAATGAGTATATTAAAGCGAAGGACATGGAAACAGTTATTGATCTGGCCATGCCGCATTTAGTTAAGGAAGGCAAGCTTCCGGCGGATATGGATGAAGATACAAGAATCTGGGCTGAGAAGGTCATTGCATTATATAAAGAACAGCTTCGATATGGTGCGGAAATTGTGGAATTGACCGACTTGTTTTTCAAAAAGCATATTGATTACGATGAGGCATCCATGGAAGTGCTGCAAGAGGAACAGGTTCCGGAAGTGCTGCAGGTATTTACGGATAAGCTGATCCACCTGGATGCGTTTAATAAAGATACGATTAAGGCAGAAATTAAAGCAACACAAAAGGAAACGAAACATCGCGGCAAAAAGCTGTTTATGCCAATTCGTGTGGCAACAACGGGCCAAACGCATGGTCCAGAGCTGCCAATGGCGATTGAATTATTAGGAAAAGATGTTGTTGTCGCCCGTTTAGATAAAATTCTTAAACAGCTTGGAGCGTAATTTAGTTCACATCACACTAAAAATATAATATAGTAATAATACAATATTGCCCGAACGTAGATAAGGAGAAGTAGAAAACGCGATTTTTTACCCAGAGAGAATCACCTAGGCTGCGAGTGATTTTAAAAACCGTTTTTGAAATGCACCTTGGAGTCCGTTATGAAGCTTAAGCGAACATAACGGCGGCACCTTGCCGTTATCAGGTTAGAAGTTGGAAGAATTATCTTCAAGCAGAGTGGGACCGCGCATCAAGCGTCTCTGTGTATAGCATACACAGGGGCGTTTTTTTAGTTAGAGTTCCAAGCAAACGCTGATCATAAATTAAGGGGGGCGCTCGAATGGGGATTTTTAAACGAATGAAAGAAGATATGGATGTTGTTTTTGAGCAGGATCCTGCTGCACGAACGTATTTTGAGGTTTTCCTAACATACTCCGGATTGCATGCTATCTGGTCGCATCGTATAGCACATGCACTATATAAACGGAATTTGCGATTTCTCGCTCGAGCGGTTTCACAACTGAGCCGGTTTTGTACCGGAATTGAGATCCATCCAGGCGCGCAAATTGGCCGACGATTTTTCATTGACCATGGCATGGGGGTTGTTATCGGGGAAACATGTGAAATTGGTAATAATGTGACGGTCTTTCAGGGCGTAACTTTAGGTGGTACAGGAAAGGAAAAGGGAAAGCGCCATCCCACAGTAAAGGATAACGCCTTAATTTCTACTGGTGCCAAGGTATTGGGTGCGATTACGATAGGCGAAAGTGCCAAGGTTGGCGGGGGATCGGTTGTATTACACGACGTACCAGACCATTCCACGGTAGTCGGTATCCCTGGCAGGGTTGTGAAGCAAAATGGTGAAAAGGTGCGTCGCGATTTAGATCATCATAAAATACCTGACCCGGTTTCTGACCGATGCTGCAAACTGGAGAGGGAAGTGCGTGAATTGCGAAACGAAATAGCAGAATTGAAAGAAGGGAAACAGCAACATGTCGATAACACTTTATAATACACTGACACGAAAAAAAGAAGTATTTAAGCCGCTTGAAGCGGGCAAAGTGAAAATGTATGTATGCGGGCCAACGGTATATAATTATATCCATATCGGAAATGCAAGGCCGGCAATTGTCTTTGATACGATTAGAAGATATTTGGAATACAGCGGGTATGAGGTTGACTATGTATTAAATTTCACCGATGTAGACGATAAGATCATTAAAACGGCGAAAGAAGCTGGCGAAGAAGTGCCTGCGCTTGCTGATCGTTTTATTGCCGCATATTTAGAAGATGTTGGCGCGTTAGGAGTAGAGCAGGCAACATTAAATCCGCGTGTAACCGAAACAATGGATGATATTATTAATTTTATTGCCGTATTGATTGATAAAGGCTATGCCTATAGTGTGGATGGCGATGTATATTTTAAACCGCGTGCTTTTGATGGATATGGGAAGCTGTCCCACCAATCGATTGATGAACTCAGATCGGGAGCTAGAATTCAAGTTGGAGAGAAAAAAACAGATCCCCTTGACTTTGCGCTTTGGAAAAAAGCAAAACCCGATGAGATTGCCTGGGAAGCACCGTGGGGGAAAGGTCGGCCTGGCTGGCATATTGAATGCTCGGCAATGGTAAGGAAGTACCTGGGTAACACGATTGATATCCATGCTGGCGGACAGGATTTAGCTTTTCCGCATCATGAAAATGAAATTGCCCAATCGGAAGCAATGACCGGAGAGCCATTTGCAAATTATTGGATGCATAATGGGTATATTAATATCGATAATGAAAAAATGTCGAAGTCACTTGGAAACTTTGTGCTAGCCCGGGAATTAATTGAACAGCATGATCCACAGGTTATTCGCTTCTTTATGCTTAGCGTGCATTATCGTAACCCAATAAATTTTAGCGAAGAGCTGTTAAAAGGTGCGGAAAATAGTCTGGAACGGATTAAAACGGCTTATTATAATCTTGGGTATCGCAAACAAACGAGCATGAACCTGGATGCAGATACGAATCGCTGGCTGGAGAAAATAGACGATTTAAAGAAGCAGTTTGAATCGGAAATGGATGACGATTTTAATACGGCAAATGCCATCTCTGTGTTGTTTGATTTAACCAAAGAAGCAAACCTGTATTTGGAATCAGAGCAAACCGCAACAAATGTGATTGATGCGTTTCAAACAACGATAGCAGAATTGCTGGGCATTCTTGGATTGACCCTTGAAACGAAAGAAGAGCTACTGGATGAAGAGATTGAAGCATTAATTCAAGAGCGGATCGAGGCAAGGAAGAACCGTGATTTTCAACATGCGGATGAAATTCGTGATACGTTGAAACAAAAGCAGATTATTTTAGAAGATACCCCGCAAGGTACACGCTGGAAAAGGGGCTAATCATGGAATTGGATGTTAAACAGTTGAAGAGCTTAGCCCTGGCATACATGGGGGATGCCGTGTATGAGGTGTATATTCGAGAGCATCTCCTTCGAGCGGGGCGTGTGTTGCCAAATCAGCTGCACCACCATGCGGTAACCTTCGTATCAGCAAAAGCACAAGCAGCGATTATTTTACATTGGCTGGAAACAAGCTTTTTAACGTATGAGGAAGAACGAGTTGTTGCCCGCGGACGTAATGCTAAATCGGGGTCTGTTCCGAAAAATACCAGTGTTCAAACCTATCGATATAGTACTGCGTTCGAGGCTTTAATAGGCTACCATCATTTATTAGAAAATAAGAATCGGTTACAGACACTGTTATCAGACGCTGTCAGGTTTATCGAGGAAAGGAGCTGATTGAATGGACCAGGAACTTATTATTGGAAAAAACCCGGTTATCGAGGCATTACAGTCTGGCAGGTCGGTAAATAAATTATTGATTTCCGAACAACTGAATCCAAACGTACAAGGAAAATTAAAACAGCTTGCCAAGGAAGCGAACACGCTGGTGCAAAAGGTGCCAAAAAATAAACTGGACAAGCTGGCAAATGGCAATCATCAAGGTGTTATTGCGTATGTCGCGGCTTATCAATACGCTTCCATCGATGATTTATTTGCTAAGGCTAACCAGCGTAAGGAGCCACCTTTCTTTATTATTCTGGATGAGCTGGAAGACCCGCATAATCTAGGATCGATTTTGCGGACAGCAGATGCAGCGGGGGTACATGGTGTGATTATCCCTAAGCGGCGTTCGGTAGGGTTAACGGCAGTGGTTGCAAAAACAGCTGCAGGAGCACTGGAACATGTTCCGGTTGTCCGGGTGACCAATATTGCGCAGATGATTGAGTCGTTAAAGGCCGAGAATATCTGGGTTGTTGGTACGGAAGCGGAAGGCACCGAAGACTATCGTTCCCTTGATGGCTCAATGCCAATCGCTGTCGTCATTGGTAATGAAGGTAAGGGGATGAGCCGGATCGTGAAGGAAAAGTGTGATTGGACTGTCAGCTTGCCCATGGTTGGTCACGTCTCCTCGCTGAATGCTTCTGTGGCATGCAGCTTATTACTGTATGAAGTATTTCGAAAGCGACATCCGCTTGGAGAATGACCGATGAATGTAATTGTAGTGGACGGATATAACATTATTGGTGCATGGGGGGAACTGCAGCGGCTGAAGGAAAAGGACATGGCACAGGCGAGAGATCGTTTAATTGAGCAAATGGCTGAGTACAAAGCATTTACTGGCCAGCGGGTAATTGTTGTGTTTGATGCTTATTTTGTCAAGGGTCTGGCCAATAAACGTAACGAGCATAAGGTAGAAATTATTTATACAAAAGAAAAGGAAACGGCGGATGAATGCATTGAACGGATTGTAAAGGATTTAAAGCATGTCGATAATCAGGTATATGTAGCGACCTCTGATTATGCGGAGCAACGTACCATTTTTGGACGCGGTGCATTGCGTAAATCTGCGAGAGAGTTGCTAATCGAGTTGAAAAATATTGAATCAGAGATTGAGGAAAGTATTGATCACTATGTAAAGGAAAAACCACAACGAAATATACCGTTTGAGAAAAGCGTATTAGAAGTGTTTGAAAAGTGGCGTCGCGGTGATAACTAAAATTAAGGACATACTGAGAAATTTCTGCATAAAAGACGAAGATCATAGGATGGGAATTTAGAATGTTACTTTATCAACAGGTGGATCAATACGCAGTTGATGGAAATTACGACGTAACTTGAAATTATGTTCGATGCTTTACAGCCGCTACGGGAAAACCCTGCGCTTCCCGCGGGCTCGGGCTGAGCCTCCTCCTCGCAAAGACTGTTCCCTGTGGGGGTCTCAGCGTTTTCGCTTTCCGAGCCAGTTCACGCACGTTTCTGGCCTGTTTTCTTCCAAATGATTATGAAAGGTACTTTTTTCAGTGATCTCTTTGTTTTCCAGCAGGAATCTCCGTTCCCCTTCGCTAGTATAGTGTACTAAAACACTTTCCGCGCAACATCATGATAGATAAAGTGAAACTTCATTCAATGGGTGTCTTATTGACTGTTAAGGCGGGATAAAATCAAATCCTTTGTTTTTCTACTAATTTGGTTGAACTATGCAAGCGGTTACGGTATACTGTCTCTATGGACTGTTTATAGTCGGGGGGTCGTGTATTTGGTGAGTGTCAAGCAAATAGAGACATATCATAACAACCTGCAAATGCTTGATGATGATGCGATCATCCAATTGATCCAGAACGGAAATAGTCATGCACTTGACTTCTTAATTCATAAATACCGAAGTTTCGTACGCGCAAAAGCACGTACCTATTTTTTAATTGGTGCAGACAAAGAGGATATTGTTCAAGAAGGGATGATCGGTCTTTACAAAGCAATCCGGGACTTTGATGGGGACAAGTTATCCTCATTTAAGGCATTTGCGGAACTTTGTATAACCCGGCAAATTATTACGGCGATTAAAACGGCGACAAGGCAAAAGCATATTCCGCTTAATTCCTATGTTTCCTTGGACAAGCCTATTTATGATGAGGAATCTGACCGTACGTTGCTCGATGTCATTGGGGGTTCCAAAGCGATTGACCCGCAGGAACTGCTCATTAACCGAGAACGGTATGGGGATATGGAAGATAAGTTATCTGAATTATTAAGCGACCTGGAAAGTCGGGTGTTGAATTTGTATTTGGATGGCCGGACATATCAGGAAATATCTGTGGAGTTAAAACGTCATGTGAAGTCTATTGACAATGCATTGCAGCGGGTGAAACGCAAATTGGAACAACTGATTGATTCGAGTGAAATCAGTCTATGACGATCCGTTGACATTACTGGTTAACAATGCTACATTAATGTAGGAAGTTTGGACGTGTAGCTGGCATAGATCAGCAGCTTTTTATGTTGTGAAATCCCTGTTTCGGGGGTGGGAAGATGAATAAGAAAGTGGCGTTAGCGTGTGCAATATGCTCAAGCCGAAACTATACAACCGATAAGAATGCATCAACAAAACCCATGCGATTGGAAGTACAAAAATATTGCAAAACATGCAAAAAACATACATTAC
Source organism: Lentibacillus songyuanensis (assembly GCF_039548255.1). Lineage (NCBI taxonomy): Bacteria > Bacillati > Bacillota > Bacilli > Caryophanales > Bacillaceae > Lentibacillus > Lentibacillus songyuanensis. Next base: position 16,105 of record NZ_JBCLVH010000012.1, read on the forward strand.
ACCGTGAAACAAAATGAGATCACGGTAGCAATAAATTTGGGGGACAGGCACATGAAGATCTTTTCTTTTTTTAAAAATGTGACACGGGAAATGAAGAAGGTCAGCTGGCCAAAAGGAAAAGAATTATCAAGCTATACGATAACGGTTATTTCGACTGTTGTATTTGTTGCTGTTTTCTTCACATTAGTCGATCTGGGACTAACACAGATACTAGAATTGTTTTAACTGAATAATAATGCTATATTTATGCTATAATGATAATTAAATAAAACTTTCGTTAAAAACCCGGTTTATCGGGTTTTTTAATATGGTTTTAGAAAGGGCTTTTGAAATTTTGGCCTGGTTTAGGGTGAGGAATCGATCCGACCTCCTGCCTTTAACCTCTGGCATCTGAAAAGGAGGGAAGGACAAGGTAGTTTGTCCTGTTCTAATGGAGAAAAATTGGTATGTGGTTCATACGTATTCGGGGTATGAAAACAAAGTAAAAACAAATTTGGAAAAACGCGTGGAATCAATGGGGATGGAAGATAAGATCTTCCGTGTGATTGTTCCAGAGGATGAGGAAACGGAAATTAAGAACGGGAAAAAGAAGGTATTGAAGAAGAAATTTTTTCCTGGTTATGTGCTGACGGAAATGATTATGACGGATGACTCGTGGTATGTTGTAAGAAATACTCCGGGTGTCACCGGGTTTGTCGGTTCGAGTGGTCATGGATCAAAGCCGACACCGTTGTTGCCTGATGAGGTAGACACTGTATTGAAGCGGATGGGAGTGGCCGAACCTGTTGCGCAAGTTGATTTTGAAATTAAGGAAAATGTGACGGTTACGGATGGTCCCTTTGAAAACTTTACTGGGACGATTGAGCAGATCGACGTTGATAAACAGAAGGTTAAAGTTCATGTCAATATGTTTGGCAGAGAGACCCCTGTTGAGTTAGACTTCGCACAAATTAAAAAGTTATAATAGAGGTAGAATAAAATACATGCAGACATTAATAGAATTGGGATGTTCAATCACGTATGAGTGCAAGTGGTTTTGCTGACTTTAGTAGAAATGTGAATAAGAAAACTTGCATTCTTTGTTGATTCGTGCTAAAATTCTTTTGTTATTTATGACCTCGAAGATTAGTTGAGGGAAATGGCAAATATGAGTGGGAGGGGCAAACCCTATTACCACATCACGGACTTTAAGGAGGTGTGTCTCGTGGCTAAAAAAGTAATCAAATTAGTAAAACTGCAAATCCCCGCTGGAAAAGCGAATCCGGCACCGCCAGTAGGACCGGCATTAGGTCAAGCAGGTGTGAATATTATGGGATTTTGTAAAGAATTTAATGCGCGTACGCAAGATCAAGCTGGTATGATTATTCCGGTAGAAATCACGGTTTTTGAAGACCGTTCATTTACATTTATTACAAAGACTCCGCCCGCAGCTGTTTTGTTAAAGAAAGCAGCCGGTATCGATACTGCATCAGGTGAGCCAAATCGTAATAAAGTTGCAACTGTAAAACGCGACAAAGTAAAAGAAATTGCGGAAACAAAAATGCCTGACTTAAACGCTGCCGATGTAGATGCAGCAATGCGTATGGTTGAAGGAACAGCAAGAAGCATGGGCATTTCGATAGAAGATTAACAAAGAAGGCCAAAGCGGCTGTCTAACAATGTGTTGTTTAAATGCCGTTGCCAGATGTAACTTTATCCCGTCTTAACGGGCAGTAAGACCCCCCACTTCAAGATTTTGAGGTGGAACGAAAAAATAAGTAGGGTCAACTGCATAACAAAGGTCCGATTCTGTTCGGGCCTGCACGGTGCAGGTCACAAAGGCGTTGCAACACTGACGTTCTAGTTCTTAGCCTTTGTTCTCCTGTCTCGGTGGGGGAGAAAGGGAAACCCCACTGAATGAAGTTTCACTTTATTGACGGCGCAGGTTGCGAGAGCGTTTTTTGCCCTTCGCAGCCTTTTTCGTGAAAGGGTGCAGCAGATAGGTGTTGAAGCTTCGTGTTAAACGAAGCCGGCACTACCCCTGGCATCCGAAAAAACAGTATACCTGTTTTTTAAGTGGGAGGTCTAACCGCTATAAACCACAAACCATAGGAGGAAATAAAATGGCTAAAAAGAGTAAAAGGTATCAAGAAGCAATCAAGCTTGTTGATCGTTCAAAAGCATATGAAATAAACGAAGCTGTTGCTTTGGTAAAAGAAACAGCGAAAGCAAACTTTGATGAAACGGTTGAAGTGGCATTCCGTTTAGGTGTAGATCCGAAGAAAGCTGACCAGCAAATCCGCGGTGCTATGGTGTTGCCGCATGGTACTGGTAAGACGCAACGTGTGCTTGTTTTTGCGAAAGGTGATAAGGCCAAAGAAGCAGAAGCTGCTGGTGCAGACTATGTAGGAGATCAGGATATGATTAATAAAATTAATCAAGGCTGGTTTGAATTTGACGTGATCGTTGCTACACCAGACATGATGGCTGAAGTTGGTAAACTGGGACGTGTACTTGGACCAAAAGGCCTGATGCCTAACCCTAAGACCGGAACAGTAACTTTTGAAGTAGAAAAGGCTGTTAACGAAATTAAAGCTGGTAAAGTGGAATACCGCGTTGATAAATCATCTAATATCCATGTGCCAATCGGAAAGATTTCATTTGATAATGAAAAACTTGTCGATAACTTCATTGCACTTGCCGAACAGATGATCAAGGTTAAGCCGCAGGCGGCTAAGGGTGTTTACATGCGTAATGCTAACATCACATCAACCATGGGTCCTGGAATTAGAGTGGATATCTCTAATTACCGTTAAGGACAGGGTTGACTTTTAGTTCGCTATTCGCTATACTAAATAGCGTTAAAAATAGAATACGTTATACCGTAGACAGCAGGTGCGAGTAACTCGCTTAATTTCCCGCCGAGGTGGTTAAGGACAAATATAATTATCATTGATAAACATTTGTTAAGAGAAACCCGCATGTCTACATGTGGGTTTCTCTTTTGATGCCCGGTATGATGAACATTACTAGGAGGTGGAATAATGCCAAATACGAATATTATCGAGCAAAAGAAGCAGCTTGTTCAGGATATTGCTGATAAGTTTACTGCAAGTCAATCGACAGTATTAGTTGACTACCGTGGTCTTGATGTGGCTGAGGTTACAGAATTACGGAAACAGCTTCGTGAAGCAAATGTAGAATTTAAAGTTTACAAGAACTCGATGACAAGCCGTGCTGCTGAGTCAGTTGAGCTTGGGGAACTTACAGATATATTGGTAGGTCCAACAGCCATTGCATTCAGTAATGATGATGTGGTTGCACCAGCTAAGGTTTTGAACAAATTCGCCAAAGAACACGACGCTTTAGAAATTAAAGGTGGTGTGATTGAGGGAAAAATTGCGACTCTCGAGCAAATTAGTGAGCTTGGTAACTTGCCAAACTACGAAGGTATGGTTTCCATGTTGCTTAGCGTATTACAAGCTCCTATTCGCAACTTTGCATATGCTGCAAAATCTGTTGCAGACCAAAAAGAAGAACAGGGTGCGTAATGTACGACCAGCGTTAGAATAAATGAATAAAAAATTAGGAGGAACAAATCATGACAAAAGAGCAAATTATTGATGCTATTAAAGAAATGTCTGTTTTAGATTTAAACGATCTTGTTAAAGCAATTGAAGAAGAATTTGGCGTAACAGCTGCAGCACCAGTTGCAGTAGCAGGTGGCGCTGGCGGCGGAGAAGCTGCTGAAGAGCAAACGGAATTTGATGTTGTACTTGAAAGTGCTGGAGATTCCAAGATTAAAGTTGTTAAAGCTGTTAAAGAAATTACTGGTCTTGGTCTTAAAGATGCGAAAGACTTAGTAGATAATGCTCCAAAAGCAATTAAAGAAGGCGTTTCTAAAGAAGAAGCCGACGAACTAAAAGGTAAACTTGAAGAAGTTGGAGCAACTGTTGAAGTGAAGTAATACATGATAAAAGCTCGCCGGATTATCGGCGGGCTTTGTCATGCATTATGAAACCCCGCATGAATGACGAAACGTTTCCTGAAACAAATGATTTATCCCACTCTTAATGGGCAGTAAGACTTCCGCTTCGAGATTTTGAGGGGGAACCAAAAAATAAGCGGGTGAGGAAAGGAACCCCCGCTTAATGAAATTTCACTTTATAATACAACGGTAAAAGTGGATCGTATTCGACTCAGAGAGAAGGGGAACTCCAGTAAAACAGGATTTTACAGTTTCTTCCTGATCCGTTACACAATGATTAAAGCAGGTGCCCAAAATGGCAGAGCATTACTTTTCACAACAACCCCAATCGAAAAGTTCACCCAAGACATGGAGTTATCAACTTAAAGAAAAAGTATATACATTTACAAGTGATCATGGCGTATTTTCTAAAAATGAGGTTGACTATGGTACCCGTTTACTGATTGAGCAATTCACCGAACCCAAGGTGCAAGGGCGTTTGCTGGACCTTGGCTGTGGATACGGGCCAATTGGTGTGTCCGTGGCAGATCATTTCCCGAACCGACATGTAACGATGGCTGACATTAATCAACGAGCTTTAAACCTGGCACAGGAAAATGCAGCAATGAATCATGTGGATAATGTTGATTTTGTAGCGAGCGATCGATTTACCAATTTGGCTGACCAAACGTTTGCCGCCATCTTGACCAATCCGCCAATAAGAGCGGGTAAACATGTCATTCACAAGATGTATGAAGAAAGCAAATTAGCTTTAGTAGATCAAGGTGAATTATGGGTGGTTATTCAAAAAAAACAAGGAGCGCCATCGACAAAAGAAAAATTGCACGTATTGTTTGGCAACGTTGAGGCAATAGCCCGATCGAAGGGATACTTTATTTTGCGCGCAATAAAGTGACCGTCAGAGTAAGTCGCACCTGATGGGTTAAACGGAAACGGTATTGACATTACAGCATTTTTAGTCTTTAATGTTTGACCTTGTAATTTTGCTATGGTATTATAGTAAAATGCTAATATGGGATTACCCTTGTCAAGAGGTATTTTCATGGAAAAGAAACGTATATTTTATCGGCAATCGGAGACAATGGTAAAATGGTTTACGTGTCTGAACAGATAAGTATGGAGAGAAATGTAGTTGATTTTTGTTAAAAGCTACGTCTTTTTTGATTCTTATCGATGGAATCTTTATCTTTGCTGATTACTTGGCAAGGTTAGCAGATTGCTTTTTTATGCACAATTTATGATTCGAAAAATATAAACTGAAATGAACGCGTATTTCAGCTTATGTTTTTCTAAATATAATAGTTGTTTTTCAGGATTATGCGATGAAAAATGATGGATTTGAGAGGTGAAGCAGTTGACAGGTCAACTAGTTCAATATGGACGGCACCGCCAACGCAGGAGCTATGCTCGCATCAGTGAGGTATTGGAATTACCCAATTTAATCGAAATCCAAACCGCTTCCTATGAATGGTTTTTGGAAGAAGGATTACGGGAGATGTTTCAGGATATCTCGCCAATTGAGGATTTTACAGGGAACCTATCATTGGAATTTGTTGATTATAGTTTAGGTGAACCCAAGTATCCTGTTGATGAATCAAAGGAACGAGATGTTACCTATAATGCTCCGCTTCGTGTGAAGGTTCGTTTAATTAATAATGAAACAGGCGAAGTAAAAGAGCAGGAAGTGTTTATGGGAGACTTCCCGCTTATGACAGATACGGGCACATTTATCATCAATGGGGCAGAGCGTGTCATCGTGTCACAGCTTGTTCGCTCTCCAAGTGTCTATTATAACGAAAAAATTGATAAAAATGGGAAAAGAGGCATCACCGCAACCGTTATTCCAAACCGCGGGGCATGGCTGGAATTTGAAACCGATGCGAAAGATGTTGCATATGTCCGAATCGATCGAACACGTAAATTACCAATTACCGTGTTATTACGTGCGCTTGGATTTGGAACAGATCAGGAAATCATCGATCTGATCGGTGAAAATGAGTACTTGAAAAATACATTAGATAAAGATAATACGGAAACAACCGAGAAGGCATTGCTTGAAATCTATGAACGCTTGCGTCCAGGTGAGCCGCCAACAGTAGATAATGCTAAAAGCTTATTAATTTCACGTTTCTTTGATCCAAAGCGTTATGATCTGGCTCATGTTGGCCGATACAAAATGAACAAAAAACTGCATATCAAAAACCGTTTGTTCAACCAAGTGTTGGCAGAGCCGGTTGTCGATCAGGAAACTGGCGAGGTGCTGGCACAAAAAGGTGACCGTTTGGAACGGAAATTGCTTAACAAGATATTACCTTATTTGGATAAAGATGAGGATATGCTTGGTGAACAAATTCTTGAACCGCATGAGGGTGTATTAGAAGACCCGATCCGCGTCCAAACAGTTAAAATTATTGACCCGACAGATCCAAGCGGGGAAAGGGAATTAACTGTTATCGGCAATGCAGGGATTGAAAATAGCGCTAAAAATATCACGCCTGCTGATATTATATCGTCTATTAGTTATTTCTTTAATTTATTGCACCGGGTTGGTGATACAGATGATATTGATCATCTTGGTAACAGAAGGCTGCGTTCTGTAGGAGAACTGCTGCAGAATCAGTTTCGCATCGGGTTGTCCCGAATGGAACGTGTTGTACGGGAGCGTATGTCGATTCAGGATACATCCAGTATCACACCACAGCAATTGATTAATATACGTCCAGTGATTGCTTCGATTAAGGAATTTTTTGGAAGCTCCCAACTTTCTCAATTTATGGACCAGACAAATCCATTGGCGGAGCTGACCCATAAACGTCGTTTATCCGCTTTAGGACCTGGTGGATTAACGCGTGAACGTGCTGGAATGGAAGTTCGTGACGTACACTACTCCCACTATGGCCGTATGTGTCCGATTGAAACACCAGAGGGGCCGAACATTGGTTTGATCAACTCGTTATCCAGTTATGCCAAGGTGAACAAGTTCGGCTTTATCGAAACGCCATATCGTCGGGTTGATCCGGATACAGGCAAAGTAACAGCGCAAATTGATTATCTGACCGCCGATGAGGAAGATAATTATGTTGTAGCCCAGGCAAACGCCGATTTAAGTGACGATGGGACCTTCATGAGTGAAGAAGTTTTAGCCCGTTTTCGTGGGGAAAACACGGCTGTTCCAAAAGAGCAGATAGATTATATGGACGTATCGCCAAAACAGGTGGTCTCCGCTGCGACAGCATGTATTCCGTTTTTGGAGAATGATGACTCCAACCGTGCATTGATGGGTGCAAACATGCAGCGACAAGCAGTGCCATTGATGAATCCGGAGGCGCCAATTGTCGGAACAGGAATGGAATATGTTTCTGGAAAAGACTCTGGTGCAGCGATTATTTGCCGCCATGAAGGGGTAGTTGAACACGTTGAAGCAAAGGAAGTACTTGTTCGCCGTGTGGCAGAAGTTGATGGTAAAGAAGTAAAAGGTGACTTGGATCGCTATAAGTTACAGAAATATATCCGCTCGAACCAAGGGACATGTTACAACCAGCGTCCAATTGTCAGTGCTGGCGACAGGGTAACCAAAGGGGAAATCCTTGCTGATGGTCCATCCATGGAGAAAGGGGAACTGGCACTTGGCCGTAATCCGCTCGTTGCGTTTATGACCTGGGAAGGCTACAACTATGAAGATGCGATTATCATGAGTGAACGCCTTGTTAAAGATGATGTCTATACCTCGATCCACGTAGAGGAGTATGAGTCGGAATCACGTGATACCAAGTTAGGGCCAGAGGAGATCACGAGAGATATTCCAAACGTTGGAGAAGAGGCATTAAAAAATCTCAACGAACAGGGAATTATCCGTATTGGAGCTGAAGTAACGGATGGGGATATCTTAGTTGGAAAAGTGACCCCTAAAGGTGTAACCGAATTATCTGCTGAGGAACGCTTGCTTCATGCCATTTTTGGTGAGAAAGCCCGCGAAGTACGTGATACCTCACTAAGGGTGCCGCATGGTGCTGGCGGAATCGTACTAGATGTAAAGATTTTCAACCGCGAAGACGGGGATGAATTGCCTCCTGGTGTGAATCAGCTTGTTCGTGCATATATCGTCCAAAAGCGTAAAATTCATGAAGGAGATAAGATGGCAGGCCGTCATGGTAATAAAGGGGTTATCTCCAAAATATTACCAGAGGAAGATATGCCATTCTTACCAGATGGTACACCGGTAGATATTATGCTTAACCCATTGGGGGTTCCATCGCGAATGAATATTGGACAGGTGTTTGAATTACACTTGGGTATCGCCGCAAGAAGATTAGGTATTCATGTGGCAACACCAGTATTTGATGGTGCGAGGGAAGAAGATGTATGGGAAACACTAGAAGAATCCGGCATGCCTAGAGACGCAAAAACGGTATTATATGACGGAAGAACGGGTGAACCATTCGACAACCGTGTTTCCGTTGGTGTCATGTATATGATTAAGCTGGCACACATGGTTGATGATAAATTGCATGCACGTTCAACCGGTCCGTATTCACTTGTTACCCAACAACCGCTCGGTGGTAAAGCACAATTCGGTGGACAGCGTTTTGGTGAGATGGAAGTATGGGCATTGGAAGCGTATGGAGCTGCTTATACACTCCAAGAAATTCTAACCGTGAAATCGGATGATGTTGTCGGTCGGGTGAAAACGTACGAATCGATTGTTAAGGGTGATAATGTACCTGAACCGGGTGTTCCGGAATCATTCAAAGTGCTAATCAAAGAGCTGCAAAGCCTTGGGTTAGATGTTAAAATTCTTTCGAGTGATGAAGAAGAGATCGAGATGCGAGATATGGAAGAAGAAGAAACCCAATCCGCAAGCAAACTGAATTTAGAAGTGGAACAAAATTAATAACAATCGGGATGTTGGTTCTAATTCTTAAGCCAGCATCTCGGTTTTAGGCATAAGAGCAAAGGCGCTGGAGCCGAGCGTGGCTATCACTGAAAGTAAGATCAACAACGGCAAATTTTATACCGTCTTTACTTTTAAGAAATCGGACACTAAAAAGGGAGGTAGGCCCCTTGCTAGATGTAAACAACTTTGAGTATATGAAAATTGGTTTAGCTTCATCGGAGAAAATCCGCTCATGGTCATATGGTGAGGTAAAAAAACCAGAAACAATTAATTACCGTACGTTAAAGCCGGAAAAGGATGGCCTTTTTTGTGAGCGTATTTTCGGTCCCACAAAGGACTGGGAATGTCACTGCGGTAAGTATAAGCGGGTACGTTATAAAGGTGTTGTGTGTGATCGTTGTGGTGTAGAAGTAACTAAGGCAAAGGTACGTCGTGAACGCATGGGACATATTGAGCTTGCTGCACCAGTTTCACATATATGGTATTTTAAAGGAATTCCAAGCAGAATGGGGCTCGTCCTGGATATGTCGCCTCGTGCATTGGAAGAGGTTATTTATTTTGCGGCATATATTGTAACGGATCCGGGGAGTACACCGCTGGAGAAAAAACAATTGTTATCCGAGAAGGAATATCGTGCATATTACGATAAATACGGCAAGTCCTTTAAGGCCCAAATGGGTGCTGAAGCAATTCGTAAACTGCTTGAAGATATCAACCTTGAAAAAGAAGTAGATATGTTGAAAGAAGAATTGAAATCAGCACACGGACAGCGCCGTACCCGTGCAATTAAGCGGTTGGAGGTACTGGAGGCATTTCGTCATTCAGGTAACGAACCAGGCTGGATGGTCATGGATGTATTACCAGTCATTCCGCCAGAAATTAGACCAATGGTACAGCTGGATGGCGGTCGGTTTGCAACGTCCGATTTGAATGATTTGTACCGTCGTGTGATTAACCGTAATAACCGGTTGAAGCGTTTATTAGATCTTGGGGCACCAAGCATCATTGTTCAGAACGAAAAACGTATGCTGCAAGAAGCAGTTGATGCCTTGATTGATAATGGCCGCCGCGGTCGTCCGGTAACAGGACCAGGTAACCGTCCGTTAAAGTCGCTGTCGCATATGTTAAAAGGTAAGCAAGGCCGATTCCGGCAAAACCTGTTAGGAAAACGGGTTGACTATTCCGGCCGTTCTGTTATCGTTGTTGGTCCGCATTTGAAAATGTACCAGTGTGGTCTGCCGAAAGAAATGGCATTGGAATTGTTTAAACCGTTCATTATGAAAGAGTTGGTTGAAAAAGGTATTGCACACAATATTAAGTCAGCCAAACGAAAGATCGAACGGGTTCATCCAGAAGTATGGGATGTGCTGGAGGATGTTATCAAAGAACATCCGGTATTGCTTAACCGGGCACCAACCTTGCATAGGCTTGGGATTCAAGCATTTGAGCCAACCTTGGTTGAAGGCCGTGCCATACGGTTGCACCCGCTTGTATGTACAGCATATAATGCAGACTTTGATGGGGACCAAATGGCAGTACACGTACCATTATCGGCAGAGGCACAAGCAGAAGCACGTATTTTGATGCTTGCCGCACAAAATATTTTGAATCCAAAAGATGGAAAACCGGTCGTTACACCGTCCCAGGATATGGTTTTAGGAAACTATTATCTAACGCTTGAAAGAGAAGGTGCGATTGGTGAGGGTACAGTATTTAAGGACATTAATGAAGCGCTGATAGCCTATCAAAATGGGTATGTACATTTGCATACACGAATTGCTGTTCATGCATCAAGTGTTCACAACCAAACCTTCACTGAGAAGCAGCAAAACCAGCTGATGCTGACAACGGTTGGGAAGTTAATCTTTAACGAGATTCTATCGGACTCGTTCCCATATATTAATGAGCCAACAAAAACAAATCTGGAGCTTCATACACCAGAAAAGTATTTTGTTGAAAGCGGAACGGATGTCAAAGAAGAAATTAAAAGCCGTGAGCTTATCAAACCATTTAAAAAAGGTTTCTTAGGAGATATTATCGCGGAGGTATTTAAGAAGTTTAAGATCAGTGAAACTTCCAAGATGCTTGACCGTATGAAAGACCTAGGCTTTAGTTATTCTACCAAGGCGGGTATGACGGTCGGGGTATCCGATATTGTGGTGTTAAAAGAAAAAGAGACTATCCTGGAAGAGGCGCAACATAAAGTAGATAATGTGTTAAAACAGTTCCGACGTGGTCTGATTACGGAAGAGGAACGGTATGACCGTGTTATTGGCATCTGGTCACAAGCGAAGGATACCATTCAGGATAAACTGATGGAGTCGCTGGATAACCGAAACCCTATTTTCATGATGAGTGATTCTGGAGCGCGTGGTAATGCGTCAAACTTTACACAGCTAGCAGGGATGCGTGGTCTGATGGCCAACCCGGCTGGACGTATTATTGAACTGCCAATTAAATCCAGCTTCCGTGAAGGATTAACCGTACTTGAATACTTTATTTCTACACACGGAGCACGTAAAGGATTGGCGGATACCGCATTGAAAACTGCTGATTCAGGTTATCTGACAAGACGTCTTGTTGATGTCGCTCAGGATGTCATTGTCCGTGAAAATGACTGTGGAACCGACCGGGGATTAAAAGTTTCTTCCTTGATGGACGGTACCGAAATGATCGAACCATTGCTTGATCGCCTCATTGGCCGAACAGCGTTTGAAACGGTTCGTCATCCGGAGACAGATGAAGTTATCGTTGCATTTGATACCGTCATTTCAGAGGATCAGGCAAAACAAATCGTGGAAGCGGGTATCGAGGAAGTTATCATCCGTTCCGCATTCACATGTAATACGAAACATGGTGTTTGTAAAAAATGTTACGGTCGCAATCTGGCCACTGGTGCGGAAGTTGAAGTTGGTGAGGCAGTCGGAATTATCGCTGCACAATCGATTGGTGAGCCAGGTACCCAGTTGACGATGCGTACGTTCCATACTGGTGGGGTTGCTGGTGATGATATTACCCAGGGTCTCCCACGTATTCAAGAATTATTTGAAGCCCGTAATCCAAAAGGTCAGGCTGTGATTACGGAAATTTACGGAACGGTCAAGGAAATCAAAGAAGTGAAAGATAAACAAGAAATTGTGATTCAAGGCGATGTAGAGGAAAAATCCTATGCAGTTCCATACAATGCACGGCTTAAAGTATCGCTTGACGATAAAGTAATTGCCGGGCAGGAGTTAACAGAGGGTTCCGTCGATCCAAAGGAATTACTTCGTGTTCAAGGTGTCGATGGCGTCCAAAGTTACTTGCTGCGTGAAGTGCAACGCGTATACCGCATGCAAGGGGTAGAAATAGGTGACAAACACGTGGAAGTTATGGTAAGACAAATGCTGCGCAAAATCCGCGTGATGGACGGTGGAGATACAAACGTTCTACCAGGTTCATTGCTGGAAATTCATCAGTTTAAAGATGCCAACTATGATGTCCTAAACGATGGAAGGCAGCCAGCAGTTGGAAAACCAGTACTGCTTGGAATCACCAAAGCATCGTTAGAAACCGATTCGTTCTTGTCTGCCGCATCGTTCCAAGAAACAACTCGTGTCTTGACAGATGCTGCAATTAAAGGAAAACGCGATGAGCTTCTTGGCCTGAAGGAAAACGTCATTATCGGTAAATTGGTGCCAGCCGGAACTGGAATTGACCGGTATCGCAAAATTGAAGCAGCCGTAGACAAACCACAACAAGAAGAGCAAGAAGAAATCGTACAATAAACAATCGTTTTCTAAAAGCTTGTTACTTTTGAATGTTGAGAAATTGCTTAGATACTTGTCTACCGGGATACATGTCGCTTCATGGAAGCAAGTATTTCGGTAGCGAGCTAAGTAAATGATCAATACCAACAAAAAACACATGACACAAATAGGGAAACAAAAAAACGTAATCGGGAGCACGAAAATGAATAATGGCTGTTGACATTAAAAAAAGACAATGGTACTATATTCAAGGTGCTTCCGGTTATTACTTGTTTGCTTTGGAGGATATTACGATGTCTTATGAAAAAGTAACTCAGGTTCAATCGCGATTAATAATCGGAGTAAAGCAGACGCTTAAAGCAATGGAAAAAGGCGTTATCAGTGAAGTAATTATTGCAAATGATGCCGATCAGCACATGACGGATCGTGTTATGCGTTTGGCTGAGGATCTTGATATTCCAATAATTCGTGTCTCTTCGATGAAGAAGCTTGGCATGGCTTGCGGAATTGATGTCGGTGCATCAACTGTGGCAATTAAACAAGATTAGTTTTGGCGAGTCGAGTCTCGTGAAAGCTTTGTTTTTTGCTAAAAAATGAACCACCTGGATATGTGGTCTTACAAAACCCCGAAGACTGGTGGCTCGCTACTAACTATTTCACGTAATAAATGGGAAGGGAGGATATCCAAATGCCTACAATTAATCAACTTGTACGTAAAGGACGTGTGAGCAAGACAAAGCAATCTGACTCACCAGCACTTAACAAGGGATATAACAGTTTCAAGAAGTCATTTACCGATCAATCTTCTCCACAAAAACGCGGGGTATGTACGCGTGTGGGAACATTGACACCAAAGAAACCGAACTCAGCACTTCGTAAGTATGCACGTGTTCGCTTATCAAACAATATAGAGGTAACAGCTTATATTCCTGGAATT
>NZ_JBCLVH010000012.1:29749-47827 GCF_039548255.1 Lentibacillus songyuanensis
TACAGCTGGTGTAGAAGGCCGTGCACAAGGACGCTCTAAATACGGTACGAAACGACCAAAGAAAAAATAACTCACTTAAGATGACTTAGAGACGAAGGAAAGGAGGGGAGACATATGCCACGTAAAGGACCAGTACCTAAACGCGATGTCTTGCCGGATCCATTATACAAATCAAAATTAGTAACCCGTTTGATCAATCAAATTATGATCGATGGAAAACGAGGTAAAGCGCAAAAGATCCTCTATAATGCATTTGAACTTGTTGGTCAACGCAGCGGTCAAAATGCAATGGAAGTTTTTGAACAAGCAATGAAAAACGTCATGCCTGTACTAGAAGTACGTGCTCGCCGTGTTGGTGGTTCGAACTACCAGGTACCAATGGAAGTGCGACCAGAACGACGCCAAGCATTAGGTCTTCGTTATATTGTTAATTACTCACGTCTTCGTGGGGAGAAGACAATGGAAGAACGCCTTGCAAACGAAATTTTAGATGCATCAAACAACACTGGTGCAGCAGTTAAGAAACGCGAAGAAATGCACAAGATGGCAGAAGCAAACAAAGCGTTTGCTCACTATCGCTGGTAATAACCATACTAAATGTTTTCACAGGAAGGAGAAGAATACATGGCAAGAGAGTTCTCCTTGGAAAAGACACGCAACATTGGGATTATGGCACATATTGATGCCGGTAAGACCACGACAACAGAGCGTATTCTTTTCTACACAGGACGTATTCACAAGATTGGTGAAACACATGAAGGTGCATCGCAAATGGACTGGATGGAGCAGGAGCAGGAACGTGGAATCACGATTACTTCTGCTGCAACAACTGCTCAATGGAAGAACCATCGTATCAACATCATTGATACACCGGGACACGTAGACTTCACAGTAGAAGTGGAGCGTTCATTGCGTGTGCTTGATGGAGCTGTAACAGTTCTTGATGCGCAATCAGGTGTGGAGCCGCAGACAGAAACCGTATGGCGCCAAGCAACTACTTATGGCGTACCGCGGATTGTGTTTATTAACAAAATGGATAAGATTGGTGCAGACTTCTTGTACGCTACCGGGACATTAAAGGATCGGTTAGGTGCCAATGCACATCCGGTTCAGTTGCCGATTGGTGCGGAAGATAACTTTGAAGGTATCATTGATCTTATTACAATGAAAGCTTTTTATTATGAAGATGATTTGGGTACTCGGGCGGAATCCCGTGATATCCCAGACGAGTATAAAGAAAAGGCTGAAGAGTTACGTGCGGCGTTAGTTGAGGCTGTTTCAGAGTTAGATGAAGATCTGATGATGAAATATTTGGAGGGCGAAGAAATTTCTGAAGAGGAATTGAAAAACGCTATCCGCCAGGCAACATTGAATGTTGAGTTCTACCCAGTATTTTGCGGTTCGGCATTCAAAAATAAAGGTGTTCAATTGATGCTTGATGGTGTCATTGATTACCTGCCAGCACCAACAGATGTACCACCAATTGAAGGTGTTTTACCAGACTCGGAAGAAACAGTCACACGTCCATCTGATGATAGTGCTTCATTCTCGGCATTGGCTTTTAAAGTAATGACTGATCCATACGTTGGTAAATTGACATTTTTCCGTGTTTATTCCGGTAAATTAGACTCCGGGTCATATGTAAAAAACTCTGTTAAAGATAAACGGGAACGGGTTGGCCGTATTTTACAAATGCATGCTAATTCACGTCAAGAAATATCGACTGTTTATTCCGGTGAAATTGCTGCTGCAGTTGGTTTGAAAGACACCAGTACAGGGGATACACTTTGTGATGAAAAGGATTTGGTTATCCTTGAATCCATGGAATTCCCTGAACCAGTTATTTCCGTAGCAATTGAACCAAAAACCAAAGCAGACCAGGATAAAATGGGTATTGCATTAGGTAAACTAGCTGAAGAAGACCCTACATTCAGAACAGAAACAAACGCCGAAACCGGTCAAACAATCATTTCCGGTATGGGTGAGCTTCACCTTGACGTTATCGTTGACCGTCTGAAACGGGAATTTAAAGTGGAAGCAAATGTAGGTGCACCACAAGTAGCCTATCGTGAAACCTTCCGTGCTGCCGCTGAAGTCGAAGGTAAATTTATTCGTCAATCTGGTGGGCGCGGACAATATGGTCATGTTTGGGTTAAAATTGAACCAAACGAAGAAGGTGCCGGTTTTGAATTTGAAAACAAGATCGTTGGTGGAGTTGTTCCACGTGAATACATTCCAGCCGTTGAAACAGGTATCAAGGAAGCCTTGGAATCTGGTGTATTAGCTGGTTATCCGCTGATCGATGTTAAAGCATCCCTGTTCGATGGAAGCTATCACGATGTTGACTCAAACGAGATGGCCTTTAAGATTGCTGGATCGATGGCACTTAAAGCAGCTAAAAACAAATGTAAGCCGGTATTGCTTGAACCAATTGAGAAGGTAGAAATTACTATTCCTGAAGAATACATGGGCGATATCATGGGCGATGTAACGTCCAGACGTGGTCGTGTGGAAGGAATGGAGGCTCGCGGGCCAGTTCAAATGATTAAAGCATTTGTTCCGCTTTCGGAAATGTTTGGTTATGCAACTGCATTACGTTCAAACACTCAAGGGCGCGGACAATACACGATGCATTTTGATCACTATGAAGAAGTACCAAAGAGCATCTCAGAAGAAATTATCAAGAAAAATGCTGGTGAATAATTGATTTTTTGTTAAATCTAACGTATAACTTTAGTGAAGGCTAGGAAAATAACCTTAGACAAGTTATTTTCCTGCTCTATAAAACATACATGTTCACTTAATAAAAGGAGGAACTATAAATGGGTAAGGAAAAATTCGATCGCTCGAAAAGTCACGTTAACATTGGAACAATCGGTCACGTTGACCATGGTAAAACAACACTAACTGCTGCAATTACAACTACATTGCACAAAAAATCTGGTAAAGGTACTGCAATGGCTTATGACCAAATCGACGGTGCTCCAGAAGAAAAAGAACGTGGAATTACAATTGCAACATCTCACGTAGAGTATGAAACAGATACTCGTCACTATGCACACGTTGACTGCCCTGGTCACGCTGACTATGTTAAAAACATGATCACTGGTGCTGCACAAATGGACGGCGCGATCCTTGTTGTATCTGCTGCTGATGGTCCAATGCCGCAAACTCGTGAGCACATCCTGTTATCGCGTAATGTTGGGGTACCTGCAATTGTTGTATTCCTTAACAAATGTGACATGGTAGACGATGAAGAATTATTAGAATTAGTTGAAATGGAGGTTCGTGATCTATTAACAGAGTACGACTTCCCTGGTGATGATGTACCAGTTATCAAAGGTTCTGCACTAAAAGCGCTTGAAGGCGATGCAGACTATGAAGCTAAAATTTTCGAATTGATGGATGCAGTTGATGAATACATTCCAACACCTGAGCGTGATCATGAGAAGCCATTCATGATGCCTGTTGAGGACGTATTCTCTATCACTGGCCGTGGTACAGTTGCAACTGGTCGTGTAGAGCGTGGATCCGTTAAAGTTGGGGACGAAGTGGAAATCATCGGTCTTGCTGAAGAAGCTTCGAAAACAACAGTAACTGGTGTAGAAATGTTCCGTAAGCTTCTTGACTATGCAGAAGCTGGTGACAACATTGGTGCATTGCTTCGTGGTGTTGCACGTGAAGATATCAACCGTGGTCAAGTATTAGCTAAACCAGGTTCGATTACACCACACACAAACTTCAAAGCAGAAGTTTATGTGTTGTCAAAAGAAGAAGGTGGACGCCATACGCCTTTCTTTGCTAACTACCGTCCACAATTCTACTTTCGTACAACAGATGTAACAGGTGTTATTACATTACCAGAAGGCGTAGAAATGGTAATGCCTGGGGACAACATCGAAATGAATGTTGAGCTAATTTCCCCAATCGCTATTGAAGATGGTACTCGTTTCTCTATCCGTGAAGGCGGACGTACTGTTGGATCAGGCGTTGTAACAACGATCGAAAAATAATAGTCGACTAAAATTGAAAACTAGCTAGTATATGTAAAAAAACAGACGGTGTGACGACATCGTCTGTTTTTTTGCAATTACACCCATTTAAAAGAGTTAAGGGACAGGAGCATAACCAAAACCTTCTATAATAAAGACGTACGATTACAGAATGGGGCTATAAAAAGTATTTTTTAAATGAGATATCCTAAGACGCAGTTGATGGAAAATGCGGGGTAAGAAGTTGTTGATTTCCAAATACGTGTGCTGGTACCGCCGTCCGGGTGAGGGGAGGGCGGATGCTTTCCGTGGGCACGGCCTCAGCCTCCTTGCCCATGCAACAGGGGTATGCCGACGTTGGTCGACAAGCCCGTTCTTAGTCGGCCTTCCTTATTATATCGGAAGGAATGGCATAGGTGAGACCCCGGAGTGCGTCACAAGCAAGGATGGAAGGCTAAGTACGCGACGTCCTGTCGTAACGCCTTCATGACCAACATCGTGTTGGCCCGAGGCTCACGGGTTACCCACGGAAAGCGTAGTGTATTTCCGTAGTGGTAAGATAACTACTATCCGAAGTTATGTCGCATTTTATCTATATTGTACTCCTAAAAGTCTTACCGATAAGAGGGGCATCTTCGTTGAGATTCAAATCTTTCTAAGTTTGGGGTTCTATAGGGTAAAATACGTTTGTATCAGTCTGTTATGCACCCTTGCTCCAAGAGTTATATATTAAAAACGATACCTAGGCAGGTGTTCGGCACTCGTCTATCTGTATTTTTCACGAAAAATCCCCGCCATCCCTTGCATTCCGTGTAAAAAGTACGTATAATACATAGATGTGCAATCTATTGGGTACTAACCTCGAAAAAGGGTTGCATTGACCATGATTCTTCTATATAATAGAAATGTTGGTCATGAAGGCGATGAAGTGAAAGGTTGTTGAAACACCCGGCCCCTTTGCCATGGCGGGTGGTCAAGAAATTTTCACGGAGAATGTCTATTATAAAATGGGCGAAAAGGAGGGAAAATAATGGCAAAAGAAAAGATAAGAATCCGTTTAAAGGCGTATGATCACCGCATTTTGGATCAGTCTGCTGAAAAAATTGTAGAGACTGCAAAGCGTTCAGGTGCTGCTGTGTCTGGTCCGATTCCGTTACCAACAGAGAAATCTGTTTATACGGTATTGCGTGCGGTTCACAAGTACAAAGATTCACGTGAGCAATTTGAAATGCGCACACACAAACGGTTAATCGATATTGTTAACCCAACACCACAAACGGTTGATTCGTTAATGCGTCTTGACTTACCATCCGGTGTGGATATTGAAATTAAATTATAATATAACATGTATTAATAGGAGGTGTAACGGATGACGAAAGGAATCTTAGGTCGTAAAATCGGCATGACGCAATTATTCTCTGATGCTGGAGAATTAATCCCTGTTACAGTGGTTCAAGCTGAGCCAAACGTGGTCTTACAAAAGAGAACGTTGGAGAATGACGGGTATGAAGCAATCCAGATCGGCTTTGCTGATGAGAAAGCATCACGTACAAACAAAGCTGAAAAGGGCCATGCTGAAAAAGCTAATACAACCCCTAAGCGCTACGTTCGTGAAATCCGTGACGCGAATCTTGATGAATATGAAGTAGGTCAAGAAATTAGCGTTGAAGTATTTCAAGCTGGAGATAAAATTGATGTAACTGGAACATCTAAGGGTAAAGGGTTCCAAGGTTCGATCAAACGTCATAATCAGCAGCGTGGACCAATGGGACATGGATCACATTACCATAGAGGCCCAGGTTCAATGGGTGTTATTGACCCAATGCGTGTATTTAAAGGCAAAAAGTTACCAGGTCAAATGGGTGGCGAGCAAGTAACCATCCAAAACCTTGAAATAGTTAATGTAGATACCGAACGTAATCTATTGCTAATCAAAGGGAATGTTCCTGGTGCGAAAAAATCGTATATAAAAGTTACGAGTGCAATAAAGGCTAATTAATCATATAAACGAAGGGAGGATATGTCATGCCTAAAGTAGCACTATTTAAACAAGATGGTTCACAAGCAGGAGATATGGAACTGGTAGATTCCGTTTTTGGCATTGAACCAAATACACATGTATTACACGATGCTGTTGTTATGCAGCAGGCATCAATGAGACAAGGCACACATGATGTGAAAAATCGTTCCGAAGTACGCGGCGGTGGTCGTAAACCATGGCGTCAAAAAGGTACCGGGCGTGCTCGTCAGGGTTCTATTCGTTCACCACAATGGGTTGGCGGTGGAACTGTATTTGGCCCAACACCACGGAGCTACAGCTACAAACTACCAAAAAAGGTTCGTCGTTTAGCACTTAAATCAGCCTTGTCTTCTAAAGTTCAGGAGGATAATCTTGTTGTTCTTGACGACATCGCAATCGATGCACCGAAGACAAAAGAAGTGGTTAACATGCTAAATGCGCTTCATGTTGATAATAAGGCATTGATTGTTACCGCAGATAAAAACGAAACAGTCATTCGTTCAGCAAACAATCTTCAAACAGTAAAAGTACTTACTGTAGAAGAAGTAAATGTACTAGACTTGCTTACGCATGACAAGCTGATTCTAACAAAGGATGCAGCTGAAAAAGCAGGGGAGGTGCTTGCATAATGAAGGATCCAAGAGATATTATTAAGCGCCCTGTCATTACAGAGCATTCATCTGATTTAATGGCAGAAAAAAAATATACAATCGAAGTAAACCCCAAAGCAAATAAAACAGAGATCAAAGATGCTTTTGAACTCGTTTTTGGTGTGAAAGTTATCAAAGTAAATACAATGAATTTAAAAGGTAAGTTCAAGCGTATGGGCCGGTATGGCGGATATCGCTCAGATCGTAAAAAAGCTATCGTACAGCTTTCAGAAGACAGCAAAGAACTGGACTTCTTTGAAGGCTAAAAGATTCATGTGAAGGAGGGAAAATAAGATGGCGATTAAAAAATTCAGACCAACATCAAATGGTCGACGCAACATGTCTATATCTGACTTTGCGGAAATCACGACGGATCAACCAGAAAAGTCTCTGTTAAGCCCGATCTACAAACGCGGCGGTCGTAATAACCAGGGAAAATTAACGGTACGTCATCAAGGTGGCGGACACAAGCGTCAATATCGTATCATCGACTTCAAACGTGATAAAGATGGTATACCAGGACGCGTTGCTACGGTTGAATATGATCCAAACCGCACAGCAAACATTGCATTAATTCATTATGCAGATGGTGAGAAACGCTATATATTGGCACCAAAAGGACTTAAAGTAGGACAAAAAATCGAATCTGGTGTGAATGCTGACATTAAACTGGGAAATGCATTACAGTTAAAGGATATTCCTGTTGGTACAGTTATCCACAATGTCGAATTAAAACCAGGAAATGGTGGACAATTGGCCAGATCAGCAGGTGCCGAGGCTCAAATCCTGGGTCGTGAAGGTAAATACAGCCTTGTTCGCTTAGCTTCCGGCGAAGTGCGGTTGGTTCTTTCAACATGCCGCGCAACGATTGGTCAAGTTGGAAATGTGGAGCATGAACTGATTCGTGTTGGTAAAGCTGGACGCTCACGTTGGTTAGGTATACGCCCGACTGTTCGTGGATCGGTTATGAACCCGAACGATCACCCACATGGTGGTGGTGAAGGCCGTGCGCCAATTGGACGTAAATCACCGATGTCCCCTTGGGGTAAACCTACACTTGGTTACAAGACTCGTCAGCGCAATAAACAAACAGATAAGTATATCGTGCGTTCACGTAAAAAATAACGGTATATAGACGGGAAATACCGACCCGTCTCTAACTTTGAAAGGAGGTTTATCCATGGGTCGCAGTTTAAAAAAAGGACCTTTTGCAGATGACCATCTAATGAAGAAGATAGAGAAATTAAATGAAGATGACAAGAAACAAGTCGTAAAGACATGGTCTCGTCGTTCAACTATATTCCCTCAATTTGTTGGTCACACTGTCGCTGTTTATGACGGACGCAAACATGTTCCAGTCTATGTAACAGAAGACATGGTCGGACATAAATTAGGTGAATTCGCGCCAACCCGTACGTATAGGGGACACGCCGGTGCTGATAAGAAAACAAAACGCTAATGAGAGGAGGCACTCTACATGCAAGCTAGAGCCGTTGCAAAATCCGTTCGTATTGCTCCTCGTAAGGTACGTTTAGTCATTGATTTAATTCGAGGAAAAAATGTTGGTGAGGCGATTGCAATCTTACGCCATACCCAACGTGGTGCTTCTCCAGTCGTAGAAAAGGTTCTTAATTCTGCAATCGCGAACGCTGAGCACAACTACGAAATGGATACAGATAGTCTGGTTATTTCTGAAGCATTTGTAAACGAAGGTGCTACATTGAAACGTTTTCGTCCACGTGCACAAGGACGTGCAAGTAAAATTAACAAACGCACTAGCCACATAACCGTGGTTGTAACAGAAAAGAAGGAGGGATAGTCAGTGGGTCAAAAAGTAAATCCTCAAGGTCTGCGCGTCGGTGTTATTCGTGACTGGGAGTCAAAATGGTACGCAGGCAAAGACTATGCAGACTTACTACATGAAGATATTAAAATTAGAGAATATCTTGAGAATCGCTTGCGCATTGCTGCTGTTTCTTCTATTGAAATCGAACGTGCAGCAAATCGCGTAAACATCACGATTCATACTGGTAAACCGGGTATGGTTATCGGTAAAGGTGGTTCTGAAGTAGAAGCTTTACGTAAATCGTTAAACAGCTTGACCGGCAAACGTGTACACATCAACATTGTTGAAATTAAGAAGGTTGATTTAAATGCAAAGCTGGTTGCTGATAATATTGCTCGCCAATTAGAAAACCGGATCTCATTCCGTCGAGCACAAAAGCAAGCAATTCAACGTGCTATTCGTGGTGGAGCAAAGGGAATTAAAACACAAGTTTCCGGACGTTTAGGCGGAGCGGACATCGCCCGTGCGGAACATTATAGTGAAGGAACAGTGCCATTACACACATTGCGTGCTGACATTGATTATGGAACAGCAGAAGCAGACACTACTTACGGTAAACTTGGTGTTAAAGTGTGGATCTACCGTGGTGAAGTCCTTCCAACAAAAACCGAAAAATAAGGAAGGGGGCAACGCATTATGTTAATGCCAAAACGTGTAAAATATCGTAGACAACACCGTGGCCGTATGAAAGGTCAAGCAAAAGGTGGTAAAACAGTATCATTTGGTGAATACGGCTTGCAAGCACTTGATGCATCTTGGATTACAAGTCGTCAAATTGAGGCAGCACGTATTGCCATGACTCGTTACATGAAACGTGGCGGGAAAGTATGGATTAAAATTTTCCCTGATAAGCCATATACAAAGAAACCCCTTGAAGTTCGTATGGGTTCCGGTAAAGGAGCTCCTGAAGGATGGGTAGCAGTAGTTAAGCCAGGTAAAATCATGTTTGAAATCGCCGGAGTACCTGAGGAAGTAGCACGCGAAGCATTACGTCTTGCTTCTCATAAACTGCCGATTCGAACTAAATTTGTAAAACGTGAAGAAATTGGTGGTGAAATCAATGAAGGCTAATGAAATCAGAGAACTAACCACTGCCGAAATTGAACAAAAGGTTAAAACGTTAAAAGAAGAATTATTTAACTTGCGCTTCCAGCTGGCAACTGGCCAATTGGAAAACACCGCACGTATCCGTGAAGTGAAAAAGTCAATTGCACGTATGAAAACCGTTGTACGCCAACGTGAAGTAAGTGTAAATAACTAACGGAAATATGAGAGGAGGTTACCCTCAAAATGACGGAACGTAATAATCGAAAAGTATACACTGGCCGTGTTGTTTCAGACAAAATGGATAAGACCATTACGGTTGTAGTTGAAACATACAAATTCCATAAGCTGTACGGTAAACGTGTAAAATACTCGAAAAAATTCAAAACACATGATGAGAACAATCAAGCAAAGATCGGCGATGTTGTACGCATCATGGAAACTCGCCCGCTTTCAGCTACCAAGCGTTTTCGTTTAATTGACGTTGTGGAAGAAGCGGTAATTATCTAAGTGTAGTTCGCTAAGGAAGATCCGAAGGGAGGTCTCAAGGATATGATACAACAAGAAACTCGTTTAAAAGTTGCAGATAACTCTGGTGCTCGTGAAGTCTTAGCTGTTAAAGTGTTGGGCGGATCAGGACGTAAGACTGCTAACATTGGTGATGTCATTGTCTGTTCGGTAAAACAAGCAACACCAGGTGGCGTTGTCAAAAAAGGTGAGGTCGTAAAAGCGGTTGTTGTTCGAAGTAAATCAGGAATGCGTCGTAAAGATGGATCATACATTCGTTTTGATGAAAATGCTGCCGTAATCATCCGTGATGACAAGAGTCCAAGGGGTACACGTATTTTCGGACCAGTCGCTCGCGAATTGCGTGATGCAAAGTTCATGAAAATCGTATCTCTAGCTCCAGAAGTATTATAAAGCGAAAATGAAAAGCCTTGTCAAGGAGGTGCGTTAAGCATGCATGTAAAAAAAGGTGATAAAGTAAAAGTAATTTCCGGTAAAGACCGCGGAAAACAAGGAACCATATTGGAAGCATATCCCAAAAAAGAACGTGTACTTGTTGAAGGAATTAATATGATTAAAAAGCACGCAAAGCCTTCACAAGATAACCCACAAGGCGGGATTCTTAATCAGGAAGCACCAATTCACGTTTCTAATGTAATGCCAATTGATCCAAAATCGGGTGAACCAACTCGTGTTGGCCACGAAATTCGGAATGGCAAAAAAGTCCGCATCGCGAAAAAATCCGGTGAAGCATTAGATAAGTAATTTGCAAGCGAAAGGAGGGCGCTCGTGATGAATCAACTTAAACAAAAATATCAAGATGAGATCTTGCCATCTTTGATGAATAAATTCAATTATAAGTCCGTTATGCAAGTGCCAACAATTGAAAAAATCGTTATCAATATGGGTGTTGGCGATGCAGTTTCAAATTCAAAAGCATTGGATAGTGCAGTTGAAGAACTAGCTTTAATTTCTGGGCAGAAGCCAATGATTACTCGCGCGAAGAAATCAATTGCTGGTTTCCGTCTGCGTGAAGGAATGCCTATCGGTACAAAAGTTACCCTTCGCGGTGAACGTATGTATGAATTCCTACAAAAGCTTGTTTCTGTTTCCTTACCACGTGTACGTGACTTCCGTGGGATTTCGAAAAAAGCTTTTGATGGCCGCGGTAACTATACGTTAGGTATCAAAGAACAATTGATTTTCCCAGAGATTAATTACGATAAAGTAAATAAAGTGCGCGGTATGGATATTGTTATTGTAACAACATCAAATACCGATGAAGAAGCACGTGAATTGTTGGCTCAGTTCGGCATGCCTTTCCAAAAGTAGTCTGCGTGAGGTTTGTAGTAAGAGCTAATACAAGGAGGGAAAATTGTGGCTAAGAAATCAATGATTGCGAAACAAAAACGCCCACAAAAATATCAAGTTCGTGAATATACACGCTGTGAACGTTGTGGCCGTCCACATTCTGTAATTCGTAAATTTAAACTATGCCGTATTTGTTTCCGTGAACTTGCCTATAAAGGTCAAATTCCTGGTGTCAAAAAAGCAAGCTGGTAAACCCGTTTTGGGAAAGGAGGTAATGAGTAATGGTTATGACAGATCCAATTGCAGATATGCTAACTCGTATTCGTAATGCTAATATGGTAAAACACGATAAGCTTGAGCTTCCAGCATCGAAAATTAAAAAAGAAATCGCTGATATCCTCAAACGTGAAGGGTTCGTGCGTGATTATGAATTCATTGAGGACTCAAAGCAGGGTGTGTTGCGTATTTTCCTTAAATACGGTGCGAATAGCGAAAAAGTAATTACAGGTATCAAACGTATCAGTAAGCCAGGACTGCGTGTATATGCAAAAGCTGACGAGGTGCCACGTGTACTGAATGGTTTAGGCATTGCAATCGTCTCAACATCTAAAGGTGTGCTATCTGATAAAGAAGCACGTACGCAAGCTGTTGGTGGCGAAGTTCTTGCCTATGTCTGGTAATTAACATTTTGAATTGAGGAGGTGTATGGAATGTCTCGTATCGGACTTAAGCCAATACAAATTCCAGATGGTGTCGAAGTTAAACTTGATGGAAATCACATTACAGTAAAGGGCGCGAAAGGTGAATTATCCAGAAATTTTTCCAGTGAGATGAAGGTTGTGATTGCGGATAATGTCATTACCGTTGAACGTCCAAGTGATCATAAAGATCATCGTGCATTGCACGGCACAACCCGCAGCCTGATCGCAAACATGGTTGAAGGAGTTTCAAAAGGCTTTGAAAAAGGTCTTGAAATTATTGGTGTCGGTTATCGTGCACAAAAACAGGGAAACAAACTTGTAGTTAACGCCGGTTATTCACATCCAGTAGAAATTGAACCCCAGGATGGCATTGAAATTGATGTTCCAAAAAACACACAAGTCGTTGTTAAAGGAATTGATAAAGAATTAGTTGGCGCGGTTGCTTCCAATATTCGTGCAATCAGACCACCTGAGCCTTATAAAGGAAAAGGTATTCGCTATGCTGGTGAATATGTACGCCGTAAAGAAGGTAAAACTGCTAAGTAAGATTAGTTAGGGTAGAGAAAGGAGTGACCTAGATGATCACAAAGCCTGACAAAAATGCAGTACGCAAAAAAAGACATGTACGTGTTCGTAAAAACCTTTTTGGTACCGAAACACGCCCACGTCTAAATGTGTACCGTTCGAATAAACACATTTATGCACAATTAATTGATGACATTAACGGTCAGACATTAGCAAGTGCATCTACGAAAGACAAGGAATTGCAAGTAGAAACTTCAGGTAATGTAGAGGCAGCTAAACAAGTCGGTGCATTAGTTGCTAAACGTGCCCAGGATAAAGGTTATAAATCAATTGTATTCGATCGTGGAGGCTATCTTTATCATGGACGTGTGAAAGCTTTGGCAGATGCTGCAAGAGATGCAGGTCTTGAATTTTAATCGATAAAGGAGGGACATATTACATGCATATTAGTATTGATCCAAACAAATTAGATCTTGAAGAACGCGTGGTTACCATTAACCGTGTTGCAAAAGTAGTAAAAGGTGGACGTCGTTTCCGTTTTGCTGCATTGGTTGTTGTTGGCGATAAGAATGGCCATGTGGGTTTTGGTACTGGTAAAGCGCAGGAGGTACCGGAAGCAATTAAAAAAGCTGTGGATGATGCCAAGAAAAACTTAATTGAAGTACCAATTGTTGGCACAACTATTCCACATGAAATCAATGGACGCTTTGGTTCTGGTAATGTATTGATGAAACCTGCCGCAGAAGGTACAGGAGTTATCTCTGGCGGACCGGTTCGTGCCGTACTTGAGCTAGCGGGTGTTGGTGATATCTTGACAAAATCACTTGGAGCAAACACACCTATTAATATGATTCGTGCTACTTTAAATGGACTGACAAACTTGAAGCGCGCAGAAGAAGTTGCGAAACTACGCGGAAAGTCTGTAGAAGAACTGTTAGGATAAGGAGGGAAATACTATGTCTAAAAGGTTAGAAATCACCCTCAAGCGCAGTGTTATTGGTCGGACAGTAGGGCAAAAACAAACTGTTGAAGCGTTAGGACTTAAAAAAATTCAACAGACCGTTACTCATGAGGATACACCATCTGTTCGGGGCATGATTAATAAAGTATCCCATCTGGTAGCAGTGAAAGAGGTTTAATCAAACATTAGCGTAAAGGGAGGTGCTCGTATGAAACTTCATGAATTAAAGGCATCAGAAGGAACTCGCAAAAGCAGAAATCGTGTTGGTCGCGGCTCGTCATCTGGTAACGGAAAAACATCCGGCCGGGGACATAAGGGACAAAAAGCTCGTTCAGGCGGCGGTACTCGTCTAGGTTTTGAAGGTGGCCAAATGCCATTGTTCCAAAGCCTGCCTAAACGTGGCTTTACGAACATTAATCGTAAAGATTTCGCTATTGTGAATCTGGATGCATTAAATCGATTTGAAGACGGCACAGAGGTTACACCTGAGCTATTACTTGAAGAAGGTGTCGTAAGCAAACTTAAAGCTGGCATTAAGGTGCTTGGCAAAGGTGCTATCGAAAAGAAACTGACAGTAAAAGCTCATAAGTTCTCTGCTTCAGCACGCGAAGCTATTGAAGCAGCGGGCGGTCAAACTGAGGTGATTTAATGTTCCGTACAATCTCCAATTTTATGCGCATAGGTGATATCAGACGGAAAATTATTTTCACACTATTGATGTTAATCATATTCCGTCTTGGTACATTTATTCCTGTGCCATTTACAAACAAAGAAGCAATTGATTTTATGAACCAGCAAAATGTATTCGGGTTTTTGAATACATTTGGTGGTGGGGCACTAAAAAACTTCTCCATCTTTGCTATGGGGATCATGCCTTACATTACAGCTTCAATCATTATGCAATTACTTCAAATGGATGTTGTACCGAAATTAGCTGAATGGAAAAAGCAAGGGGAAATGGGACGTAAAAAGCTTGCCCAAGTCACCCGTTATGGTACAGTCGTGCTCGCTTTTGTTCAGGCAATAGCAATGTCAATCGGGTTTAATGCGATGGCCGGTGGTCAGCTCATTTCTAACCCTGGTATTTTGACCTTCATTATTATTGCGATTGTCTTAACTAGTGGCACAACATTTTTGATGTGGCTTGGTGAACAAATCACCGCCAGTGGTGTTGGAAACGGGATTTCGATTCTGATTTTTGCTGGGATTGTTGCAGCCATACCGAATGGCGTAAAACAACTGTACGTCCAGTATTTCGATAAACCAGGTGATGAGTTGTTTATCAATATTGTTATTGTTGCGTTAATTGTATTGGTCGTTATCGCGGTGACAGTTGGTGTTATTTTCATCCAACAAGCATTACGTAAAATACCAATCCAATATGCGAAAAAACTTGTCAATCGTTCGCCTGTTGGCGGTCACTCCACCCATTTACCACTGAAAGTAAATGCTGCAGGAGTTATTCCGGTAATTTTCGCCATTGCTTTTATTATGGCACCAAGAACGGTTGCCGGTTTGTTTGAAGACAATAAGATCGCATCAACCATTGAGAATATATTTGATTATACCCAGCCAATCGGGATGATCGTGTATGTAGTATTAATTATTGCGTTCACATTCTTTTACTCTTTTGTTCAAGTCAACCCAGAACAAATGGCAGAGAATTTACAGAAACAAGGCGGATATATTCCGGGCATTCGACCTGGAAAGAAGACGCAGGATTATTTAACCCGAGTGTTGTATCGTCTTACACTTGTAGGATCGCTATTTTTAGCAGCCGTTTCGGTTTTACCTATCATTCTAGGTAAACTTGGGAATCTGCCCACATCCATTCAAATTGGCGGAACGAGTTTGCTGATCGTTGTTGGTGTCGCGCTGCAAACGATGAAAAAGTTGGAAAGTCAACTTGTCAAACGACACTACAAAGGCTTTATCAAGTAACGAAGGCATTAGCCTCAAAAGAGCGGGGGGAAAGTTGTTGAATTTAATTTTAATGGGTCTTCCCGGTGCCGGGAAAGGTACCCAGGCAGAAAAAATTGTTGAAAATTATCACATCCCTCATATCTCGACAGGAGATATGTTCCGTTTAGCAATCAAAGAAGGAACAGAGCTTGGCAAAAAGGCAAAAGAATTTATGGATCAAGGTGCACTAGTTCCGGATGAGGTAACCATTGGTATCGTGGATGAACGTTTACGTAAAAGTGATTGTCAGAACGGATTTCTTCTCGATGGTTTTCCACGGACAATTGCACAAGCGGAAAGCTTGCAGTCACTATTAACAAATATGGGTAAAACGATTGATTACGCCTTGCATATTGATGTACCAGAGGAGAAATTGGTAGAGCGTCTAACTGGGCGCAGAATCTGCCCAACATGTGGCGCGACATATCATGTGTTGTATAACCCTCCTAAGCAAGAAGGAATCTGCGATAGGGATGGTTCCGCGCTCATTCAACGTGATGATGATACAGCCGAAACAGTGAAAAAACGTTTAGCCGTGAACATCGAACAGACGAAACCGCTGCTTGATTTTTACGACGAAAAGGGATATCTGGTAACCGTAGACGGCGATCGCGAAATCGACCAAGTCTTCCAAGATATTCAAGCGAAAATAGAAAATTAAGCATTCTGCTGTATGGGGATGCAATTCTGTCTGTAAAAATGTATAATATAACAGTGTGTGTGATTTGGGTAGCACATGATTACTTGATATAGAAGTGACACAGGTAGTTGACACATGATAACTTTAAAATCCTTCGAAAAGGGATTTATATATTATAGCCTAAGTGAAGGTGATCGTTGTGGAGGAAGCTGATTCGGTTCCGCAGTTGGGTCAAGTTGTTCGAATTAAGCAGGGACGTGAGACTGGCCAATATGCAGTAGTCATAAAATTAATTGACGAACGGTATGTCTTACTAGCAGATGGGGAAAAACGTAAATATGATCGGCCAAAGAAAAAGAACTTACATCATATTGAAGTTATGGATTATATCTCTCCAGAAGTCCAAAACAGCCTTCTAGAAACTGGTCGTGTCACAA
The DNA here is from genome assembly GCF_039548255.1 of Lentibacillus songyuanensis. Lineage (NCBI taxonomy): Bacteria > Bacillati > Bacillota > Bacilli > Caryophanales > Bacillaceae > Lentibacillus > Lentibacillus songyuanensis. Next base: position 46,346 of record NZ_JBCLVH010000012.1, read on the forward strand.
ATGGGAAATTACGGTTTGCCATAACTAAATTTGTCAATGAGGTTGTGACTGATTTGAAGAAGGGAGATCTACACGATGGCGAAAGACGATGTAATTGAAGTGGAAGGTACCGTAACGGAAACATTGCCAAATGCGATGTTTAATGTCGAGCTTGAAAATGGCCATACCGTTTTAGCTCATGTGTCTGGTAAAATTCGTATGCATTTCATACGTATCTTACCCGGCGATAAAGTAACGGTAGAACTTTCACCATATGATTTAACTAGGGGACGAATTACGTACCGTTATAAGTAATATGGAGCTCCGATATTAAAGGAGGTAACGAAGATGAAGGTAAGAGCATCTGTAAAACCGATTTGCGAGAAATGTAAAATCATTAAGCGAAAAGGTAAAGTAATGGTGATTTGTGAAAATCCAAAACACAAACAGAAGCAAGGCTAACCAGAAGTCAGGTGTCAGAGGTCAGATATCGGATTTATGGTTATCATTAATAAACAGGAGGTGCTAATTTTTATGGCACGTATTGCAGGTATAGATATTCCACGTGACAAACGTGTAGTCATCTCATTAACCTATATTTATGGTATTGGGAAAACCGTAGCAAAAGAAGTCCTTAAAGAAGCAGGCGTTTCAGAAGACACTCGTGTACGTGATCTTACAGAAGATGAGTTGGGACGAATTCGTAAAGCTGTTGATGGATATACAGTTGAAGGTGACCTTCGTCGTGAAGTATCCCTTAACATTAAACGTCTAATTGAGATCGGCTCTTATCGAGGAGTTCGTCACCGTCGCGGATTGCCGGTACGCGGTCAAAAGACGAAAAACAATTCTCGTACTCGTAAAGGCCCACGTCGTACGATAGCAAACAAGAAAAAATAATGTGAAGGAGGGTAAATATCAATGGCTCGTAAAACAAATACACGTAAACGTCGTGTGAAAAAGAATATTGATACGGGTATCGCGCATATCCGTTCTACATTTAACAATACAATTGTGACGATTACGGATGTGCAAGGTAATGCGATTGGCTGGAGTTCTGCAGGTGCTCTTGGATTTAAAGGCTCCCGTAAATCAACACCGTTTGCTGCACAAATGGCAGCTGAAACAGCAGCGAAATCAGCTGTGGAGAACGGTATGAAAACCTTAGAAGTAACGGTTAAAGGCCCTGGTGCAGGTCGTGAAGCTGCAATTCGTTCGTTGCAGGCTGCAGGGTTGGAAGTTACAGCTATTCGTGACGTAACACCAGTTCCTCACAATGGTTGCCGCCCACCAAAACGTCGCCGTGTGTAAGTGATTCCGTACGTATATAATTTGTCACCTGAGTCTATAATGGGTTATGATGGCTAAAAGTGGAAAGAAAGTGAAGATCTCTTTTTACCAACAGCATCTGAGTTGACAAGATGATACGAATGATATAATAGTGCAGAAACGCCAACTGCCTATTTGAGGAATTTCGGTTAGACTTCTTCTGTCTAACCGGGG